>JAIYBJ010000023.1 GCA_027488575.1 Streptomycetaceae bacterium | reverse complement strand
TGATTGCATTCATCACATACGTCGTTTATGTGCAGATTGAAAATTACGTAGTTACTCCACGCATCATGAAGAAAACCCTAGAAGTACCAGGGGCAGTCACAATCGTTGCAGCATTGATTGGTTCTTCACTCCTTGGTTTAATCGGTGGATTACTTGCTGTTCCTGTTGCCGCAGCAATAATTCTGATTTTGGATGAAGTTGTTTATCCGCGTGCGGATAACTCTTAAATCTCTTCCGGTAGTGGCAATCGTTGTGGCGCAATCACTTTAGTTATTTCACTTAAGACTCGATAAACAGCAGGCTCGCCTACCCACAAATGCTTGGCTTCTTCAACTGGAATTATTGAAATTTGTTTAAGAGGAGCGAATCTCTTGATCGCTTCGTCAGGCTTTAGAAACTCATCGTGTTCTGGAACTAATGCAATAACCGGACGCCCATCGTTATTCCACCATTGCAGGTCTTCTTCAGTTGAAAAACGAAGTGGTGGACTTAAAAGTATTAGTCCTTTAACTCTTGGGTCTCGAGCGAATTTCAGCGCTAAGTCTGTGCCAAAGGACCAACCAACTACCCAGAGATTTTCAGTTTTTAATTCATCAAAGCAATAGTTAATCATTGCTTCCACATCAAAGCGCTCTGATACGGCGTTATCAAAGTGGCCTGTACTTGTTCCGGCTTCACTTGTGGTTCCGCGTGTATTGAATCTAATGACATTGATTCCGGCCATCGAAGGCAATCTGTTGGCAGCCTTTTTGTATACGTGACTATCCATCATGCCGCCAGCAGTTGGAAGTGGATGCAACATCAGAATTGAACCAGTTGGTTTATCAAGGGTGAGAGCGACTTCTCCGACGAGATCAATTCCATCTTCAGTACGAACAACAAAAGGGGTACGCGCAGCGGGTAAAACAGTGCTGGGACGTATTGGTTCGGGCATGTCAGCAATCTTATCTACCAACAGGATTATCTGCCGACTACTATTTGCACATGCCTATACGTTCAAAAACATTTGACTCACATTACCCAGTAACCGGCGATGCAATCGGAACTTTTCCGATTCATACAGATGCAGACGTTCGAGTCGCAGTTGCTCAAGCTCGTATTGCATCTGATAAATGGGTTGCACTCGGTTTTCGCGGACGCCGAAAAGTTTTATTGGCGTGGAGCAAGTTAATTATGGAACGCATTGAAGAGTGCACCGCACTTATTTCAATGGAGACAGGTAAGCCAGTTAGCGATGCAAAACTTGAAGCTTCACTTGCTGCGGGTCATCTTGCGTGGGCTGCGCGTCATGCTCAAGAAGTAATGCGCACATCACATCGCTCCCCTGGCGCAGTAATGGCAAATATGTCTGCAACTGTTGAGCGCTCTCCTGTCGGTGTTGTCGGAGTAATTGGACCTTGGAACTATCCAATCTTTACACCGATGGGATCTATTGCTTACGCACTCGCAGCTGGAAATACAGTTGTATTTAAGCCAAGTGAATACACACCAGGTGTTGGCGTCTGGCTTTCTCGGACATTTGCAGAAGTTGCTCCATTTTCAAATATTTTCTTGTGTGTAACAGGTCTTGGAGATACAGGTCGAGCACTATGCGAAGCACACGTCGATAAATTAGCCTTCACGGGTTCCACAAAGACTGCAATGGTTGTTGCAGCAACGTGCGCCAAGACAATGACACCGGTTGTGCTCGAGTGCGGTGGAAAAGATCCAGTGATTATCGCCCATGATGCTGATATTAAGCGCGCTGCAGAAAACACTATTTGGTCTTCAATGTCTAATGGTGGCCAGACATGTATTGGCGCCGAGCGCGTCTATGTTGTTGAAAGCGTTGCAGATGAATTTATTGCCGCGATGTTGGAGGCGGTACAAAACATTAAACCGGGCGAACCAGGTGTTGGAAACTATGGCCCAGCAACTATGCCAAAACAATTAGACATCATTGCCTCACACATTAAAGATGCAATCAAAAGTGGTGGCCGAGCAATTTATGGTGGCACAAAGTCTGTTAAGGGACCTTACGTCGAGCCAGTTATCTTGGTTGATGTCCCTGAAGATTCTTTGGCAATGCAGGATGAAACTTTTGGTCCAACGATTATTATCAACCGCGTTAAACACGTGGATGAAGCAATTTTGCTTTCAAACGCATCTCGTTATGGTCTTGGTGCATCTATTTGGTCTAAGCGCCAAGGCAAACGTATCGCTGCGCAACTTCACTGCGGAATGGTTGCCATTAACTCAACGATTTCATTTGCAGCTGTTGCATCAGTTCCATTTGGTGGCGTGAAAGATAGCGGTTATGGACGTATTCATGGACCTGAAGGAATTTTAGAGTTCACATATGCGCGCACAATTGTTCGTGCACGTTTTCAATTGCCAGTCTCATTCACAAGCTTTAAGCGCACTGCTGGCAACGATAAGTTAATTATTAAGTTAACAAAGTGGCTCAACGGCCGCTTTGGTTAACTAATAGCTAATAACTAATATCTAGGCGCATTTCTAGTACGTTCAGTGCGCGGTTTTCTATCGCCACGTTTTGCCCAACATGCGTTGTGCCAATGACGTCGACCATCTTCATCACCTTCAAGCCATGCAACAGTGTGCGGTGTTGCCATTGGAATAACTTGATCACAGCCAGGACATCTATACGGCTTATTCGATGATGAACCCGTGATCTTGCGAACTACATATGAACCTTCTGTGTGTTCTTCAATAGTTTGATTAGACGTTGCAATATCGCGATCATCACTCTTAGGCCGCTTATTTTTGGGATAATTCTTACGCGGGCTCATGTTCCTATTTTCTCGCACTTTTGACCTAATTGTGGCAAGGTAGCCATGTGAACGTCATCGAAGTTCAAGGGTTACACAAGTCCTACGCTGATACAAAAGCCGTAGATGGCATAGATCTCACAATATCCAAGGGAGAAATCTTTGCCCTACTTGGACCCAATGGCGCAGGTAAAACGACAACAGTTGAAATCCTTGAAGGATTTAGAAAAGCTGATTCAGGCTCTATTTCAGTCCTCGGTTTTGATCCAGCCAATCGCGGAGTCCAAGCACGTATCTGGCGAAATCGAATTGGAATTGTTTTGCAATCCACTGCTGATGCCGGTGATCTCACTGTTCAAGAGACACTTTCGCACTTTGCAAAGTATTACTCCGCACCGCGCGATGTTGAAGAAGTAATTCACTCAGTTGGATTAGATGAAAAGCGTGGCGCCCTAATTCGCACACTCTCTGGCGGACAGCGCAGACGATTAGATGTAGGTCTCGGAATTATCGGTTCACCAGAGCTTCTGTTTTTGGATGAACCTACGACTGGCTTTGATCCAGAAGCTCGCCGCGCCTTTTGGGCATTGATTGAAAGTTTGCGTGAAGGTGGAACAACTATTTTGTTAACCACACACTATCTTGATGAGGCAGAAGCACTTGCAGATCGTGTGGCAGTAATAACTCGTGGAAAAATACTTGAAGTTTCTACGCCTTCTCAACTGGGCGGACGCGCTTCTGCCAAAGCCCGTGTTCAATGGAAATCAGATGGCGTCATTCAAGAAGAGTTAAGTGATAACCCAACCGATGTTGTGCGACGACTAGCGGCTCAATTTCCTGGTGAGATTCCTGAGCTGCAGGTACTTCGACCATCGCTTGAAGATATTTACCTCTCCATGATTGGAGAAATATAAATGAGCGCCAAAAAATCTTTACCAACGACAATTGCTCTAGGTGTTGCTCGTGGTGGTTTAGAAATTCGTCAATTCATGCGCCAACGCGAATCTGTTGTCTTCACTCTAGCTTTTCCGATTATTTTGCTTGCAATCTTTGGTTCTGTTTTCAAAACCACATTGGCTGAAGGAGTCACATTTAGCCAATACTTCGTGGCCGGAATGATTGCATCAGGTCTTGTGAATACGGGCTTTCAACAACTAGCGATTCTTATTCCGATGGAACGTGAGTTTGGTTCGCTTAAACGCTTGCGCGGAACTCCGATGCACGTAGCCAGCTATTTCATCGGAAAATCGATTCTTGTATTTGTTAGCATGGCTATTCAAGTGGTTCTGCTATTGGCAGCAGGCATTATTTTCTTTGGTGTCGAATTACCCACAGATCCATATAAGTGGCTCACATTTACGTGGCTCATAATTCTAGGAAGTGCTGCATCGACGGCCCTTGGTATTGCATTTGCTGCGGTTCCAAAGAGTGGACGCGGAGCATCCGCTGTTGTTTCACCAGTTGTCATTATTTTGCAATTCTTTAGCGGAGTCTTCTTTGTCTTCACAGATCTGCCGGGTTGGATGCAACAAGTCGCAGCGATTTTTCCACTGAAGTGGATGACCCAAGGTATGCGTTCAGTTTTCTTGCCTGATTCGTTTGCGGCTCGCGAAGTTGCGGGAAGCTGGGAGACTGAACGCACATTCCTGATTTTGCTAGCCTGGCTCATTGCGGGAATCTTTCTCGCGATACGAACATTTAAGTGGAGCAGAGATTGAAAAAGTTCATCGCAACATTTCTCATTTCAATTCTTACTCTTTCAACGACTTCTGCCCTTGCTGCAACATCTACGCCAAAACCAACAGCAAAAACCAGCGCTAAGCCATCGGCAGAGTCCTCAACAAAAGCAACAAAAAAACCTTCAGCGCAGAAGACGCCAGTTAAGAAGAAACCCGTAAAGAAGAAAAAGAAGAAATTGCCACCCCTTCAACCTGTCCTTTGTTACGGAAAGAATTGGCCGCCTTCAGGCTTTACACAAAACGGCGAAGTTTTTGCAATGATTCCAACGGCGGCGCAACTTCAATGCGAATCATCAGATAACTTCGCTCCATCCAAAGCACCGTTACGAGATGACCTACGCGAATGCGATGAATTTGCGTGTGGAGCAGTTGCTGTTGCATCTGAAACAGGTTGCACGTGGTGGGAAGTAAAATCTACCTTTGAACGAATTGATCTTAAAACAGGAAAGATTGAAGAAACTTTAGGAACGCTTCGGACCGTGGCTCAAAGAACAAAGCCGAAAACTATCCAAAGCATTATGTTGGTCAGCGGTATTAAACATAAAGATGCTGATGGCAATCTACTCAAAAACATTAAGGCAAGTGGAGTAGAAGTGAGTTGCCATCACGATGCTGCGCCAGATTTAACTAAGCGCAACTTCTTTCAATCTCGCTAGCGGTTGGCTCCTGGTACCCACAACTGATCGCCAATCTCTTTATTTGCAACGCGTGCAAGCACAAAGAGAAGATCAGATAAACGGTTGAGGTATTTAGCTGTTAGAGGATTAACGCCCCCACCGAATGCGTGAATTGCAGCCCATGTGCGGCGCTCTGCGCGACGTGTAACTGTCCGCGCAACATGTAAGTGAGATGCAGCTGGTGTTCCAGATGGCAAAATAAAAGATTCGAGTGGTTCTAGTTCTTCGTTGAACTTATCAATCTGTGCTTCTAAGTAAGCAACTTGGGATTCAACAACTCGCAAAGGTTCAATTTTTGGTTCATCAACAACAGGTGTGCAGAGGTCTGCTCCCACATCAAAGAGATCATTTTGAATGCGTACTAAGAGTGCGCGAAAGTCCCCACTGATTTCATCAGTTGATAGAACAACGCCGATGGATGAGTTAGCTTCATCAACATCTGCATACGCCTCAAGGCGTGGATCGTTTTTGGATGTTCGACTCATGTCTCCGAGGGAGGTTGTGCCGTCATCGCCTGTCTTTGTGTAAATACGCGTTAAATGAACCATGGGTGGAGCCTATTAGGAGAGTTACGATGTGACCACTCAAAGTATGAGTGTTGAGCCGATATCCCAGCGGAGGTGAAATGGTGGCTAGCGCTGACCGTTTTCGCGTCCAAGGCGGTGCTCGCCTTCACGGCGAAGTTCACATCACTGGTGCAAAAAACTCAGTTCTTAAATTAATGGCAGCATCACTACTGGCTCCTGGAACTTCAACAATTACAAATGTTCCAGATATTGCAGATGTGGACATCATGTCTGACTTGCTCACTCGCCTGGGATGTTCTGTTAAGCGAAATGGTTCAGAGTTAACAATTAGCGTTCCTGAAACACCAGGACATCGCGCGGATTATGACTTAGTTCGAAAGATGCGGGCATCAATTAACGTTCTTGGTCCTCTCGTTGCACGCACAGGCCAAGCAGAAGTTGCACTGCCTGGTGGAGATGCAATTGGTTCCCGTGGTTTAGATTTTCATATCAAAGGTTTAGAAGCACTCGGTGCAAAAGCACATATTGAACATGGTTATGTTGTTGCCGAAGCACCTAATGGCTTAACTGGTGCAACAATCGAATTAGATTTTCCAAGTGTTGGCGCTACTGAGAACATCATGACTGCCGCAGTTTTGGCACAAGGTAAAACTACGATTGATAACGCTGCGCGCGAACCAGACATCGTAGATCTTGGTGAATTTTTGATTGCAATGGGTGCAAAGATAACTGGACTTGGTTCACCAGTTATAACAATTGAGGGAGTTAAGAAATTAAACCCTGCAACACATGCAACTATTGCAGACCGAATTATTACTGGCACGTGGGCTTTTGCTGCTGTTATGACGAAAGGTGACATAACAATTCATGGCGCCCGACCACAGGATCTTGAAATACCACTTGAAAAGCTAACTTCGGCTGGTGCAATTATCACAAGTACAGATGATGGAATTCGAGTGCGCATGGATTCGCGTCCACAATCAATTGATGTATCAACGCTTCCCTATCCAGGTTTTCCAACAGATTTATTACCGATGGTGATTGCACTTAATTCAATTGCAACGGGAGACGCCATCGTTACCGAAAATGTTTTTGAATCGCGCTTTATGTTCGTCAATGAATTAACTCGTTTGGGCGCACAGATCACTGTTGACGGCCACCACGCCTCAATTCACGGTATTTCACAGCTATCTGGAGCACCCGTTGAAGCAACAGATATCAGAGCAGGCGCTGGTCTTGTTTTGGCAGCGCTAGTCAGTGAAGGCGAAACAACAGTTGATGGTGCTTTCCATGTTGATCGCGGATACCCAAATTTTGCAGAACAATTACGCGCACTTGGCGCAGATGTGGTTCGCGAGTAGTAACTAAGAGCTAGTTTGTTGATTCAGTAAGAATTGATACGCGGTTATTTGAAATTGAGATAAATCCACCGTGAATGTTAAATTCCTTGGAAGTTCCATCAACACCGTCGATACGTACAACACCGTCGACTAGTACGCCAAAGAGCGGAGCGTGATCTGGCAGAACACCCAGATCACCTTCGATAGTGCGAGCAGAGATGAACTTTGCTTGCCCTGACCAGACTCGCTCTTGTGGCGATACTAATTCGACGTTAAGTGTCATTTGTTATTACTTTCCAATGCTTGCTGCTAGAGCTGCTGCATTGCGTTCTACGTCATCTAGACCACCGCACATGAAGAATGCCTGCTCTGGAATGTGATCGTACTTTCCATCTGCAAGTGCTTCGAATGCTGCAATTGTGTCTGCTAGTGGAACGAATGAACCTTCGATACCAGTAAAGACCTTTGCAACGAATGTGTTTTGTGACAAGAAGCGTTGAATACGACGAGCACGTCCAACAAGAATGCGATCTTCTTCTGAGAGTTCGTCGATACCAAGGATTGCAATGATGTCTTGTAGATCCTTGTAGCGCTGCAAGATCTGCTTTGTACGGTTAGCAACACGGAAGTGGTGTTCACCGATATAGCGTGGATCCAAGATGCGAGATGTTGAATCAAGTGGATCCACAGCTGGATAAATACCAAGCTCTGAAATCGGACGAGACAACACTGTTGTTGCATCTAAGTGCGCGAATGTTGTGTGTGGCGCTGGGTCAGTAATGTCATCTGCAGGAACATAAATTGCCTGCATAGATGTAATTGAGTGACCACGTGTTGAAGTAATACGTTCTTGTAGCTGACCCATTTCATCTGCAAGTGTTGGCTGGTAACCCACAGCAGATGGCATACGTCCAAGAAGTGTTGATACTTCAGAACCTGCCTGTGTAAAGCGGAAGATGTTATCGATGAACAAGAGCACGTCCTGCTTTTGAACATCGCGGAAGTACTCCGCCAT
>JAIYBJ010000006.1 GCA_027488575.1 Streptomycetaceae bacterium | reverse complement strand
TTATTTCTGATGTATTGCCAACTCGCATAAGCAGACACCGCAATATTAAGAGTTAAGGCAGTTGGCCTGATTACTGTTGGTTGAAGATTAAACAGAGTCATAACAGCGATATACGCCGAAGAGCCTGCGTGGCCCACCGACGTATAAAGAACTGCGCCCAGCAATAAGCAGATAGCTATTACTAGGTTATTTAATTCGAACATTTATCCCCTACAAAGAAAATGAAGGGTATTCATCCGTTACGAGAAGTACTGCATAACCATAAATGCGATTCCAGAACTGAGTAACTCGCACAATTGCATCTGCTGAAGATGCTGACATTGTTCCGGTGAAAATTATGTTTATCCATGCCAGTGCCAACATAATGAGACCATAGATTGCATAGACAAAGCCAACGATGTACAACGGAATAGCCAGCAGCCACTTAACTACTGGAAGTCCGCGACTAAGGCTTTTGCCGCCATCAATTTCAGGATAAGTAATTCGAACAACACCACTATCTTCGATAGATGGGTACTCATCGGTTAGTAGTGCAACATATGCCCAAACGCGGTTAACAAGCCCAAAGATCGCCTTGTTAAAGCTCAGTGCATAGCTGGGATAAACGCCACGAAATAGAAGTGCAAGAACCACCGGCAAAATGACTAAGCCGTATGTCTGCAGCATGTTTTCGTTGAAGAAAGTCTCAATCGAAAATGATGAGAGAAATATAAAGACAGGGAAAACCAAAATCAGGCGGGCAAATGCTGTCGCACGATCACGGTTATCTAATTGGACTTGAAATGATGTTTCTATTTGGTTGCTCATGTTCGTACTCTACTATTGAGGTATGAATTTGCTGCACGGACTCGATTTGTTATCGACATTTGTTTTCGCACTCGTAGGCGCTCGAGTCGCAGCTGATAAGCGTTTGGATTACGGCGGCATCGCATTTATCGCAATCATCGCATCCGTTTCTGGTGGAACTCTCAGAAACGTTTTTCTTGGCTTAAAACCTAATTGGATTACCGATCCTTCAATTATTGCTTCTGTAATTCTCGCAGTACTCATCACTCTTGTTTTCAGACGTGTTACCCGTATCGGAAAAACGCTCTTGGTGATGGATACTTTTGGTCTAGCAATTGCAACCATCTCTGGAACACAGTTAGCAGTCGAACAAAACATCTCTTGGTACGGAGCAATTCTTTTGGGCCTCGTCACAGCTGTTGCGGGAGGTCTGTTGAGAGATGTTCTCTGTCAGCTTGAGCCAGTGTTACTGCACAGGGAAACAATTGGTACATCTTGTCTCATGGGGGCAATTACATTTGTAGCGCTGACTGAGTTAAGTGTTGCCAACAACATTAGCGCCATCGCAGGCGGAAGCATTGTGGTCTTAACTCGCGTACTTTCAATCCGCTTCGATCTTCATCTTCCAAAGTTTAAAAAGTAACTAAATACTGCCTTTACTCAAACCATCGAGCACCTCTTGGGCTCGGATCTTTAACTCAGGCAGATCTTTCAATCTGTTAAGTCCAAAGACTTGTTGGCTCATTCGATGATTTTTAACAAAAGTTTCTTTATGACGATCCAGGAAATCCCAGTACAAAGTTGTGAATGGACAGGCGGTATCTCCAACTCGAAGCTTTGGATCGTATTTGCACCCTTTGCAGTACGTGCTCATTCGCGAAATATAAGCACCACCTGCTGCATAAGGTTTTGTCATCATGGCGCCACCATCTGCATGCAATCCCATTCCGATCACATTCGGCACCATTACCCACTGCGTGGCATCAATAAATACTTCGCGCATCCAATCCAGGAATTGCTGCGGATTTGTTCCAGTAATCAGCGCCAAATTACTTAAGACCATTAACCGTGGAATGTGATGCACCCAGGCACGTTCGTTAATGTCACTCACAATTGAGCCCACACAATTCATAGAAGTCTTTGAAGGATCTCGAAGCAAAGGCAGCAAATCTTTTTTTGCACCTAATTGATTATTATTTTCATAATCCGCTCCCAAGAACCAATACATTCCATTTACATATTCGCGCCAGCCAATGATTTGTCGAACAAATCCTTCACACGATGCAATCGGTATAGAGCCTTTAGCAAATGCTTTCATCGCTGCATCAATTACTTCAGCAGGATGAAGCAAGCCGTTGTTTAGGTATGGACTCAATAACGAATGGTGAACGGCCCAGTTATCTCCAGCCATTGCATCTTCATACGGTCCAAAGTTTGCAAAGTGGTTCTCAATAAAATTCTTTAACTGAGCAAGTGCTCCTTTGCGAGTAGTCGCCCACGTTGTGCCGGGGGAGCACTTCAGTTCTGCTGCCACCTCATCATCAATCGAATCGCGTGCGTGCTCCAGATATATAGGCCACTCATAATTCTTCGGTGGCGGTAGGCGATTTTCTTTATCAAAGTTCCAGGCACCACCAGTTGGTTTTCCACCTTCAACTAAAACATTAAGTCTTGCGCGCTGTGCGCGATAGAAGTTCTCCATCAAAAAAGATTTCTGGCCACCAGCCCACGCTGCAAAGTCCTTGCGTGATGTCAGGAATAGATCATT
>JAIYBJ010000040.1 GCA_027488575.1 Streptomycetaceae bacterium | reverse complement strand
GTCTTCTTTATCTTTGGCGCTTTTCTTATCTTCACAGCCATTCAACTCATTCGCGAAAGCGGCCACGACGAAGAGGTAAAAGAAAGCCGCGTTGAAACGTATTTGAAGAGTAAAGGTGCGAGCACTTTTGCAATTGCTTTGATTTCACTTGGAGTTACGGACCTGGTTTTTGCGCTCGATTCAATCCCTGCAATCTTTGGAATTACCAAAGATCCTTATATTGTTGCCACAACAAATATCTTTGCACTGATGGGGTTGCGTCAGCTCTACTTCTTGCTTCAAGGGTTGATTGCACGCTTGGTTTTTCTCTCATACGGGCTTTCGGCAATTCTTGGCTTCATCGGTTTCAAAATGATTTTCGAAGCGTTACACGCAGTTGGAATTCATGATGCAGCTGGTATCAAGGTTCCACATGTTCCGTTGGCCCTCAGCCTTGGATTTATTGTTACAGCGTTGACAATTACGACGGTGGCTAGTTTGACCGCTACACGTAAAGATGGAAGCGAGTTAGTTTAAAGCGGTAACGCGTAAACAATTGCAGTAGCAACTAGTGCGTAAGAACCTGCTTGAAAAAGAATACTAAGCGCTGTTTTTCTATCAGCTGCGCGGCTTGCACTATCTGCAACTTTTGAAAGCTGACCGAGTTTTCCAAAGTTAAATGTGCCCATAAAGCCATATGCCAAGCAGAATTTTCTACGTGATTGAACCCAACCAATACTTGCTACTGCTAGTGGAATAAATATTGTTAACCGTGCACCACGTGGAGCACTTGTGGAAATGAAGGTGACTAGTGCTGCGAGGGATAGTGCAAAACCTATAAGAGCAACTATTTGACGTTGGCGAATCTCACCTTTGCCAATATTGCATGTACCTGGAATGTAATCGGCTGTACTCACTTATGCGTCTTCAAATTCATCTTCATCAATCCACGCTTCAGCAGTGGAGTCTTCTTGGCGTTCGATCCAAGACAAGAAAGATGCGACAGCCTTAAACGCCAAAAGCCCAACAGCTATAGCTGCGGCTAGTCGACGAATGGCTTTGAACATAGGATAAAAATACTCTTCTTTACGAACTTTTGCATTATTTCTAGATTACGAGTTGGTAAACGCCTGTTCAATATCTCGCCATAAATCCTCAACGTTTTCACAGCCAACAGATAGTCGAATCAGATTCTCTGGAGTTAACGTGCTCTCGGCTGGCCAGCGTCTGCGTCGTTCCCAGAGGCTTTCAATGCCACCCAGACTCGTTGCATGCGTGATTAACTTCGAGTTATCGCATATGCGCTCTGCTTTCTCAATGCCGCCATTAACTTCAAAGGAAACCACTGCCCCAAAACCGCGCATAAAACTCTTGGCACGAGCATGTTGCGAATCTTGAGGTAAACCTGGATAGCGAACGCGCGAAACTCCTGGATGTTGGCTTAAACGTTTAGCTAATTCGAGGGCGTTCTCCTGTGCCTTTTCAAAGCGAAGTGGGAATGTGCGGATACCTCGCAGTGCGAGCCACGCTTCATATGGTCCAGGGATGCCGCCATGAATTTTTCTTATTACTTGTAAGCGTGCGTATAACTCTGGAATCTTGGTTGAAAGCGATCCCATGATTACATCGCTATGTCCTGCAAAATACTTAGTTACTGAGTGCATGACAATATCGGCGCCCATGTCTAAAGGATTTTGAATCAGTGGAGTTGCAAATGTGTTATCGACACCGACCCCAACACTTAAGTTTCGTGCGGCAACAATCAGCGTTGGCATATCCGCAACTTCGAGTCCTGGATTAGTTGGCGATTCAAGCCAGAGAAAAGCCGCGCCATTCATTGCGGCAATGACGGCGTCTGTGTTTGCAATATCTACAAATCGAACTTCTAAGCGACCGCTCTCTTGGAAAGAGTGAAGCATCGCCATACTGCCGCTATATCCCTGATCGGATGCAACGACTGGAGCACCGATTGGTAGCAATCCAAACACTGCACTTATTGCAGCATTACCGGATGCAAATGCAAGTGTCTGTCCGCCTTCGAGTTCGCTGATTGCACTTTCAAGTGCGCTCCACGTTTCATTTCCATAACGACCGTAACCAACTTCGCCACCAGCGTGATACGTAGAACTCAGTGAAATATCTGGATTAAGAGAGCCATCTTTTGTTACGGGTGGGCGTCCTGCAGAAATCGCAATGGTTTCAGGACTTAACTTCGGATCGCTCATGTATGAAGCCTAACCCTTTGCAAGTACTGCCATGGCAGCGTTGTGTCCAGGAATTCCGCTCACGCCGCCGCCACGCTGTGCTCCTGCCCCACAAATAAAGATTCGTGGATCATCTGTTTCGACTCCCCAGACTTGGGTATCGCCCTCTTCCTTAAATGGAAAATTAAGGTCTTGGTGAAAAATGTTGCCACTCGGCAAACGAACATCTTTTTCTAGATCCAATGGACTCTTAACTTCAATACATAAAGAATCATCACTGTTTACAGCTAAAACACTTTCAATTGGATCTAGCAAATAAGTATTCAGCGCATCAAGACAGCGTTGTTGGGCAATCTTTTTAGCCTCAGCATTATCTTTTTCAAACAATTCTGCAGGTGTATGCAAACCAAAAAGAGTTAGAGTGTGAAAGCCTTTTTCTGATAACTCTTCACTCAAAATAGTTGGATCAGTTAGTGTGTGGCAATACATTTCCGATGGTGCATGCTCAGGAATTTGGCCATTCTTTGAAGTCACATAAGCCCGTTCTAACTCTTCGTAACTTTCATTGATATGGAAGGTTCCAGCGAATGCTTTCTTTGGATCCGCACCGGATTTCAAACGCGGCAATTTTCTAAGGAGCATATTTATCTTTAACTGCGATCCAGGCAGAGAATCTTTGGATTTTTTACCCAGGATACGATCGAGATGTGCAGGGGCGGCATTGCTCAGTAAGTACTCTGCTTCATATCTTTGCCCCGCACTGGTTTGCACGCTCACTCCATCGGCTGTGCTCACGATCTGGTTAACCTCGGAATCTGTTTTGATGTGTACACCCAGTGACGTTGCAACTCGTTCTAGCTCTTTAACTAATGCCCCCATTCCACCGCGTGGGACTTTCCATTCACCTGTTCCATTTCCCATGAGGTGATACAGAAAACAAATATTGGATTGAATCGAATCTGCAGAAACAAAGGTTCCGATTAAGGCATCAGTTAAAACGACTCCCCTGACGATGTCATTAGTGAATTTGGTTTTGATGACTTCTGACATGGGCTTTTCAATTAGATAATCCCAGGTTTTATCTTGCCCAATGAGCGCCTTCATTTCAGAGCGTGTGCGCAATGGTTCGAGAAAAGTAGGCGCCATTTTTTGAGCAACTTTTTCTACTTCAGAATAAAACTCTTGCCAGGCTTTTCCTTCATCGTCCGAACCTGTTAATTCCTTAAATGACTCTTCTGTTTCTTTATCCCAGATTCGTGAAATGTGTAATCCATAATCCTTGCCATCTTTTACGTATGGCGTAAAGGATGAAATCTCACGCGATAGTGTTTCGAAATTTATTCCTAAATCTTTAACAATTTGATCAGGAAGAAGTGCAACTAGGTATGAGTATCGAGATAATCGCGCCTCATACTCTTTAAAGGCTTTAACACTTGCAGTTGCGCCACCAATTTCATCTGCTGCTTCAAGCATTAAAACGTTCTTGCCAGCTTTGGCCAAATATGAAGCAGCAATCAAACCATTGTGACCTGCGCCCATAATGATGGCGTCATATTTCATATATGAACTGTATTGGTCTACTTACTTTGGTTCAAGAATCAGTGAAACGGAGTTGATGCACCAGCGTTGATCTGTGGGAGTGCCAAAACCTTCGCCTTCAAATACATGTCCCAGATGTGAATCACATGCTGCACAACGAACTTCGGTTCTAATGCGCGGAGCCATTGATCGATCTTCTACAAGGGTCACTGCATCATTTTCTGTCGGTGCATAAAAACTTGGCCACCCACAACCTGAATGAAACTTAGTTTCACTTGTAAACAACTCGGAATTACATGCTTTGCACTTATACACGCCAACTGTTTCAGTGTCTGTGTATTCACCAGTAAATGCACGTTCAGTTGCTGCGTTCCTCAAGACATCGTATGAGAGCGGATCGAGTCTAGCTTTTAGCTCAGCTTCATCAATCTGTACTTTCTTGCTCATGCAATCACCATTGAATCCGGGAAGTTAACTCCTGTATTGGAGTGGCAGTCATATCCATTTGGGTTCTTCTCTAAATATCGCTGATGATATTTCTCAGCTTCAAAGTATTCATGCCCATCGGCTGCAAGCACCTGAGTCACGATTGGACCAATCGAGTTCTTATCTAACTCGGCTTGATAGATTGCCATTGATACTTCGACTTCACGCTTTTGTTGATCTGATGTTGTAAAGATCGCGCTTCTATATTGAGAGCCGATGTCATTTCCTTGACGATCCAGAGTTGTCGGATCGTGCATCTCCCAAAACTCTTTTAACAATCGTGAATATGAAATTCTGCTGGAATCAAAAATGACTTTGACTGTTTCTGTGTGGCCAGTTCTTCCTGTACACACCATTTCATAGGATGGCTGTGAAATTGATCCGCCCATATAACCAACGCTTGTTTCGATCACGCCATCTAATTTCCAAAAACGTCTTTCGGCTCCCCAGAAACATCCAGTTGCGAAATATGCAGTTTGTGCGCTCATCTCATAATTCTCGCACCTCGCTTCTGTTCACGCACGCGCTGATAACCTTGTGCATGCGCCCCCGTAGCTCAGGGGATAGAGCACAGCCCTCCGGAGGCTGGTGCGCAGGTTCGATTCCTGCCGGGGGCACATAACAAGCAAGTGATCTTCATTCAGGCGACATAAATCACTTAATTCACAGAAATCTTTTCTCGTACATCCTTGTTTAACTAAGCAATACACGGGAGAATTACTACATTGCGTTGGCATTAATGCCTCGTAGCAAATCTGGAAAATCTTTTATTAAGAAGGGATGGATCAGTCATGGATTGGCGTCATCAATCAGCTTGTCGTGATGAAGATCCAGAACTCTTCTTCCCAGTTGGAAACACCGGCCCAGCAATTACACAGATTGAAGAAGCAAAGAAAGTCTGTAATCGCTGCATCGTGAAAGAACCTTGCTTAGCTTGGGCGCTAGAAAGCGGACAAGATGCAGGTGTGTGGGGCGGACTTTCTGAGGATGAACGTCGTGCCTTAAAGCGTCGCGCTGCAAGAAATCGTGCGCGCATGCAAGAACAAAATCAAATCAATAATCCTGCTTAAATCGGGAACCTAAGCTTTGCAACAGTTGCATTGTTGGCAGACTTTAACTCAATAGAACCCTTTAATTCGTTTTCGGTCAGGGTTCTAACAATTTGAAGTCCTAGGTTTGAAGAAGTATTCAAATCAAAATCACTCGGCAAACCCACTCCATCATCAGAAATTTCGATGGTGCACTCTTTGCTCTGACGATCAATATTGATATGTAACCCAGAACCAGTTGTGGCTAATCCATGTTCCAGCGCATTGTGTATTAACTCAGTAACTACAAGGGCAAGTGGTGTTGCGATTCGAGGATCAAGAGATGAGATTTCACCAGTTCGTGTGATTCTAAGTTCATTCATGCGAGGGCTTAAATCCAATGCATGAGTGATAAGTGAATCCAAAACTTGATCAAAAGCAACGCTTGCTTGCGAACTTGTTGAAAGCGTTTCGTGTACCAGTGCGATGGATGCAATGCGGCGGACTGCTTCATCCAGGGCTGCGCTGGCACTTGGATCTTCGATGCGGCGTGCTTGTAGTCGCAGTAACGCAGAAACTGTTTGTAAGTTGTTCTTTACGCGGTGATGAATCTCTTTAATCGTGACATCTTTAGTAACAATTTCTCGCTCACGACGACGAAGCTCGGTAACGTTTTGAATCAACACAATCGCACCGATTCGATCGCCCTTTGCAACTAGCGGCAGCACGATTAAATCAATCGTTCCGCCCACATTCTCGCACTCAGCGCGTTGCAGTGTTTTTCCACTCAAGCGACTTCGTAATCCTTGATCATCAGCTTCATGAGTATTTGTATTTATCTTTTCGCTGATTTCTCCGAGATTGCAACCTTCTAGATCGCTATCCCATCCAAGTCTGTTGTATGCAGAGCGAGCATTCGGGCTGGCGTAAGAAATCGTTCCATTTACATCTAATCGAATAAGACCGTCACCTACTCGTGGGATTGGATCTAAATATGCATGAGCACCTGGGTATGGAAAGGTTCCTTCTGAAACCATTGCGTATAACTTATGTGCAATTTCTCGGTAGTTAAGTTCTAGTCGACTAGGTGTGCGCATTGATTCGGCACTTCGATGGCGCGAAATTACAGCGATTACTTGAGAAGCAAAAATTACTGGAACTGTTTCGACTTTTATCATTACTTCTCCGACTAGTTCGGGTTCGGAGTCCCTAATAATTTCACCATCAGAGAGAGCTTGATCAATGAGTGGTTTGCTCCCCCAATCGATTTCATCACCAATCACATCGTGGGTAAAAATAGTTGCGGCCGTAGTCGGACGAATGTGCGCGACAGCTACGTAACCAGTTGGCCAGCTTTTAAAGTCTTTACGAAGCGGGACCCAGAGCACTAAGTCTGCAAAAGATAAATCAGCGAGCAACTGCCAATCTGCAACGAGTTCTTGAATTCTATGAATGTGTGCGGCTGAAAGTGGTGAGCGGCCGTGGATGAGATCTTCTAAGCGAGCCATTATTTGGTACCCGCGGTATCTAAGTAATCACCAATTTCTTGAGTGGCATACCAGGTTAATTCATCGTCATTTGAGTCATATGCAAATAGCGCTTCGACGCTTTCCCAGATTACTTCCTCATTTAATACAACAGTTTCTTCTAGGTGTTGCGCAATTTGTTGATCAGTAACTTCAAGTGCGATGACATATCCGCCAGAGTTTCGGGCAGCAATCATAGAGATCTCGAACTCGGCTGCTTCATCATCCAACTCGGGATTTTCAGTAACAAATTTAATGGTGGGAGCGTAAACAATTTCGGGAGTGAATTTTTTTTGGGCATGAAAGTCTCTGACTTCATCAAGAGTCATAGCCAGATATGCGCGCATTGGCTAAGGGTATAAGAGTTTAGGAAGTCATTTCACTTGCGATTGATGCCAGCGCTTTTCTCAGAACTCCTCGTTCATTTACCTCTGCAAGAGCCGCCCGAGATTGAGTGGATTCGGTTGTTCCACGTACATCTACTGGCAAAACGTATAGGTGCGCTGCTTTCTGCGTCGTTGCTATCTCCAGAAAAGCTTTCTCCTCTTCTTGGCCTTTTCTTCCATTGGTTCGCATATTTAGTACGAAGGTGATTGAAGCAATTAATGAGGTTCTGCTGAGTATCGATGTAATTTTCTTAAATCTCATCAGACCGATTCGATCCGGCTTGGCAATAATCCACAACTCATCGGCGTGATCACCTGCCCATGTAATGATGAGTGAATCTGCTCGACGGTCCGAAAGTTGTGAAGAGAGATCACGAATAACTCCTAAATCCAGGATGACAAAGTCAAACTCTGTATGGGCCTTAACAATCATGGGATCAAACTCTGAAATTCGCTCACGGGTGAGCTCCTTGATGTACATACGAGGGGACGAAATTCGCCATAGTTCTTCATCAATTAAGTTTCGCTGATCTAGATAAATCGCAATGCTTGGTTCACTTAAATTGGCATCAATCAGTAGAACTTTCTTTTGCTTAAGTGATAACTCATAGGAAAGATTAATTGCCACGGTACTTGCCCCCGTACACGAACCTGCTGATGCCACTGCAATTACACGGGCTCGTTTCTCGGATTGAATCAAGGGAGTTAATTTCCGAATGAGTGGAGATCGGACATAGCCACGAATAAAAGTTGCTAGCTGGGGCGCTGAAGTTGGAATCTCATGCAAACCATCATCACTGCTTCGCTCTGTATTACTAGATGCAAATCCAATGACCTGACGAAAACTTAGGCAGAGAGATTCAAAAGAAACTGAGTCAAAGTTATTGAGATCTGGTGAATAAAGCAGAAGTGCAGAACTCGCTTTCTCTGGATTAGATGCCGCAAACTCACGGAGTGATTCAAAATCTACTGCGCGATGGATAACACTCCAGCCTTGAGAAAAGAGAGTTCCAGAAACAAAACTCTCTTGCTCGGAGTGTGAAATAGCAGTGACAATTATTGGAAGAGCAATCTCAGCCATGAGAGCTCACAAGTACAACTCGACCTTGTGAAGTTGCCCCCAGTAAAGACAGCACCTCATCTGATTGCACGGCTACCGTGAGTCCAACTTCGCTGCCGAAATTTGATCCGCTCTTAGAAATTGCTAAAACATGTGCGCCTGCAATTACAAGTTCGGGAACTAATTGAATCTCTGCAGATGTCTCCGATTGCACCCAATAAATATCAATAATTGAACCAGGAATGATTCCTTCCGGTGCATCTGCAGATCGAATGCTCAGGGGAACTGAACTTAGTGAAACTAAATCAATGTGCGAAGAAATCGATGTCCGGGCAATGAGTTCGTGTGCTTCGATGCGAACCTTTGAAAAAGTACCCACAATCTCAGATTCTTGGCTGATGTAATTGTTTCCAACATCTCCCAGTGTTACTTGAACGCGCGCCAGATCGCTCTCTTTTATCTGGTGCCCAGGAAGCAAAAACGTAGTCGAAACAATCATGGTGCTTCTCTGGTTTGCGAGGGCAGAGAATATGAAAGCACTCAATAAGGATGCGACGATGAGTGCGATTGCAAGGACTAAGCGTGATCGAGAATTTTTTCTGTGAATGGCCATAGGAAGGCACTTAACGCTATTCATTGAGAATCAAAAATCAGAGTCCACATTCATACTTTTTGTTGATAAATAAATCATTACTTTGCCTGTTCTCTCTTGGTTATGCGCCCGCCACCATCTGTTCATGACAACAATTGAGAGCATTTCCTTACTTAAACCAGTTACTTATGCAGAAATTTCAAGCTGCGAAGCCGAAGATTGGCAACACCCAATGCTTGAGATGTTTCGACCAGTCGTTTTGGAGCATGAAAAACAAAAAGCACGACTCTACTTAATTCCCTCTAGCTTTGATGATGATTACGATCCTGATTTTTCACCTCAGCCGACTTCTGCAAGTGACCTACCAGAGTTGCACGAATGGACTATGAGATTTGTTGTCAGCGTTCTTGAAATATGGGCAGGAAGACGTTCTCCATCTCAGCTCACTCGCATGTGTCACAGAAAGATATACACAGATTTGCATGCAAGGGCTGGAAGTATGAAAGAGGTTGGAAAGTTAAGAACGATTCGCCAAAGTGAACCACTTGATGGAATTTGTGAATCAGTCATCACGGTTAGATATTCAGAGAGATTGCGTGCGATTGCGGTTCGCTTTGAAGGTGTTGATAATCGATGGTTATGTACAGCGTTGGACTTGCTTTAAGTAATTAAGCGGCGCCGTGGCAGCGCTTGAACTTCTTACCTGAACCACAAGGACATGGACCATTTCTTGAAACATCTGTTGAGCGAGTGACACCATCTTCGTCAGCAGCTGTGTATTTAAGTGCAGCTGCTGGTGCCTCTGGTTGTTCAAGACCTTTTGCTTGCACTTTATTGTTGCCTTCAACTTGAACTTCGATATTGAAGAGGTAACTCGCAATTTCTTCTTTGATTGCATCCATCATCGCTGTGAATAGATCAAAACCTTCACGTTGATACTCAACGAGTGGATCGCGTTGCGCCATCGCGCGAAGACCAATTCCCTCTTGCAGATAATCCATTTCGTAGAGATGTTCGCGCCATTTTCGATCAAGAACGGATAGCAGTACTTTGCGCTCTAGTTCGCGCATAACTTCGCTTCCTAAACTCTGTTCACGCTTTTGATATGCAGTAGCAACATCTTCGAGGATGCGTGCCTTCAAGAAATCAGCATCTATTCCTGCTCGAGAACCAGCTTCTGTTTCGAGTTCTTGGATAGTAAATGTAACTGGATAAATAACTTTAAGGGCGGTCCAGAGTTTTTCTAGATCCCAATCCTCTGCATATCCATCAGCGGTAGCTGCATCAACGTATGCGCCGAGTGTTTCACTCATAAATTCGCCAACTTGATCCTTAAGGTCTTTACCTTCAAGAACCAGGCGACGCTCTCCATAAATTACCTCGCGTTGGCGATTCATTACATCGTCATACTTGAGAACGTTCTTACGAATTTCAAAGTTCTGTGCTTCTACTTGTGTTTGAGCAGAACGAATTGCGTTTGAAACCATCTTGGATTCAATTGGTTCATCCTCTGGAATTCCAGCTGCTGATAAGAATCGTTCAACTAAACCTGAGTTAAATCTGCGCATAAGTTCGTCTTGCAAAGATAAGTAGAAACGAGATTCGCCGGGATCTCCTTGGCGACCAGAACGACCACGCAACTGGTTATCAATACGACGAGATTCGTGGCGCTCGGTTCCGAGAACATACAAACCGCCGAGTGCACTGACTTCATCGTGACCCTTTGCTACCGCAGCTTTTTGCTTAGCAATTTCTTCCGGCCACGCAGCTTCGTACTCTTTTGGATTATCTACTGGAGACAAACCTTTACGTTGTAATTCAAAGTCAGCCATGAACTCTGGGTTGCCACCGAGCATGATGTCGGTTCCGCGACCCGCCATATTTGTTGCAACAGTTACGGCGCCAACTACACCCGCGCGAGCAATGATTGCCGCTTCGCGTTCGTGATGTTTCGCGTTAAGAACTTCGTGTGGGACTCCACTCTTCTTAAGTAGAGCGGATAACTCTTCAGATTTTTCAACGCTGACTGTTCCAACCAATACTGGTTGTCCCTTGCGGTGACGTTCAGCGATGTCTTTAGTAACGGCTGCAAATTTTCCAGCCTCTGATTTATAAACCAAATCTGGCTGATCAATACGAACCATCGAACGGTTTGTTGGAATTGGAACAACGCCAAGCTTGTAGATCTGATGGAATTCAGATGCTTCAGTCATAGCAGTACCGGTCATACCAGAAAGCTTTTCGTATAAGCGGAAGTAGTTTTGTAGAGTAATCGTTGCAAGAGTCTGGTTTTCATCTTTGATTTCGATGCGCTCTTTAGCTTCTAAAGCTTGGTGCATACCCTCGCTGTAACGACGTCCTGCAAGGATTCGGCCAGTATGTTCGTCAACGATTAATAGTTCGCCATTCATGACTACGTAATCTTTATCGCGCTTGTAAAGTTCCTTTGCGCGAATCGCGTTGTTGAGATAACCAATCATCGGTGTGTTTGCCGCTTCGTAGAGATTTTCAATCTTAAGTAATTCTTCAACGCGGGTGACACCCTCTTCAAGAATTCCTGCGGTGCGCTTCTTCTCATCTACTTCGTAGTGACGTCCGCGATCTAACTTTTGAACTAACTGGCTAAATTCGAGGTACCACTTCGTTGCTTTATCAGCCGGTCCACTGATGATTAATGGTGTACGAGCTTCGTCAATCAAAATTGAGTCAACTTCGTCGACGACGGCAAAGAAGTGATCTCTGTGAACGCAATCATCAAGATTCCAAGCCATGTTATCGCGCAGATAATCAAAGCCAAATTCATTATTTGTGCCGTAAGTAATGTCAGAACCATAAGCTTCGCGACGTTCTACGGGTGTCATGTTTGCAAGAATGACGCCAACTTTTAGTCCAAGGAAGCGATGAACGCGACCCATCCATTCACTATCGCGTTCTGCTAGATAATCATTGACTGTAACAACGTGTACTCCACGTCCAGCAAGTGCGTTTAAGTAAGATGGAAGAGTTGCAACAAGAGTCTTTCCTTCACCAGTACGCATTTCTGCGATATTGCCGCGGTGAAGTGCGGCTCCACCCATAATTTGAACGTCGTAATGACGTTGACCCAACGTGCGCTTTGCCGCTTCGCGAACAACAGCAAATGCTTCGGGCAATAAATCATCGAGTGTTTCGCCTTGTGCGTAGCGATTCTTAAACAATTGAGTCTGCTCACGCAATTCATCATCGCTCATTGCGACCATGCGAGATTCTTGTGCATTTACAAGATGAGTTAATTTAGTGAGTTCTTTGAGAATTCGACCTTCGCCAGCGCGCATAATGCGGTCAAAAATTGCTGGCATCACATCACCCTTTCTGGCTATCTGATTGGTCGGTCGAAGTAACTGGCCTATCTTAGCGGTGGTGAGAGGCAGGCAGTAATTGCCGCAATCACCCTTATTCCACGCACTTCTAGCGCCCGACGGGCTTCAAGAAGTGTTGCACCTGTCGTGATCAAGTCATCAACAAGAATCACATCTGTATCAACTCCCAGTGCGGGCAGTTTATTCCTGTTAATCGCCAAAGCTTGATAAATATTCTCACTTCGCTCATGGGCATTGAGTTCAGAATGATCTTTAATCTTTCGGGTATGAATCAGTAAATCCATGCAATCAAGGGATTCACTTTGAGCAATTGAATGTGTAATTACCGATAGAAAATCACGCCCTCTTTTTCGATTAGAACTTTTGCGTGACGGGGCAGGAACAAGGATTCCCACTTCGAAATCCCGTAACAATAGGTGCAAGCTATGAGAAATTGCATGAATGATTAAATCATCGGCAGCCTTCACTCCCCCTTCTTTTGCAGAGAGAATAATTCGCTTTGCTACCGGTGAATACAGAATCGCTGAGTACACATGCATCGAATCTAAAGTGCTTCGATACACATGTGGATTCCATTGAAGTCTGCATTGCGAACAAATACTTGGTCCTAGTGCACGGCAACCAAGACAACGAAGCGGAAACAAAATCTCTGTTAGTGATTGAGGCTTAAACACTCAGGAATAATGTCGAAAAATAGAGAAGCGCGAAGTTAATTCTTTGAAACTGTGTGTACTTAGATTTTGAAATCTTTTGGTTCAAGACGAATCAGTCGTGACTCAATATGATTGCCGGCCACACGGGGTAGCGTGACTACGAAATGTGCACCATGTCCTGGTCGACCCCATACCTCGAGCTCTCCGTTGTGTAATCGCGCATCTTCTAATGCGATTGATAACCCAAGACCTGTGCCACCGCGAACGCGCGAACGAGATGGATCTGCGCGCCAAAAACGATCGAACACTCGAAGTAGAGAATTCTGATCAATACCGACACCGTGATCCCTCACCGCTATTGCCACATCATTTTCGTTATATTCGAGGTAAACATCAATTGGTTTTGAATCTGCGTGATCTACGGCGTTGTTTAGTAAGTTACGCAAAATCCTCTCAACGCGGCGTGCATCTGCAGTTATCAATAATTCTTGACTGTAGGGCTTAAAAACAATCTGAGTTCCATTTTCCTTGGCAACAAGTTCAAGATCTTCAATGCATTTGTTGATAAGTGCTATGAGATTGAAATCCACTGGCTCAAGAACCGCTACTTCAGCATCAAATCGGCTAACTTCTAAAAGATCTTCGAGCAATCTCTCGAATCGTTCTATGTTTCCAACTAATAATTCGGCGCTACGTGCGACCTGCGGGTCAAAGCCGTCCCGGGATGAATAAATAACTTCAGAAGCCATTCGAAGCGTTGTTAAAGGGGTTCTTAACTCGTGAGACACATCGGAAACAAAACGTTGTTGGACGCGTGACAGATTTTCCAAACGCGTAATCTGTCGCTGAATTGAATCCGCCATCTCATTAAAGGAGTTACCGAGTGTTGCGATTTCATCTCGTCGATTTACTTGCATCCGCTGGTTCAAATCTCCAGACGTAAATCGTTCTGCAACTCGTGCCGCTTCACGAACGGGTCGAACAACCTGGCGCGTGACAAGCCATGTGATTAAACCAATTAAGAAGACCAATGCGATATCGACAATAATAATCGAGCGCGAAATCAAGGTAAGGGTTTTGTTTTGATTAGTTAATGGAAAGAGCAGATACATTTCATATCGCCCTGATTTAGGAATAGAAACCATATCCCCTACCGCGATTGCGGGCACTTTTAATGAACCTGCGTACTTAATAGTTATGTAGGACCAATTCAATTCGCCGGTGCGACGAACTGTCTGACGAAATTCTTCTGGCAGCGACGCTGGATCAACGAGATTTGACGCCGTTGAAAAATCTTTTCCAACTGGATTTACCAATTGACCACGAAGTAAAACTAATTCTCGACCGCTCGCCCGCGCACCGATTGTGGTTGTAGAACTAACGATTTCAGTAATAAGAGTGTCAATATCTTCTGCAGAGCTGCTTTTTGCAAGGATAAATCTGTACCGCGCACTAACTATTGTTGATCTGGCCTCATTGATTGCTGAATCTAAATTTACTTGTTTAACACCGGCTGATACCCGTGAATCCAGAATCGAACCCGAAAGCCAGATAACTCCTGATGAGAGAACAATTGTTGAAATCAGCACGCGAAGTGCCAGAGAGGTTCTTAGTCGATTTGAAAGTGTGCCCATTGTTAATGGTTTTGATTTCCTGCTTTATATCCAACTCCACGCACTGTAATGACGATTTCGGGATGCTCTGGATCTTTTTCAATTTTTGCTCGTAACCGTTGAATATGAACGTTCACCAAACGAGTATCTGTGGAGTGTCTGTACCCCCACACTTCGCTTAAAAGTGCATCGCGCGTAAAGACTCTGCCAGGTTCGCGGGCAAGTGCCACCAAAAGATCAAATTCGAGGCGAGTCAGTGGAATGCTTTTTCCTGCTCTCATAACTTCATGCGCATTTACATCAATAGTTAAATTAGAAATTGTAAGCAATCCCGCAACATCTGTGTTTGTACGTCGCAGTCGGGTACGGATTCGAGCGACTAGTTCTGTTTGATGGCGAAAAGGTTTAACCATGTAATCATCAGCACCGGCTTCAAGTCCGCGCACAACATCATGTGAATCGCCCTTTGCCGAGAGCATGACAATTGGAACCATGGATTCTGAGCGAATTTGTTTACATACTTCTATTCCATCTAAACCTGGAAGCATTACATCTAGAAGGACTAAGTCTGGAGGATTATTTCTAAATGCCTCCAGAGCTTCGTCGCCTCTGCTTACTAAATCAACATCTATTCCGGCACCGGTTAAAACGATGCCAAGCATTTCTGCAAGGTCCTGGTCGTCATCGACGACCAATACCAAGGTCATTAGCTACCGTGCTCCCAAGAGTTCAAGTACATATCTTGTGCAGGAGTAAGAACATCAATCTTTCCACCCATGCTTTGTAGCTTAAGACTTGCAACTTCCTTATCAATATATGTTGGCACTGTGTGAACACCTGGCTTGAGGTTCTTAGCTTCTTTAACTAAGTACTCAGCAGTGAGTGCCTGATCAGAAAATGACATATCCATTACTGATGCTGGGTGGCCTTCTGCGGCACCAAGGTTTACGAGGCGTCCTTCAGCAATAAGAAGAAGACGACGACCATCTGCCAAAACATATTCATCTGTTTGGTGACGCATCTTTGCATTCTTCTTCTTTGCATTTTGCTCAAGCCAAGCAACGTCGATTTCAATATCAAAGTGACCAGAGTTAGCCATGATTGCGCCATCTTTCATGACAGCAAAGTGCTCATCACGCAAGACATCGCGGTTACCAGTTACAGTGATAAATACATCACCGATTTTTGCTGCATCAGCCATAGGCATAACGCGGAAACCTTGCATCATTGCATCGAGTGCCTTAGTTGGATCAATTTCGGTAATGATTACGTCTGCGCCCATTCCCTTTGCGCGTTCTGCAACACCTTTACCGCAATATCCAAAGCCTGCGACAACGAGTACGCGACCAGCAAGTAAGAAGTTAGTCGCACGGAAAACTGCATCCAGTGTGGATTGACCTGTTCCGTAACGATTATCAAACATGTGCTTTGTGTCTGTGTCATTGACAGCAATCATTGGGAACTGAAGTGCTCCATCCTTTGCCATCTGATTAAGGCGGATAACTCCAGTCGTTGTTTCTTCGCAACCACCAGCAATATTGCCGATAAGTTCTTTGCGTGTTGTGTGCAGAGTGTTTACGAGGTCACAACCATCATCGAATACTTGGTGTGGTTCGATATCAAGTGCAGCATTGATGTGCGCGTAATAACCATCACGATCAACAGCATTGCGAGCAAAAACACTGATTCCAAACTCATGTACAAGGGCCGCAGCAGTGTCATCTTGTGTTGACAGTGGGTTTGACGCACAGAGCGCAATCTCTGCACCGCCAGCTTTGAGGACGCGCATTAAGTTTGCTGTCTCTGTTGTTACGTGCATGCAGGCTGCAATGCGTACGCCGGTAAATGGTTGTGATTTTTCAAAACGTGCACGGATTTCTGCAAGCACAGGCATGTTGCGCTCTGCCCATTCAATGCGCTTGCGACCTTCTGCAGCAAGTGATGCATCTGCAATATCGTGCTTTGGAATTGTTGCTGTCACTGGTGAATTCACGAACGTTCTCCTTTTAGGTTAAGTACAAATGTTTTTAGACGTGACCTAAGGGGTAGGGCTCTACAGTGTTAGGCGGCTAGGAGATTAGGTTACTGGTATTGCATCTAAAGTGAGAACTGAAGCACTCATTTTCTAACTGTGGCGAGTACCTCATCTTTGATTTTCTCCATACGGGCAAGGGTCTTGGCTTCCACATTCAAGCGAAGAAGCGGTTCTGTATTTGAGGGGCGCAGGTTAAACCACCAGGTGTCACCGTTTACCGTCAAGCCATCTAGATGATCAATCGTTACCGAATCCATCGCGGCATAGTGGTTCTCAATAACATCCATAGCGAGCTGTGCATCCTTTACCTTTGAATTTATCTCGCCACTGGAAAAGTATCTTTGATACGGCTTAAGTAACTTCGATAAAGAACTCTTGGAATTTCCGAGTGCTGCGATGGCGTGAAGTGCTGCAAGTGCTCCCGAATCTGCCTTCCAGAAATCTTTGAAGTAGAAGTGTCCTGAGTGTTCGCCACCAAAAATCGCACCACTCTCGGCCATCATCGCTTTAATGTAAGAGTGTCCAACTCGTGAGCGAAGCGCTGTGCCACCATTTTCTTGAATAACTTCTGCAACAGAACGTGAAGAAATAAGGTTATGAATTATTGAAGAACCTGGGTGCTTCTTTAACTCGCGTTCTGCAATGAGGGCAGTCAGATCTGATGGGTTCACGGTTTCACCATTTTCATCAACTAAGAAACATCGGTCGGCATCACCATCAAATGCTAAACCGATATCGGCGGCGTGCTTTTTAACACCTTTCTGCAAATCTTTGAGGTTCTTTGCATCGATTGGATTGGCCTCGTGATTTGGAAATGATCCATCTAACTCAAAGTACATAGGAATAATCTCAAGGTTTAGACCATTAAATATTGCAGGAGCCGTGTAGCCCGCCATTCCATTTCCTGCATCGATGACTATCTTTAGTTTTCGTATGCCAGTTAGATCTACAAGAATATTCAAATGCTTTACATAATCAGCGAGTAAATCGCGTTCGCTCTCTTTTCCAACATTGCCAAATGAAATAGGTGTTCCTGAGCGCACAAAATTCTCAATACTCAGTAAGCCAGATTCTTTTCCGATCGGTCTAGCGCCACTCAAACATAATTTGATGCCGTTGTACTCGGCAGGATTGTGGCTTGCAGTAAACATTGCTCCAGGCATATTTAACTTACCTGCCGCAAAATACAACATATCGGTGGAAGCGAGTCCAATTCGAATTACATCCAGACCAAGAGATGTCACTCCAGCAGAAAATGCATCGGCTAATTGAGGTGAGGAAGGACGCATATCTTCACCAACAACAACCGTGCCTGGTTCGCGTTCTTGAATTATGAAACGTGCAAATGCTGCGCCAGTTGCAAAGGCAAAGTCTGGAGTTAGTTCAGTTCCGACAAGCCCCCGTATGTCATAGGCTTTAAAAATATTTGGAAATTCTTTTGAACCCATAGAGCAAAGTCTAGGACGGAACTGCGCGTAAATGTCCTCGGCGACCGAGTGAAGTTGCAGCGCTTGCACTGCTCTGTGGACTTTGTGTTGTAATTTCTTTTGATCCAACTTCACGAACAGCATCGGCAATGGCCATTAAGTCATCTTGTGTAGGGCCACTGTCGTGGGGATTAGTGGATGCTTTAATGACGTTCCATCCATTAGGAACAGTTAAACGCTCTCCATGTTTTTCACATAAGTCATAAGCATGCGGTTCAGAAAATGTAGCTAAGGGACCAAGCACTGCAGTTGAATCTGCATAGTTATAAGTCAATGTCATTGTTGCTGTGAGTCGACAACTAGTGCGCGAACATGCGCGCCCATAACGTGAACTCAAATCCATAAACAGAAGGTTAGTGGGGTCCCGACTAAAAAGTTGGGATTATCAAGGATTTAAAACGCGAATGTTTGCCGTTGGGATTGCAGATTTGGTTAGGACACTTCCTGCATAGAGCGGTATCGATCCAAATCCGTTGACCGAAGTCTGTAGTGCAGAGGCATATGTGTTCGCACTTACTCGCGTAAAAGTCAGATTTCGAGCATTGTTTGGGACGCGCCAAAATGCAATGTCATCACCGCGTACGGACTTACGAACTTTTTTCCCACCGGCAAGGCTTACTTCAAGTTCAACATTGATGTTATCTCCAACGAAAACCAGCAAAGGCGTCAGACCCGACATCGCCATCGTGAAAGTCGATAGGGGCGGCACTGCAGAACTCCATACAAAATCTCTTCCAACAGTTGCATAAACGCCGGCAACAATTGGTTCATCAGATGTAATTCTTAAACCATATACAGAAGATTTAACACTTGGCGATAAAGGCAAGTTCACGACTTGACCCTTCTTAACAGTTACTTGATCAAAACCAACAGGAGTAAAGCGACCATCGCCTGAAACTATTTCCACACTCACATTCGCATCTGCTTCTCCTGGTGCGAGCAATCGAAGCTGTTGGGCTGGAGCATTCGCAACTCTTTTCTGAAGAGGAACCGCGGGAATTACTAATTCTGTCGATGGCGCACTTCCTGGACTTACCAGATCGCCACCCAAAGTGCGCAAACCTTTACCGCGTTCATCTATAACAAAAGCATTTAATCGCCCAGATCGTGAAACAATTCTTAAAACAATTGAAGACTCACCTGGTGCAAGCGCGTCTAATCCAAGTGTTACAAATGAGTTCGCAGCAACGCTCACAGCTTTCGAGGTGGATGGTGTTGTGCCACTCCATACAGAAACATCTGCAACAGATTCGCTCAATCCACTGTTAACTAGAATCAATTTTCCACGAGCAGTGATATCGGCTGCGCCACCAACAAACCATTGACTTGCTGCAGGAATAGAGCAGATTGTTCCACCAGCCCACGAACCTTGGCGACTTTGCCACACAATTGGTGTCGCACCTTGTGCATCAACAAGTATTGGATCTCCGGGTACCGGAACTCGAAGCGCTCTGGACTTTACAAACTTCGTTGAGCTGGAGCCAACTTTATAAATCTTTGTACTACGAGAAGCAACAGATACTTGTGACGCCAACCCATTGAGTGTTGCAGGACATGCAACAGATGGATAACCGATTGAAAATTGCTGTCTCGAAGTTGTACCACTTAACGCATTTGATGACGCAACCAATAACCCAAGTGATACAGCCACAATTAAAAATCTCTTGAATTTCATGTCAGCTCACTTTCTGACATTTCACGCCGTCTTCGACCAGCTGGTGCAGCAAGAACAATCAAGGTAACTAGGAAGATGAATTGCAGCGATAAGAGGCCACGTCTAACTGTTCCATCGTGAAGCAGAGAAATTTCACCTGGTTCTGTAACTTTAAATTGTGGAAAACCATTGGCATCTTTACTGCGTTCTAAACTGTAGCCATTTTGCAAGATTTTCCATGATCTGCTGTATGAATCTGTGAGCAGAATTGTTCCTGCAGAGTTAATGAATGTTCGTGTTCCTACGCTCGTGCTTGGAATTTCGGATACTTTCCCAGTTGAATCAATGAAGTTTATTCGACTGAGTGCACCATTAACTTTCCACACAATTCCTGCATTAGTTGCCGATGATCTAACAAATCCACCAAGTCCATCAATTGTGCGGACTACTTCTTTATTTGTCGGGCTCTTCGCAAATACATACTTAATTCCGTGCTGGCCCAATACTTGAGATGCAGAAATCCCACTTCCATCAGCAATTTCCTTAATCGCATTGCTGATCGCTTTAGTCTCTGGCGGAGCTATGTCTGGTTCGCCAAGGAGTGCATCGTGGCCTCGCGCCAAGAAGTATTGCAACGTATTGACTCCATCGTTTTTTACTTGACGCAGCACAATTGTTTTTGCACCATCTTCAACACCTAGAAAAGCCGGTAAAACTTTTGAATCCGTGCTACGAAGCGGAGAATCCGCGCCAGCTGTTATGAGCCATGAAATGGTGGAGAGTGAATACAAAGAAGTTACGACTACAAGCAAACCAGCAAGTATGTGGCGGTAGTGAAAGTTTGTGACGACAAGAACTTCGCGCAATCGATCTAAAATCAAAATTCCAGCAGCAACTGCACACATTGTTGCAATAGCAATGAAGGAACCTGTCCATGTGCGAACAGGAGAAGAGTTACCATGACCTGAAATTGATAGTGAACCAAAGAGGACGGCCGCAGCAGTTGCGCCACAACCAAAATATGAAATTACTCTTGCCTTTGTTGAAGAAAAAAGTCCAACTAACAAGATAAGTGAAATTGGACTTATAGACCACCACGGCAGTGCGCCGGCTCCTCCTGGATTTGAAATCAATGCAAAGTTTGGCCCACCTCCAGCAATTGCTAATCCTGGCTCGAGTAGAAGATTCTTTGGGTTAGATAATGTTGAAAAAGACCAAGGAGTGCTTACAAGCACAGGTGCAATTACTAAAGCCAGGCGCCGCCATAATCTGTCGTGGAAAAATCGAATATTTCCATACTTAAGGAAATCAATAATCGTCACAACCAGAGTAGCAATGAAAACAAAGAGGAAGACCTGCATCGAAAACATACAGGAAATCGAAAGAATCAACGATAGAAGAAAGATCTTGCGCCAAGAAGTAATTTCAATTGTCAGCCAATCTCGAATCAATAATCCGATATATGGCAAAAGAATGAGTGTGACAACTGTTCCGATTCGCCCAGAGTTTATGCTGGCAATCGCTACAGGAGAGATTGCGTAAAGAAAGCTTGCAGTGACACGAAGCCAGTTGTGGGATGTAAGTTTTGAAAAGAGTCTAAAACTTGCAAGCATAAAAAATAATGGCGCAAAGAAGAATAAGAATGAAATGAATAAATCAGCTTTACCAAAGAAAATTGTCGAACCAAAGGCAACAATTGCAAGCCAGGCCGGTGCACCTCGATCGGTTCCCATTCCGATTTGATGCCACGACTCAAAGTAAGCTCTCCATAAATCTCTTGCTCCGTCAGGTGTTTGAACAAGAGCGCCACCGACAAGTGAGCCGTATCTTTGGCGTGACCAAATAGCGATAAGAATTAAAATTGCAAAACCAGCTAAAGCTTTTGGTTGCTTAAAGATGGTCCACCATCGCCCTGTTGTAGCGGGAGTTAGCAAATCTTCATCTTCATTAAGTGGATCAAGAACAGTGCTTGTTTCGGAGACAGAGGGAAGCAAGGTGCTGCGAATTGAATCAAAGAGTCTTTCACTGGCTGCTCTAATCTGATGGCGGCGATGTGGAATAAATCCTTTAACTACTCGGGCCGATAGCAATCTATGAGATTTTCTAAATTTGCGAGCGCTGGCAAGTTCTCGAGGATGAATGACTAACGTGGCTAGAGCTAAAAGTTCATCGCTTGCATAGCCCGGAAGCTTGGCCAACAAATATCCAATTGCACGAGCCGTTGCAGAGCCAAGTAATTGCAATACAACCCACGGCAACATCCACCACGTTGAATTAACTAGCAATACATATGCAGCATTGCGGCGATCCAAAAGTAATGGTCTGTGTAAGAAAGCTTCTTTTACATCCGCAGAGCGACGTTCTGATGCCGCCGCTTGTGCGTGAAAGCCTTTTGCTTCGCTCACTGCGATAACAGCGTGCCCTGCCACTCGCGCACGCCAACCAAAATCAACGTCATCTCTAAATAGAGAAAGGTTTGGATCAAAACCACCGAGTTCTACAAATGCATCACGGCGAACAAGTGCACCTGCAGTGCTTACTGCCAATACATCGCGCACACCGTCATGTTGTCCTTGGTCGTATTCGTGAGGCTCCAGACCAGTCCAGCGAGCGCCATCGGATGCAATGCTGACGCCGACTTCTAGTAAGTGTGATTTGTCATGCCAACCCAGCAACTTAGGTCCAGCCATAATCGCTTGTGGTTTTTCTTCGAGAGCTTCGAGTAATTTCTTTAGTGCATCAGGATGCATTGCACAGTCATCATGCAAAATCCAGAGCCATTCATTTTCAGGAGATGTTGGTGCTGGCAAAGTTTGGATAGCAGCCCAAATTGCATCACCAAAACCAGATTCACGATCTAGTGTGAGTGTTGGAATTTTTGCACCTTTAAGAAGTGCGGCAGATGAATCCGTGGAACCAGTATCGACTGCGAGTATTTGATCAGCTGAACGTTTTTGCGACGTAAGGGAGGCAACTACTTCAGGTAGCCAAAGCGCACCGTCATGAACAACAAGTATTGCTGTTACGTGTCGCAAATCTTCTGCGGCTTTTAAAGCCATAGCGTGAACCTGCTTTTCGCTCGTGAACCTTTGCTGCGATTAAGCAGGACGGCGCTTCAGACGACGGCGTTCGCGTTCTGAAAGTCCGCCCCAAATTCCGAAACGTTCATCGTGTGCAAGTGCGTATTCCAAACATTGCGAACGCACATCGCATGAAAGGCAGACTCGCTTTGCTTCGCGAGTAGATCCGCCCTTTTCTGGAAAGAAAGCTTCTGGATCTGTCTGTGCGCAGAGTGCGCGTTCTTGCCATGACAGCTCAACGCTCTCACCAGAGATGAGTTGAATGATTGGGCCTTGAGAAAATGTATTGGAGGAAGAAGAGGAAGTAGGTGCCTGTTTCTGTGAATCTTGTGGGCGGATCGGCATAGTGTCGATTCTCCTTGTAATTCAACGGCTTCATCCCTTGTGGATGTGGCCTACTAAAGGTGAATTACACGCTTGTAATCCCTGTAAGTCAAGTCGGCGAGAGCAGTATTTGAGCGTGAAATTAACCTAAATCAGAGGTTGAGGGGTGAAATTAACTCATTTGAATAGTAATTGCCGATGATTTTCGAATCTTTTGGAATGTGTGAATTAGGTGCAATGAAGCTATTTCTTATTTCAGAACCAGTTTCGATAACGACTCCGGCGCACACAATGCTGCCACTTATGACTACATCATCACCAACTTCGCAGCCCGCGCCGATGCTGGATCCATCTTGGAGCTTTGCTGATGCTGCGATTGTTGATGTTGGATCAACCTTGAAATCCCCATAAACTAAGTGTTTAGAGCCGGCTAGTAGCGCACGCGGTGTTCCGATATCTAACCAGTACGCATCTTCGATATAGCCATAGATCTTTTTGCCCGCTGTTACAAGGGCCGGAAATACATCGCGCTCAACACTGACCACAGTATTGGCAGCAATTGTTTCGATGACTGATGGATGAAATACGTAAGAACCAGCATTAATCGTATTTGTTATTGGATTCTCCATTTTTTCCAAAAATGCAGTTACCCGTCCGCTTTCATCAACTGGTACACATCCATAAGCTCTCGCATCTTCTACATGCGTTAAGTGCAGAGTGACATCTGCATTGTGAGCAACGTGCTCTTGAATTTGCTTTGCAAGATTGTGCGAACTCAGCACATCACCATTGAAAATTACAATTGGTTCATCTGAACCAGCCTTTAAATTCAAGGCCGCTGCAGCATTTTTGATTGCTCCGCCGGTTCCAAGAGGTGACTCTTCAACGGCGTATCGCACATCTAGTCCCCACTGTGATCCATCACCAAAATATGGAGTGAAAACATCAGAGAGATACGAGGTTGCTAAAACAATCGTTGTTATTCCGGCTCGCTTCGCGGCCATGAGTTGATGCTCAGTAACTGGCAAACCTGCAATTGGCAGCATTGGCTTTGGAGTATCGCGAGTCAATGGCATAAGGCGCGTACCCATTCCACCTACAAGCAAAATGCCAAGCGTCATGTTTTAAGCCTTTGAAGCACTTATGCGAGTTGCAGCATCAGTGATTGCGTTATCCGTTGCAGTCATTGCGATTCGAACATGTTGCGCACCGTCGTTGCCATAAAAAATTCCGGGTGTAACTAATATTCCAAGCTCTGCGAGTGCTTCAACTGATTTCCAAGAGTCTTCTCCGCGGGTACACCAGATATAAAGCCCAGCATCGGAATGATCGATTCTAAATCCAATGGACTCAAGGGCGGGCGCCAACCTTTTGCGACGATTGTTGTAGCGAGCCCGTTGTTCCTGCACGTGTGCGTCATCGCTAAGAGCGGCAATCATCGCGTGCTGAATTGGAAGCGGAACCATCATGCCTGCATGTTTTCTGATTTCAAGAATCTTCTTAATCAGGGCCGGATCGCCGATAACAAATGCTCCACGATATCCAGCCATCGAAGAGCGCTTTGAAAGTGAGTGAACAGCCAAAAGATTTGAATTATCGCCATCTGTAAAAGAGAGAATGGAGAATGGTTGGGCTTTATCGCCGAACTCTAGATAACACTCATCGCTTACAACGGGTGTCTTGTGTGTGCGGGCATATTCAATGGCTGCCTTTAGTTCAGATTCAGTATGTACTCGACCGGTTGGGTTAGATGGTGAATTAATCCAGGCTAAATCTGAATCAGGCCATGATCGTGCATCGATATCTACTGCAACAGGGTCGGCACCCGCGATGATTGCTCCAACGTTATATGTTGGATACGCAACCTTAGGAAAAAGAACTTTTTTTGATTGCAATGTTGTTGGAAGCCAAGCCACAAACTCTTTTGAACCAATCAGTGGCAAGACATCGAATTCACCTGTTGCGCCGAGTCGATCACTTGCCCATTTCCTAATTGCATCTCGCAATTGTTGGGTGCCTGCAGTTAATGGATAACTTGGAGAATTGGAGTGATCAGCCAAAGATTTTTGAATAAGTTGTGGGGTTGAATCGACAGGAGTTCCTTGAGATAAATCAATTATTCCTGCACCATGTTTGCGCGCTAGATCTCCAAAGGGTGCTAACGCATCCCACGGAAAATCAGGAAGTTTCAGTGCACGCGCCTTTACTCGCTCTTTGCTGGAGCAGTTACAACGTTGGCGTGATCTTTATTTGTTGGACCAACTTTTGCTGCGCCACCAGGTGAACCGAGTTCAACGAAGAATTCGCTATTCACTTTTTGGAAATCTTTCCACGGTCCAGGAACGTCATCTTCGTAATAGATTGCTTCAACCGGACAGACTGGCTCGCATGCTCCGCAATCAACGCACTCATCTGGCTGGATGTACAACATGCGATTGCCTTCATAGATGCAGTCCACTGGGCACTCTTCAATGCAGGACTTATCCTTCACATCGATACATGGTTGGGCAATCACATATGTCACGAGAACAGCCTCCCTGAAACTCTTTTCCTCGGCTTACTTAGCCATTTCTATAGCGCGATTGTAATGCGAAGCCCCAGTAACTCGCGAGTTTGGCGTGGGCGATTATCGTTAGACCTGTGAAGGTTCACATATGAAGGCTCCTATTGGTGCGCGAGTCAGTATTCGCTTCCACGATCCCGAAGGTGGATTTCGCGACCTAGTTGGTTATCTCGAGTCTGAAAATTCACTTCGCAATCGGCACGGTGAACTGATCGAATTTGATGTTGAAAAAATCGCTGTCTATAAAGTTATCGAAGAGAAGATACATGCAGCAGGTCATGGCGCTCCGCTATCCATTCGCATTCAAGAGTTAGAAACAGTATTGACGAAGACGTGGCCGCCATTGCGACAGGAACGCTTCGGTAATTGGTTGATTCGTTCATCAGGAAAATTCACAATGCGCGCTAACTCTGTGCTGCCTACAGGAAAGGCGCCATTTGGCGAGCCTCCATTAGAAATTGATGAATCCATTTCGCATGTAATTTCATATTATGAAAAAGTGGGTCTTGCGCCAGTATTTGCCATCCCTTTGCCAACGTATGCAGATTTAGATTCAAAACTCTTTGACCAAGGCTGGGTTGAAAAAATTCGAGCGCACGTCATGGTCGCAGATATTTCAGAACCGCCCTCTGTTCATTCTCCATACAAGACAGAAGTTTCGGATCACTTTGATGAATCCTGGCTGGCGTTGCAAGAAGACCATGGCGTATCCGAACTTATGCGTGGATATCCAGCTCTTTACGCATCAGTATTTGATGCAGACACACTAATTGGCGTTGGACGCACTGCACACGCTGATGGTTGGAGTGCACTATCTAGAGTGTTTGTTCATGCCGATTATCGAGGCCAAGGTGTTAGTAAATTGATTGTCCGTGCACTACTTAAGAGTTCTCTAGATGCTGGAATCAAGAAATCTGTCTTACAAGTTGATTCACAGAATCAAACCGCAATCAATCTCTATCAATCTCTCGGATTTAGTTTTCATCATGAATACGTTTATCGTGCGTATCAAAAGAATTCAATGCTGCTCTCAGATGGTTGCTGCTAATGGTCCTATCAATTTATGACACCTTCTCGCGCATACCAAAGGAGATTTCCTCGCGGGACAAGAACGTCACCATGTATTGCTGTGGTCCAACCGTTTATCGAGATGCTCATGTCGGTAATTTACGAACCTTTTTGTTGAGCGATCTCATCGCTCGCACCATTGCATTGAGCGGACTATCAGTTCAAATGATTCAAAACATTACAGATGTTGGTCACATGTCCGATGATTTTCAAGAGGACAAAATGCTTGAGCAGTCAAAGAAAGAGAAGATTGATCCCTTTGAAATCGCTCGAAAATATGAAGAACGCTTTCATCGCGACCTAGCAAATCTCAACATTGTTCCAGCAAAAAAATATCCGCGAGCGAGTGAATCCATTGAGTTAATGCATGAAATGATCTCCGAACTTATTCAAAAGGGTGCTGCATACGTTGGTGAAGATAAGTGCGTTTATTTTGATGCACAATCTTTTGCTGGATACGGACAGTTAAGTGGAAATCGCTTGGATGCACTCAAACCTGGACACCGTTATGAATATGTAGAAGATGGCGTAAAGAAGTTTCATGCTGATTGGGCGCTATGGAAAGCCGCAGGAAACCGAGAAGAGATGATTTGGGATTCTCCCTGGGGACCTGGGTTTCCTGGTTGGCACATCGAGTGTTCTGCCATGTCACTTAAGTTTTTGCATGGCCACGTAAACATTCACGTTGGCGGAATCGATTTGCGTTTTCCCCATCATGAAAATGAACGAGCACAATCAAATTCAATAACTGGAGTTGAAAGTGTTGATCTGTGGGTTCATGGTGAACACCTTTTGTTTGAAGGTCGCAAAATGTCTAAGAGCGCAGGAAATGTTGTGTTGCTCGATGATGTAATCGCCAAGGGTTTTGATCCACTGTCTCTGCGCTTATGCTTTTTGGAAAATCGTTACAGATCTCAAATGGATCTTTCCTGGCAATCTATTTCAGCTGCTCACGAAACAATCAAACGTTGGCGCAACAAGCTTGCTGGATGGGGCGTAATCACTAACGCAAAGGCAAATCCAGAAATACTCGCTTTCGTGGAAAATGATTTGGATACTCCTCGTGTCATTACATACTTGCGCGCCCTAGAAAAAGATACGAGTGCCACCGATGAGCAGAAGGCAAGCGCTTTTATCTACGCCGATCAGGTGTTGGGTCTAGAACTTTCTCGTGCTCCCGAAGTCCGTGAGTTGCCAGATGAATTAAAAACGCTCTTGCAAAAACGTGAAGCCGCAAGGTCTGCAAAGAATTGGGCCTTAAGCGATGAACTGCGCACAACTCTTGAGAATGCAGGATTGGAGATTTCTGATTCAGCTACAGGCCAGAACTGGAGTTGGCGTTAGTTAGGCAGGAAGTGCAATAGCGATGAAGAGTGCAAGAAGCCCGAGAAAAACGAGAGCGCTTCCTTCTGCATTACCTTGAACCAATAATTCGTTACCGACACCAAAACTTGAAGCTCGCCAGAGTATTAGCGCCCATGCAATTGACGCAGTTAACTTAAAAATTCTTGAACCATAGTGACGACCAATAGCCCAAATTGTTGCAGCTGAACCCAGAATCGCAATTATCAAACCAATTGGTGGATAAAAAATATGCAAAAGGACTGCTGCAATTCCCGCCATGAGTCCTAGTGCGGCTGAATAAATCATTCTCATGCTGGATTAACTCCTGCAAACAAATCTGTTTCTCGCCCATGTGAATCAAATGGTTCTGATTTTTTCCCTTGAACGAGTGAGTAATACTCATGTCCCCATACTTGTTGTCCCAGATTATTTGATAGGGCAAAAAATGGTCCGTCTAATTCAATTTGCGTCGCATGTGCTGCCATTGCCTTCATTTTTAACTCCACATACTTAGTGCCATCAACCATCGCAGTTACTAGCTCGTCATCTTTTGCGAAGGGAAGATCATCAACGCTTTCTGCTCCGAAAAAGCTTGAGCCAATCTCTTTCATCTTCTCTATTCCTTCGGCAAGAACAGATTTTGGCATTGCATTCCAATAGATTTTTGAAACTTTCCACTGTGCTAATTCACTTGCGCGCATCGCAACTCGATGAGCCTGGATGTGGTCAGGGTGACCGTATCCCCCAATTTCGTCGTAAGTGATGAGTACATGTGGCTTCACTTCTTCAATTACTTTTACAAGGTGCGCTGCAGCTAAATCCAAATCTGCCTGCCAGAACACATCAGGGCGATTATTTGGTTCGGTGCCCATCATTCCGCTATCTCTAAATTTCACTGAGCCATTTCCAAGGAATCTAAAGTCCTTGATTCCTAAAGCATTCATGGCATCTTTGAGTTCGATTTCACGATGTTCTCCGAGTGAATCCGAATGAGAACTTGCTAAGTGCGATAACTCAGAAACGAGTACTTCGCCTTCTTCGCCGCGTGTGCATGTAACTAAAGTGACATCGGCGCCAAGGTCGGCATACATAGCCATAGTTGCGCCATTGTTGATGGTTTCATCATCAGGGTGCGCGTGTACTAAAAGTAGGCGAAAGCCTTTGTAACTATCTCGCACTTAGTACACCGGTAATGATGTATCTATTTGCTTTGCCCATGCCACAACACCACCGCTAACGTGCGTTGCATCGGCGAAACCTGCGCTCTTGAGAATGGCTAAACATTCGGCAGATCGGACTCCTGATTTGCAGTGCAAAATTATTGGTTTGTCTTGTGGCAAGCCAGCGAGTGCGCTTCCATCAAGAAAACCTTGTTTCGGGATGAGAACAGAACCAGGAATTCTGACGATTTCAAACTCGCTTGGCTCGCGAACATCTATGAGCAAGAAGTTTTCTTTGTTATCAATCTTGCCTTTGAGATCCGAAACAGAAATTGTTGAATCCTTAACTGCAACTTCTGCCGCATCAGATAGGACTCCACAGAATGCTTCATAATCTGGAAGCAGCGCTGTTTGAGAAGGTTTTTCGCTGCACAGCGGACACTTAGGATCTTTGCGTACTTTAATTTTGCGATACGACATTTCAAGCGCGTCATAAATCATAAGTTGACCAATAAGTGGCTCGCCAATTCCGGTAATTAACTTAATTGCCTCTGTTGTTTGAATGGATCCAATAGATGCACAGAGAACGCCGAGAACGCCACCTTCTGCGCAGCTTGGAACCATGCCCGGAGGTGGTGGTTCTGGATAAAGGCAGCGGTAGCAAGGTCCGTATTCAGCCCAGAAAACACTTGCCTGACCATCAAAGCGATAGATAGAGCCCCACACATAGGGTTTCTTTAAGAGTACGCAAGCATCGTTAACTAAATATCTGGTTGCAAAGTTATCTGTTCCATCAACAATCAAATCGTATTGCGCAAAAATATCCATAACATTATCGATATCAAGTCGAATTTCATGGACAACTACATTCACATTTGGATTTATTTCAGCGATTTTCTCTTTAGCTGAAATCGCCTTGCTCTTTCCAATATCACTTTGGCCATGAATGATTTGACGCTGCAAGTTTGATTCATCGACAGTATCGAATTCAACAATTCCGAGAGTTCCAACACCAGCTGCAGCTAAATACATGAGAGCCGGCGAACCAAGTCCTCCTGCACCAACGCAGAGAACTTTTGCATTCATTAAACGCTGCTGACCAGCCATCGCAACATCAGGAATAATTAGGTGACGGCTGTATCGGCGCACTTCATCAACTGTGAGCGCTGGGCCTTTATCAACCAATGGTGGGATATTCATAACCGTCCTGAATGTGAGTGAGTATGTGCTTATTCTGCCGTACTCACCAGAGCACTGCCAATTTGAAGGCATTTACCTCTACGATTAGCCGCAATGAGTACCTCAGCCAATTTTCGAGATAACAAGGCTCGCTTACCACGAGATGAGCGTCGTGCACTTCTGCTTTCAGCGGCGCTCGAGGTATTTACTGTCGCTGGATATCACTCTGCCGCGATGGATGAAATTGCAGATCGTGCAGGAGTCAGTAAGCCAGTTTTGTATCAACACTTTCCATCAAAACTTGAACTTTATTTAGCTGTATTAGATCTTCACATTGATTCACTTGTTTTTGAAATTCAAAAAGCAATTGCTTCCACTCCAGATAATGCCAATCGTGTTCGTGCCACGGTTGATGCTTATTTTGGTTTTATCGAAAGTGATGGAGAAGCTTTTCGTTTGCTATTTGAAAGCGACATGAGTGTTGAACCTTCTGTAGCTGAACGACTAGATCGCATGACATATGACTGCGCGGCAGCTGTCAGTGCGATTATTTCTTTGGATACAGGATTGCCTAAAGAAGTTGCCATGTTGCTCGGTGTTGGATTAATCGGAAGCGCACAAGTGACAGCACGCCATTGGCTACAACGCGACAGCAAATTAAGCCGCCAGCAAGCCGTTGATTTAGTTGAAAATCTGATGTGGCGCGGAATATCAGGCTTTCCCAGCAAATAATCTGGCAAACAAGCCGGCTATTTAATCGGTAGGATTAGCAACTATGAGTACAAAGAAAAGCGAAAGCTCAAATAAAGTTCAAGTTCGTATCACGGTTGCAAACGTAACTTCTGATGTAAATTTCGAGAGTGCTTTAAGCGCTGCACAAATTCAAAGCGCAGTTAACGCAGCCCTTAAATCTGGTGAAGCGCTAACACTTGAAGACATCCGTGGCCGAGTAATTATGGTTCCTGCTGAGAAAATTGGTTTCGTAGATATTGGCGAACAAACCGATCGTCGTGTCGGTTTTGGCGTCCAATAAGTGTCACTAACTTTCGAAGAACTTCCCCTTCGCCCAGAGACTAAGGCAGCTCTTAAGGAGCATGGCTTTGCCTCACCATTTCCAATTCAAGAAATGGTTTTACCTATCGCACTTTCTGATGGCGATGTAATCGGGCAAGCAAAAACCGGCACAGGAAAGACGCTCGCATTTGGAATTCCACTTATTGAAAGAGTCATCGCCCCGAAGGATGCCGAATGGCAAGGACTTGAACATCAAGGATTGCCACAAGTTTTGGTTGTGGTTCCAACTCGCGAATTATGTATTCAAGTAGCCAAAGACATTGATGAGCTTGCAGGTAACCGCGGAATTAGAACCTTAGCCGTCTATGGTGGACGTGCATTTGAGCCACAAATCGAATCGCTAAATGCTGGAATCGAAATCGTTGTTGGTACACCTGGTCGACTCTTAGATCTTTATCGCCAAGGTCAACTCAAACTCAAAGAAGTATCTCGTCTTGTGCTAGATGAAGCCGATGAAATGTTGGATTTAGGATTTTTGCCAGATGTAGAAAAAATCTTCACAAGCACTCCAAAGCGAACACAGACAATGCTTTTCTCAGCAACTATGCCTGGTGACATCCTTAATCTTGCACGTCGATTCATGAATCAACCGATTCATATTCGCACACAAGATAATGAAGATGAAGGCGCAGTTGTTTCAAAGATTGAACAACATGTTTATCGTGCGCATGCGATGGACAAAATAGAAATGCTCGCAAGGATCCTGCAAGCCGAAGGTCGTGGTCCCACAATCGTCTTTTGTCGCACAAAGCGAACATGTCAGAAAACTGCAGATGATTTGCTTGAGCGCGGATTTAGATCGGCAACTATTCATGGAGATTTAGCACAAAACGCTCGCGAAAAAGCTCTCAATGACTTCAAGGCAGGCAAAACAGATGTGCTTGTCGCAACAGATGTGGCCGCACGTGGAATTGATATTGATGGAATTACACACGTAATCAACTACCAATGCCCAGAAGATGAAAAAACTTACGTTCACAGAATTGGTCGCACTGCACGCGCTGGTGCTCACGGAATTGCTGTGACATTTGTTGATTGGGATGAAATGGCGCGATGGAAAATGATTGATATGGCGCTCAAATTAGGTTTACCAGAACCAGAAGAGACGTACTCTTCCTCAGAACATCTCTACGAAGTCATGAAAATTCCTGCAGGTTCAACTGGGCGAATGGTAAAGGCAAAACCTGTAAAGGTAGAAGCTGCTGTAAAGGTTGAGCAGACTCGTGAAAAGCGCGAGAGAACTCGCACAAAAAAGTTTAAAACAACTTAAAAAAACTTGAGGTGTTCTAGAAGGCTGTATGCAGCTTCTCGGTATGCCTGAGCAAAATCAGAATTCTTATCTGCAGATAGCACGCTTCGTTTCTGTGCAATCGCAGCATCAATAGCTGCATTAACCGGGATAAGTGCATCCAAAATAATTGCCTCAGTGAAATGCGCAGAGTGTTCGGATGAGAATTTATCTACTGGTAGTAAGTATCTCTGAGCGCTAGATTCAATTTTCATCGTGTTTATAGCCCCGCGAATGCTGTGAAGCGAAGAATCCGATGGGACCACAATGGCATCTGCAGTG
>JAIYBJ010000002.1 GCA_027488575.1 Streptomycetaceae bacterium | reverse complement strand
CCGTTTACCAATCGAGAGACAAGCGCGTCTCGATCAAGATTGGTGCTTAAGACTCGCAAGTAAGTGTTTTATAAACACTTTGGGGGAAGTGCATTCTTTCGGATGAAAGAACAGGCTAATTCTAGCGTGGATTATTGGTGGGCTTTACCACTTACACGCGCTGGGAAATAGAGAAGCCAACAGGTAATTCGAGCCTGTTTGTTTTAAGAAGTGATTCGTTAGTAAGGATTGAGTGCGTGCTGTCATCGGCAACGATGATGCCGCCGGAGAGAATGACTGAGCGTTCGCAGAGTTCGTATGCGTATGGCAGATCGTGGGTGACCATGACCATAGTGATATCAAGTGAGCGAAGAATGTCAGCTAATTCGCGGCGGCTTGCAGGGTCAAGGTTTGATGATGGTTCATCTAGTACAAGGATTTCAGGCTTCATAGCAAGAACAGTTGCTACTGCAACGCGGCGGCGTTGGCCGAAAGATAGGTGATGCGGTGGGCGGTTTTTGAATTCGCTCATGCCAACTTGAGCGAGTGCGTTATCGACAACCGCATCTAGCTCTTCGCCACGTATTCCCATGTTGTAGGGACCAAAGGCGATGTCTTCGCCGACTGTTGGCATAAAGAGTTGATCATCTGGATCTTGAAAGACGATGCCAACCTTTGAGCGAATCTGCTTGAGGGATTCTTTATCTTTTGCATCAACTAGTTGTCCTGCAACGTGGACAGAACCATGTGCTGTTGGATGGATACCGTTCATGTGCATAACAAGAGTTGTCTTGCCTGCGCCATTTGGACCAAGAAGTGCAACGCGCTCGCCTTTGTTGATGCTGAGGTTTACACCGTAGAGCGCTTGAGTGCCATCGGGGTATGCGAATGCAAGTTCTTTAATCAACAAACTCGGTGCACTCATGTTTAGAATCCTAACGCTAAGGTCGTAAAAAAGATTAATGAAGCAGTGATCGGAAGAGTTAAGGATCGCAACCAGAGCGATGCTGGGATATGTGGCGGTTCATCGTGCGGCAAGATGCCTGTGTAACCACGAGAAAGCATTGCGAGGTGGACGCGCTCACCGCGTTCGTATGAGCGGATGAATAGTGCACCGGCGGCAGTAGCTAGAACTTTCCAGTGCTTGATTCCTGTTGCTTCAAATCCGCGGGATTCGCGAGCAACTTTCATTCGCTCCATTTCATCGTTAACAACATTTACATAACGCAACATAAAGGATGCAATCTGCACCATCAGCGCTGGAAGCTTCAGGCGTTCTAATCCACGCAAAATTTCGCGAGCAGTTGTACTTGTGGAAAGAATGATTGCGGTGATTACACCGAGTGTTCCTTTAACGAAGATGCCTGCGCCAGCGAGTAAACCTTCGCGATATAAATTAAGGCCGGCTACTTCAAATCTTTCTCCTGTGCCAAAAAAGGGCATTAATAAAGCGAAGAAGATAAATGGGATTTCGATGAGTGCGCGCTTAAACATAAGAGTAAATGGGATTTTTGCCGCAGCCACAGTGATCAGAAGTATGAGGAAATAGCCAACAAAAGCGGGCCAACGTTGAATCGGCGTGGAAACTGCAATCAATATGAATAGCAGCGCTGCGAAGATCTTTGCATGCGAAGGCAGAGAGTGAATTACGGAGTGACGGTGTAAATACAGTCTTTCTCCAACATCATGACCGTGGTGGTGGTCATGATGTTGTTCGGTCTTCATTTATTTAACGACTTTTTAGGTTTGCGTGCAATAAAGGTAAAGAGAGCGCCACCAACGATTGCGGTGCCGATAACTCCGATAACGCCTGCAACACCAACGGATGCGCGTTCGTTTTCGATTCCCTTAACGCCGTAATCAGCTAGCGCACCATCTGCGTAGGTGTGATCTTTTGCTGTTTCGATAAAGCCAATATCTTCGGCAACTTTTTCTAGACCATCTGGATGAGAGGATGCGTAGAATGAGACGACGCCAGCTAAGAAGAGTGAAACAAGAAAACCTGCTGCTAAGAACTTTTTATTCTTATCCACGACGAATCTCCAACTCTGTTTTGTTATCTTTCCATCCATAAACCAAGTCGCTTCGGCTGGCAAGAACTGCGCTGACTGTTAATCCAGTAATCAATGCTTCGCCAATTCCGATTAACACATGTATTCCAACCATCGCACTAAGTACCGTTGAGACAGAGAACGTTCCAGTTGCACCCATTGCGTATTGAAGAGTGAATCCAAGCGCTGCAGCTGGAACAGATAAGAGTGCGCCGATTGCTGCTGCGATAACGATTGATGGTTTGCCGCGTGGAAGAATTTTCTTAACGAGAAGAAATACTGCATAACCAACCCAGACGGCGATGATGCTCATGTTAAATGTGCTGAGGCCCAGAGCAGTTAGTCCACCATCTGCAAATAAAAATGCTTGCATGATGAGCACAACCGTGAGTGCAAGAGTTGCAGCCCACGGTCCGACAAGGACTGCTGCGAGCGCGGCACCGATTAAGTGACCACTTGTTCCTGCAACGACTGGGAAGTTAAGCATTTGGACTGCGAAGATAAAGACCGCTGTTAATCCAGCTAGTGGTGCGCTCTTCTCATCTAGTTGAGAGCGTGCACCTTTAAGGGATGCGGCAACGCCTGCGGCAGCAAGGCCAGCAAAGATCGCCGAGGTTTGGACATCTATAAACCCATCAGGAATATGCATGTGACAAGGTTAATGCAAATCATTTGCATCTGCATCATTTAGGCAAAAGGAGATGATTTACGCGTGGGGGACATAAACTCGGGGGCGTGAAGCGCGCTCTCCTACTTGTTGCAGCGTTGGCGGCATCCCTGTTGCCGATGGCTCCGGCTGTGGCTGGGACCTGTGATTGGGATACCGATACGGGCTGGGTGGCTCGCGAGAATTCAAAGGTTGGCTCTGCCAAGTGGGATGACGGAGCACCGGTTCGCATGAGTGCGGATTTTTCCAGGCGCGTAGAGCTAAAAAGAATAGAAGGTTGGTTTGGAACAACTAGCGCGCAGTGCGGACAAAACGTTGCACTGCGAATTGTTGGTGGATCAAAAGAGATAGAGACAACAATTTCGATTTATCGAATGGGTTATTACGGTGGCGCTCGCGCACGTTTGATTTCTGTTGAAAAAACGACGGGCAAGTTATGGAAGTTTAAAGTTACGCAAAATACTCCGCCGGGTCAGTATTTGTTTAGGTTGGACGCCGATCGTCGAAAAACATCTTTTGTTCCATTAGTGATTCGGGATGCAAATTCTAAGAGTCCAATTACTTTTGTTTCATCAGTGCTGACATGGCAGGCATATAACCAGTGGGGTGGCTCATCGCTCTATAAAGGCTTGGATGCAAAGCCAGAGACAAAAGCTGCCAGTGTTACTTTTAACAGACCGTATGACGGTGATGGCGCTGGGCAATTTAGATACATGGAGTTTCCTGCGTTGTATTTAGCTGAGCGCGCAGGGCACGAGATTAATTACATTACTGATTTAGATTTAGATTCTGATCCGACTGCGCTTCGAAATACAAAGTCAATTGTTGTAGGCGGACAGAGTGAATATTGGACAGAGCGCATGCGTGGTGCACTGGATGCATCCGTTGATCGCGGAATCAATCTTGTTGCACTCGGTGCAAGCACTGGATACAACAGAGTTGCTTATGATCCAAAGACTCGCACGATGAGCAACGTTGTTAAGTGGCGTGATTCCACTGTAAGAAAATCAGAAGCGCTCTTACTTGGTTCGCAGTACTTTGCAGTTGGCGTGAAGAGTAGTTACGTTGTTAAAAACGCGGCGTTGTGGCCCTTTAGTGTGCTTAAAACAGGCGAACGGATTATTGGCGTTGTTGGTCGAGAAGTAGATTCGCCAATTAAAAAAGGAAAGCGCGTGGGCGTTGAAATACTTGCGCAATCACCACCTGTTGGTTCGGCGAAGCTTGCAGCAGTTGCTACGTATTACACACGTCCAAGTGGGGCAGGCATCTTAAATATTGGTACAAGTGGTTGGGTCTGCGCGATTGATAACAAGTGTCCGTGGGGACATACCTTTTCTACGAAGACCAGACGCCAAGTAGCTTCAGTGACAGGTGCGATCTTTGAAGGAATCACGCGTGGGCCACTAGCGAAATGGCGCCCAGCAACAATTGATATTCCAGCGCAACCGTAAGAGTTTGCGTATAGAGTCGCGCACATAACTCGCAGACAACGGGGAGGTTCGATGGGCGAAGACGAAGGCCAAGACGAGCTTGTAACTGAGGAAATGCTCTGGGACAGAATTCCAGAAGTAGATGGCGCAGAACGCGCAAGTACTTATTACGAACTTAGTGCCCGAATCTATGCTCGTGGACAATACGACGAAGCTCTCGCACTTGCCGAGACTGCTTGCGATATTTATTCAACACTCGGTGCAAATGCACCTTCAGAAGGTTTAGCACAAGCGTATTCAGCAATTGGTTATAACTTAAATCAATTAAAGCGCATGGATGAAGCAGCAACTGCAATGAGTAAAGCTGTTGAAATCTTGCGCGAAAACAAATCTCCTATTGCACTCGAACTTGCCTGCACACTGGGCGAGTGGTGGTACTCATCAAAGAATTATGAAAAAGTAATTTCAACAATGGAGGAGTGCGCTCAAGAGCACCTCGTTGATGGAAATGAAATTGGCGCAGCAAATGATTTACATCTAATCGGTTGCGCATATCGCGATCTAAAGAAATATGACGAAGCAATCGGTTCTTTCCAAGAAGCGCGTGCGTTATATAAGAGCAATAAAGAGGTAATTCACGTTGCTCGTTGTGATCAAAAGATTGCTTCTTGCTATATCGAACTCGGAAATGGTGATTCAGCGCTCGAATCAGCGCGTAAAGCACTCGATGTATTTGAAACTGCTCACGATCACTTGCGTGAAACCTTTGCTCTATTTGAATACGGAAAAGCTCAAGTATTACTCGGCAAATTAGAAGAAGGCTTGGATTCTCTGGACACTGTCTTGCAGACAGCGACTGAGGAGGATCCAAAGGATTTCGAATTTATCGTTGATATCGAATCTCGTATGGCCGCTGTTATGCGCACTCTTGGTCGCACAGCAGAGGCAGATGAAGTTGAGCGCCGCTTAGCTTCTGTGCGAGATGCGATGATTGAAGATACAAATAACGAAGAAGAGCGCGCTTAAAAAAACTAGCGTGGCAGGTGCTGCAAAGCCCAGTGATACATCGCGATAGCGCCAGCAGCCGATGCGTTCATAGATCTAGTTGATCCGTACTGGTTTATTTCATAAATAACTGGGCAGGCAGCGATTGCTTCTTCTGACATTCCGGCGCCTTCTTGGCCAAATAAAAGTACGCATACTTCTGGCAACTGCGCAGATTCGAGTTGTTTAGATCCGGGCACATTATCAATACCAATGATGGGCACATTGTTTTCTGTGCACCACTTAGAAAAATCAGCAATTGTTGGGTGATGAATTACAGATAAGTATCTATCCGTCACCATTGCACCGCGCTTGTTCCAATCGCGCTTTCCAACAATGTGCACGGCGGTGACGTTAAAAGCATTCGCTGTTCTGACAATGGAGCCAATATTTAAATCGTGTTGCCAATTTTCAATTGCAATATGTAGTTTGTGACGCTTTGTATCAAGGTCGGCAACAATTGCTTCGACTTTCCAATAACGATAATGATCTAAAACGTTTCTGCGATCACCATTTTCAAGAAGCTCTGGATCAAATTGTTCACCTGTTGGCCATGGCTGTGGGTGTGGGCCAACACCTACGACAGGAAAAAATTCTCCTGGTCCAATCGTGGCGGGTGGTATTGGTCTTTCCATGTACGCACTCTAAACTGAAACCATGGACCTCTCAATCATTCATACAGTCGCATACATCCTGCACATGCTTGGAATCCTTGGAATATTAGTTTTGTTATTACTTCAGACATCCAAGAAGCCTCGCAAATTTAATCCTGGCATTCTTCACAGCGCAGCAACAGCGCTACTAGCTGGATTAATCATGGTTGGACTTCAATATCCACTCAATGAAGAAAATGCAGCCGAATACCCGTTGTATGACAACACAAAGATTGCAGTCAAACTAGGAATTGTCCTGATTATTTTGGTACTTGGTTATCGCCAGAACAAAAAGTCGGTATTTACAACTGGTACTTGGGCAACAATGATTGGGCTCACAGTTGCAAATATTGTTATTGCCGTTGCCTGGTAACTGATCCTTGATTAAACGTCTTCGCCCACTGGGCATAGTGCTGGCCTTTGCGCTGGCAATTTCTGCTGCTCCGGCACAGGCGTTAGACAAGATTGCACCAGCTTCAATTCCAACTGTTTTCCAATCACTGTCAGAATCTAAGTTCTTAGCTGATCCATCCATGATTTTGGTGGATACAAAGACCGGCGAAGTTCTCTTTGAACGCAATGCCAACGAAGGTCGTAAACCAGCATCAGTAATCAAATTGTTATCTGCAACAGCTGTACTTAGTTACATCGATGCTCAGACAGTTTTTAATACAAACATTTATTCAGGTATTGATCCAGGAACAATTGTGATCAACGGCCAATACGATCCGTGGATCTCAACAATTCAATCTCAGGCAGAGAAAATGGGTCGCACCTCTTTGCCGCGCTTGGGATTTAACACCATCAATCGATATCAAGAGTTAACGGGCAAGAAACCCACGCGTCTTAAGATTTTGTATACCGGAATGTTTCCGCAGGATTTAGCGAACTATCAGGCATTTTTGAAAAAACGCGGAATTAGAACAACTACAGAACGGATCACCGCAGAGGATGCAGTAATGAAATCTGTTGATCCATTGGTTCTCTCTGTTTCGCCAACACTTGAAACAATGGTGAAGTGGACAACGCTCTGGAGCGATAACGTCCTGGCAGAAAGACTTGCACGATTAGCGGCGGTTACATCCGGTGAATCATTTAGTGCAGACGGTATTGAAGCGACGTTTCACACTGTTCTAAATACTTTTGGAATTGATCCCGACAAAATTGAAGCAACTGATGGAAGCGGTTTATCAAAGCAAAATCGTGTGACTGCAAAAGCAATCGCTGATTTGTTGATGAAGATTAGAAACGATCCCAAGTACGCATCGATTTATGCAGGCTTGCCGATAGGTGGAGTATCAGGCACATTGCAAAATAGATTCTTAACTACTGCGCCACAAGCAGTCGGTCTGGTTCGGGCAAAAACCGGCACTCTTTCAGGCACCATCAGCCTTGCGGGATACGTGGATTCTGAAGACCGACAATACGTTTTCGTTGCCATTGCAGATAAGATTCCGCGCAGGTTCAGCGCATCCGAGCGTGCTCGAGATACGTTAGATCGAATTCTTGGAAAGATTGCAGCGCCGATTTTTCCTGAGTTAGTTCCAGTTGTAACGCCAATACCTACTACGTAGAGAGTTGTTTCTTGTGTCAGCACATCCGCTTGATCCCCTATCCGCCGCAGAACAAGAATCAATTGTTAAAGCCGCGCGTGCTGCTTGGAAATTAGATCACCGTCATCTCGTTGCGATGTTGCAGCTACACGAACCAACAAAAGAGTTTTTAAACAAATACAAAGCAGGCGATGCTTTTCCACGCTTTGGTCGCATCACAATCTGGGATCAAGAAAAAGCGATGGTCACTGAAGGAATTATCTCCACAACTGGTGATGTTCAGAGTTACAAAGAAATTCCTGGCGCAAAGGCTCCGGTGCTCGCAATTGAATCAGAGCGTGCAATTGACATAGCTCGCAAAGATCAGAGAATTATTGATGCGCTAAAGAATCGCGGAATTAATTCACCAGATGATGTTCACATGGAGACCTGGCCAATTGGCGCGAAGATTCCTGATTACATTGACGATGGTCGCCGCGTTATTTGGACACCGATGTGGCACAAGCGCGATAAGGATGGAAACTTTTATGCACACCCAATCAATGGTCTGCATGCAATCGTTGATATCGATAAGTTTGAAGTCGTTGGCATCGAAGATGATGAACAAACACCGATTCCACAAACAGCTGGTCCGTACCGCGAATCACAACAAGAATCACTTGTTCACTTAAAAGAACTATCTATTCACCAACCAGAAGGTCCTTCATTTAGCATCGATGGTTGGCGCATTGACTGGGAGCGCTGGAACTTCCGAGTTGGCTTTGATCAACGCGAAGGTTTAGTTATTCATGATGTTCGCTTTAATGACAATGGCAACGAGCGCAAAATTGCGCACCGTTTATCCATTGCAGAACTCGTTATTCCATACGGAGATCCAAGCCAAGGTACGTATCGAAAGAACGCTTTTGATACTGGCGAATATGGCCTTGGAAACTTCACCAATTCATTAACCCTCGGATGCGATTGCTTAGGCGAGATTGTTTATCTAGACGTTGCAGTCACCGATGGTGACGGAAGGGTCCGCGACATCAAAAACGCTATTTGTATGCACGAAGAAGACTTTGGAATTCTCTGGAAGCACGTCGATATTGATGGACATCCAGAAGTACGTCGTAGTCGCCGCTTTGTTATCTCATCAATTGTTACGATCAATAATTATGAATACGGTTATTACTGGTATTTCTATCAAGATGGCAACATCGAATTCGAAGCAAAACTCACAGGAATTGTTTTAACTCTCGGAGATGAACCTCATGCGGTTCATCCATCTGCCACAGAAATCGAACCTGGTTTATACGCGCCGTATCACCAGCATGTTTTCTGTGCACGACTTGATTTAGATGTTGATGGGCCAAATAACAGCGTCATCGAAGTTGATTCATTCGCACACCCAATGGGACCTAAGAACCCACACGGTGGAGCATTTGAAACAAGTGAAACGGTATTTAAAGACGAAAAGAGTGCACAACGACTTTATGACTTAATGAAGTCTCGCTACTGGAAGATTGTTAATCCAAATAAGAAAAACCATATGGGCAAACCTGTTGGCTACAAACTTATTACTGGTGGCAACTCTTATCCACTGACTCTTCCAGAATCTGTTTTAGGTAAGCGCGCAGGATTTATGTATCAACATCTGTGGGTTACGAAGAACACTGAAGAAGAGAGATACCCAGCTGGTGATTATCCATTCCAACATGCTGGCGGAGATGGATTGCCTCGATGGACGCAAGCGAATAGATCAATTGAAAATACAGATGTTGTTATGTGGTACGTCTTTGGTCTTAATCACATTCCACGTATTGAAGATTGGCCAGTAATGCCTGTTGAAAGATTGGGCTTTACCTTAAAGCCGATGGGATTTTTTAAGCGCACACCTGCAATGGATGTCGCACCCAACAAAGCAGTCTGCAAATGTGGCAGCAGCTGCAATTGTGGGCATTAATTAATTAGTCGTCGTCCTCTTCTTCATTTTCATCTTCGTCTTCATAATCATCATCTCCGCCGCCAGTTGGTGGAGTAGCGATAGAAGGATTTGCTAGAGCAACACCTGGGCTCATTGATGGCGCAGCACTTGCAACAGTTGTAACTGTTTCCGCACTAGCTGGTGATTCATCTGTGCCTTGTGCAACAACGACGCCGACACCAATGAGCAGAAGTGGCAGTGCAAGCAGCACCCCACGGGCGCTTCGCTTAACTGATGTGCGTGGCTTTACAGCATCGCTTTCGGTTAATTCGAACCACTCAGGCTTCTTTGGAGGAGTCATTGATAGATCCTTTCGTTAAGTGAACTGTATTACTCGTTCCTTTGAGGATTCTGTGAGGCGTGGATTTTTTACCCCAGTAATCTATG
>JAIYBJ010000021.1 GCA_027488575.1 Streptomycetaceae bacterium | reverse complement strand
TCGGCGTATATCGCTGTTATGACTCTGTTTAATCTTCAACCAACAGTAATCAGGCCAACTGCCTTAACTCTTAATATTGCGGTGTCTGCTTATGCGAGTTGGCAATACATCAGAAATAAATTCTTTGATAAGAAACTCTTTTTCGTTTTAATTCTTGGAGCAATCCCAGCCGCCTTCATTGGTGGTCACATTAATCTGCCGAGTGAAATCTATAAGCCTGTTGTAGGTGTTCTTTTGATTCTTGCCGGGTTGCGCTTTTTCTTCTTAGCCAACTTGAAGGATCGAGAGTTAAAACCGGTTAACTATTTATTGGCAGTTCTTATGGGCTCCTCAATTGGGTTCCTTGCAGGAATCACTGGCACTGGCGGTGGCATATTTCTTTCACCGCTAATTATTTGGCTCGGTTGGAATCACGTAAAGCAAGCAAGCGGGACAGTTGCAGCGTTTATCTTTGTTAACTCCGTGGCAGGATTATTGGGTAATTACAGATCAACTTCTGAATTGCCTGATACTTTGCCGCTCTTTTTGGGCGCAGTAATTATTGGTGCCTTGATTGGCACGAGGCTTGGAATATCTAGATTTTCTACTGTTGGAGTTAAGCGAGCACTAGGTGTTGTTTTGATTATTGCAGGGCTGAAGTTCTCTTTATTCTAATTCGTTAATTAACTTAAAGTGACCGCCACCTAGTTGTCCCTGGTTGCGATAGAGCTCGAGTTTTTCACGAGTATCTGCAATATCTAGATTGCGCATAGTTAGTTGTCCGATGCGATCAGTTGGACCAAATGCTGCGTTTTCTGTGCGCTCCATTGAAAGCTTTTCTGGGTGATAACTAAACCCAGGACCTTCAGTATTTAAAATCGTAAAGTCATCTCCGCGACGCAGGCGCAATGTAACTTTTCCTGTGACAGCCGATGCCACCCAACGTTGCAATGATTCGCGGAGCATCAAAGATTGTGGATCTAGCCAACGACCCTCATAAAGCAGACGACCCAATCTGCGACCTTCTGCGTGATAGTTAGCAATTGTGTCTTCGTTGTGAATAGCGGTGATTAAGCGTTCGTATGCAATAAATAGAAGCGCCATGCCTGGAGCTTCATAAATTCCGCGGCTCTTAGCCTCAATGATTCTGTTTTCGATCTGATCACTCATACCAAGACCATGACGTCCGCCGACTGCATTTGCTTCGTGAATTAGACCAACGGATGAGTTAAAAGTTTTTCCATTAATGGAGTGTGGACGACCTTGGATGAATTCGATAACAACATCTTCGCTCTTGATTTCTACTTGTGGATCCCAATAGCGAACACCCATGATTGGTTGAACGGTTTCGAGTGAGACATCAAGGTTTTCTAAAGTTTTTGCTTCGTGGGTTGCACCCAAAATATTGGCATCTGTTGAATACGCTTTTTCAACGCTGTCACGATACGGAAGCTTGTGTTCCACCAGCCACTGTGACATTTCTTTGCGGCCACCTAGTTCTTGCACAAAGTCAGCATCTAGCCATGGCTTATAAATTCTTAAGTTTGGATTAGCGAGTAATCCATAACGATAGAAACGTTCGATGTCATTGCCTTTATAGGTTGAGCCATCGCCCCAAATATCAACGCCATCTTGAAGCATTGCGCGAACAAGCAAGGTTCCTGTTACGGCGCGACCAAGAGGAGTTGTATTGAAATATTGTTTTCCACCGGAGCGAATATGAAATGCACCGCACGCGATAGCTGCGAAGCCCTCTTCAACGAGTGCTTCTTTGCAATCAACAATTCGTGAAATTTCAGCGCCGTATTGCTTTGCGCGATCTGGTACGCCATCAATATCTGGTTCGTCGTATTGGCCAAGGTCTGCGGTGTATGTACAAGGAATTGCACCTTTATCGCGCATCCACGCAACAGCAACTGATGTATCTAAACCACCAGAGAATGCGATACCAACTTTTTCACCGATTGGCAGCGATGCGAGGACTTTGGACATGCGTGAAGTCTAACGGTGCAGCGGACTAGATTGCGCCTAATTCTTTTGCAAGGCGTTGCGCAAGGGCGGGCTGAACTTTCCACTGTGCAAGCATCTCTTTGTAGCGGGCAACGTCAATTGCATCTGGCTTTGCGCCAGTTTTAATCGCACGGATCATTAGATTGCGAGGCGTATGTTCTCCCCCGATGAATTCAATTGCATCAACTCGATAGCCCAAAAGTTTGAGAATTTGCGTGCGAAAGGAATCAGTTAAGAGATCACCTAAGCGTTCGCGCATGATTCCGTGTCGAGTCAGCATTGGCCATGGTTCAGGTATTTCCTGAATCTGAACCTGCAAATCATGGTGACAACATGGTGCAATCAATAACAAGGGCACATTATTTAGGACTGCCCATGCAATTGCATCATCTGTTGCTGTGTCACATGCGTGCAAAGCGATTGCAATATCGGCAGTTTTGATTGCTGTGTCTGAGATTTCTTCGGCACGAAATTCTATGGAGTCGGCGATGCCTAACTTCTGTGCAATCGCGTTGTTTCGGTCTCGAGAATTTTTGCGTACGTCTACTCCGATTACTGTGGCATCTATGCCCACTTTACGAAGATACTGATGCGTTGCAAATGTTAAGTAAGCATGCCCACATCCCAAATCAACAATGGAAAGCTTCTCTTTCTTCTCTGGCAGCGCAGGTTCGAGAATGCGCAAGAACTCTTCAACTTGTCGGTACTTATCTTGCATCGAAGGCTTGATTACACCTTTGTGATCTGAGATTCCAACTTCAATCAAGAATGGATCGCTCGCATCGAGTAAACGTTCTTTGGATCGATCATGGGCAAGCGTTCGCTCGAATTTACCTTTGCCCTCGTGAATTAACGCTTCACCTTTTTTAGTGATTCGAAGCGAGTACGAACCAGATGTAAATTCAACTAAAACATTTGCATATCCACCATTGAGTAACTCAAGGATTGCGCTGCTTTCTAGATCAATATTTTTCGTGGTGTCTTGCTTCGCCTCGCTGAGTACTAGTTGTAACTTCAAGCCATCTTTGAGTTGAACAGGGCGAATATCAATTCGTTCATACGTTGTTTGCATGTTTCTGCGACGCCCAGAAAGGACTGCACGGACAAAGTTTTCTTTATCTAGGATTAACTCAGTCGCTTTGGCGAATGCAACACCTAGCTCGAGCGACATTGCTCAAGTGTAAGGCTTATTTAACTGGCAGTTGAATTTGAATTGCTAGACCACCGAGTGGGCTTTTAGATAATGCAATACTGCCTGAATGTTCTTTAACAATTGCAGCAATAATGCTTAATCCCAGACCGCTACCACCAGTATCACGTGAGCGTGAGCGGTCAAATCTTTCAAACTCGTAACTCGCTTTGTTATAAGCGTCCTCAGGAAGTCCAGGTCCACCATCTTCTATTCGAAGATGAATCTCTTTGCCCTTACTCTTTAGCTGCACACGCACCGGTGCAAGCGTTGGTGTGTGACGTTTAATGTTTGAGAAGATGTTTTGAATCATTCGATCTATGTGATCACTCGATGCCTTGATCTGCAACTCTGGTTCGATCATCGATTCAATATTGCGATCAGGAGAGAGAATTTGGAAATCTTTCAAATGAGTTAAAAGGGCTGTTGAAATGTCATAAACCTCAAAATCAAGATGAGTTGCCTCATTTAGTTCGGCTGTCAGCAGCAAATCATTGATCAAGGATTCCATCCGCTTTACTTCATGATCAACTCGCACAAATGCTTTCTCTTGATCTTCTTTGGCCGCAATTTTATTGGAGCCAAGTAGCTCTGAATATCCCTTAATAACCGTAAGCGGCGTCCTTAACTCATGAGCCGCATCACTTAAGAATCTCTGCATTCGCACAAGAGATTCTTGTTCGAGTTTCCGCGAATTGTTTCGAAGCAATAAGAATGAGAGCGCAATTGCAATCATGTTTGCACCAAAAAGAATTGCCAAAAGCCGTGCAATATTTTCGCGCCACTCTCGCTCTAAATCTGCAGTGGATATGGCAACTACTAAGAATTCTTCCTCGGGTAACGGAATAGAGCGCATGCGATAGGGATTATCTGTGTTAACTGAAATAGCCCTAACAATTGATGCGCTGATGTTTTCAACCGATGCATCCAAGGCAAAACCTCGAGATGATTCAGTCAGTGAAATCTGTTCTCCACTTGGAGTAACAAGTGCAACCGTGGCATCAATTCGTCCAGCATCTAAGGCAAAGAGCGCAGCGTTTAATAAATCTTCTTGATTTTGAAGAGCTGTTTGGGTGATGAAATCTAATCGAGAATCAACTTGGCGCAATGCTGCGCGGTGAGAATCATCTAACGCAAAGCCACCGATTCCGAGGGAAACCAAAGTTGTGATTAGAATCGAGAAGAAGGTAACTCGGAAGCGTTGATTCATTCTTTACTTTGGTTCCAAAATTTGAAAACCAACTCCTCTGATGGTCTTGATGCCTTCAAATCCGTCGCGATGTAACTTTTTGCGCAAGTATGAAATGTAGGTATCAACAACGCTGGTCTCTGATTCGAAAGTAATTCCCCACACATCATCTAAGAGTACAGATTTGCTTAGAACGCGTCCCTTATTTTCTAGAAGTATTGCGAGCAAGCGAAACTCTGTTGGCGATAAATCAACGAGTTCTTCATTAAAGGTGACTTGATGCTTCTCTTCATTAAGGGTGATTGGTCCACAAGAAAGATTGGCAGAGATAGAGGAAACCTTTGATGTACGACGCAAGATAGCTTTGACGCGAAGCAGTAGCTCCTCTAATCCAAATGGTTTTGTAACGTAATCATCGGCTCCAAGTGAAAGACCACGAGTGATGTCTGCGCGATCATTTCTGGCAGAGAGCATAAGTACCGGTGTCATGTCGCCCTGAGAACGAAGTCGCTCTACTAGATCAAAACCATCCATCAGCGGCATGTTGATGTCGATGATCAGCAAATCTGGTTTCGTGGTCCGCAGAAGCGTTAAAGCAGACATACCGTCATTGGCCTGAAGAGTTTCAAACTCTGCAATACGAAGTGCATCGCACACTAATTCACGTACACCTGCTTCGTCATCTACGACCATAATTTGAGGAGCCATGGCTATACCTTCGCACATCTTTACTAATCTGTAACTGACTTTACGTGTTTTCCAAGCATCTCACAGGAGGTTCACAAAGATTTCTTCTACACTTTTACCCATGGCAACCCGCGCCCGCACTCTCGCGATAGCAACACTATTAAGTGGTGCACTTTCTCTTTCTCTAATTTCTCCTGCCGTTGCAGATGATGATCGAAACAAGTCGAAACCTACGGCCAAGATGGTTTTTAAGAATTCAAAAGAGAAACTGAAGTACGAACTAGATGCGTATAAAGCTGCCATGCAAGCTCGACAAGAAGCACGCGAAGAAATCAATGAAGCTTTCAAAGCTACGATTAAAAAAGTTACATCTGATGCAAGAATTGCACTAATGGTGGCAACTACTGCTGAACAAAAATTGACGATTATGAATTCTTTGAAGAATGCACGCACCGAAGCTGTAGCCGCACGCGATGCAGCCTTAGCCGCACTTGGTGCTATGCCTACTCCACCTGCAGAGTCAAAAAAGGATGATAAGAGGCGTACTCTTGCTCCATGAGCAGAGTAGATACATTTAATCGTTACATTGCCGAGAAAATAACTGCAGGTGTTGCCACAATGTGGTGCGCTTACCTTTTCGCAATCATCACCCTAATCTCACTACCTAATGCCATAAGGTCCAATGACACACTCGTCATCATCTCGTGGGTCGCGCAAACCTTCTTACAACTTGTTTTACTCTCCATCATCATGGTGGGTCAAAAGTCCTCCTCCGCCAAGCTTGAGCAAACAATCAATGAGACTCATGACGCAACTTTGGTTGAGTTAGCCGAACTAAAGGTACTCTCAGCCGAAATTCAACAGGTCATCAAAGATCTCGAACAGAAGGTTAAATAATTGGAATCTGCAACCGTTTGGCTTGTCACTGTTGGAGTCCTCTCAATCGTCATCGCTTTTGACTTAGTTATGGCAATTTTGAGAAGAGATAAAGAAACCACGATTGCAGAGTCTTCTATTTGGACTGTTATCTATGTAAGCGCAGCAATTGTTTTCGGTATTTTGATGCCAAACTGGGTGGAATCACCAACTGCGCGTCCAGAGTTTTTTGCTGGATGGCTCACCGAGTACGCACTCTCTGTAGACAACATCTTCGTCTTCGTAATTATTCTTGCCCGTCTCAAGATTGAAAGTAAAAAACAACAGCTTGTGCTTTTGCTCGGCATCATCATCGCTTTGTTGTTGCGTGGTGGATTTATTGCAGCGGGGGCCGCAATAATCTCGCGCTTCCAAAGCGTCTTCTTTATCTTTGGCGCTTTTCTTATCTTCACAGCCATTCAACTCATTCGCGAAAGTGGCCACGAAGAAGAGGTAAAAGAAAGCCGCGTTGAAACGTATTTGAAGAGTAAAGGCGCGAGCACTTTTGCAATTGCTTTGATTTCACTTGGAGTTACGGACCTGGTTTTTGCGCTCGATTCAATCCCTGCAATCTTTGGAATTACCAAAGATCCATACATTGTTGCTACAACAAATATCTTTGCGCTGATGGGGTTGCGTCAGCTCTACTTCTTACTTCAAGGGTTGATTGCACGCTTGGTTTTTCTCTCATACGGGCTTTCGGCAATTCTTGGCTT
>JAIYBJ010000033.1 GCA_027488575.1 Streptomycetaceae bacterium | reverse complement strand
AGAATTTATCTACTGGTAGTAAGTATCTCTGAGCGCTAGATTCAATTTTCATCGTGTTTATAGCCCCGCGAATGCTGTGAAGCGAAGAATCCGATGGGACCACAATGGCATCTGCAGTGCTAAATGACATTGCCATGCGGGGATCCACCTGGGATGAAGTATCAACAATAATTACGTCGTATTGATTTGGCACTCTACTTAAGAAGGATTTGAAGGAGTTAACATCGCTAAGTGAGGCTAATCTTGAATCCGTGCCAATGAAATCAAATCTTTCATCGGTTGTTATGTCATTACTCTGGCTAAATGTTGAGCCTTGAAGCATTTCTACGATAGTTTCTCTCGATTTTTCAAAGCCTACGTTAAAAGTTAACTCAGCTCGTGGATCTAGATCGATTAACAGAACTTTCTTTCCATACTCAACTGTGGCCACAGCCAACGAATGTGCCGCAGTAGTTTTGTGTGTGCCACCAGCGATATTGGCAATTGCAATAACGGAAGTCATGAAGCTATCCCCCAACGGGTTCTGGCTTCTTTAAGAATTGGTGGTTGAAAAATATTTTCTGGCAATAACTTAAGTGTTGAGCGAGTTGCGACAAGTGCTGCATTTGTCACAGTGTCGTGTCCTGGCAGCGCTGGAATTGCATAGAGCTTACGTGCCCATTGTGGAAGGGATGCCGTTGCGAGTGCGCTTAAGGTTGCCCATGCAGGTGCTGCTGGTGTTGCAAAACGAATGGCATTTGGCATGGGTGGAACAGCAAGAAAGAGTGCAGTGCGCTTGGCATCATCGCTAGCTTCAAGTTCTGGTGAGATTTCTTCAAAATAAGTTTTTAACTCCTGCATATTTTTAGGTACAGAATCTGCGTTGATGCCGACTAGCTCGGCAAAGGTAACCATTTCAAGGACATATTGATCTAAATCTTGTGGAGCAAGGGCTAAACCTGAGCGACGTGCAACGTCTACAAATGAATCAACGAGTGACATGTGTACCCACAAAAGAAGGTGTGGATCATCTAAGCCAAGTTTGGTGTGAACTGAACGAACGCGGGCTGCAACTTTTTCAGCGTCTGCTCGTGGTGCAAAACTAAGAGTTGAAACGTAATCGCCTGTGCGCTGCAATCTTCCCCATGTATCTTCGCGAAAGTTGGAGTTCTTTGCTACACCATCCATAGCAACAGGATGAAGGGCTTGCTGCAACAGCGCACGTATTCCGCCAACAACCATTGATGGATCGCTATGAACTTTCCAGACAACGCTATCTGGTGAATACAAACCTAATTCTGGGCTCATGCAGCAGTAAACGCCTTAATTGCATCAGCAATCATTTGGATTGCAATTGCTGCGAGCAAAAGTCCTGCGATGCTCGCAACGAGATTAACACCAGTTTCCTTGATTACTTTAAGAATTGTGGTTGATGCCATCAGAGTTAAAGCGATTGCAAGGTGAACAGCAATTACGGCAACAGCGAGTCCAACACCTTGTCCAACGTTTTCAATTTTCTGTACATAAATCATTGTGGCAACAATTGCGCCAGGTCCAGCAAGCAATGGTGTGCCAAGCGGGACAAGTGCGATGTTATTGGATTTCTTATTATCTGATCCCGGGCCGCCACCCATCAATAACTGAAGCGAGACGATGAGCAATAAAAGTCCACCAGCTGCTTGTAAGGATTCAAGTGAAATATTTAAGTACGAAAGAACCAACCGACCAAATAGTGCAAAGGATGTAATGACAACCATAGAAACCGCTGCTGCTTGCCATGCGAGTTTGCGACGAGTGGCTGGAGATTTATCTGAGACGAGTCCAAGAAAAATTGGAATTGAACCAGGTGGATCCATAATGACGAAAAGGGTTACGAATGCCTGTAGCGCAAATGTAATTGCGGTGATTTCACCAATACTCATGCTCTGACAACCCTTCGTTGATCTGCCTCTGACTCAAGGCGTTCCCATTGTGCCTGCTCTGTAAAGTTTTCGCCTAGTGAATTAAGTTTACCTGTGCCGTGATAGTCACTTGCACCAGTAATTACGAGATCCAATTCACGAGCTATGTGCGCTAGTGCACTTCGTTCTTCATTGCCATGATCGCGATGATTCACTTCAATTGCATTTAAACCAGCATTTTTTAGAGGTAAGAAATCTTCTGCCGAAAGTACTTGTCCGCGAAGTGAAGCAAAAGCATGGGCTATGACTGCAACGCCACCTGCGCGACGAATCGTTGAAATTGCCTCTTCTGGAGTTGGTGCCAGATGAGCAACGTAATACGGAGAATTGTTATTCAATAAATCTGTAAATGCTTCATCACGCGATGCCACAACGCCATTTTTTACTAGTGCATCTGCAATATGAGGTCGGCCTAGCGTTGCGCCAACTGGCTTCACGGATTCCACATCGGCCATTGAAATTTTTATACCAGCAGCATTAAGAAGTTCAATCATCTTGCGAGCTCGTGGAATACGACTATCTCGAGTATTTTCTAACATCTCTTGCATGCCTACGTTTTCGCCATTAAAGAGTAAGCCGAGCATGTGCACGCTAATTCCATCTTTTGTTAAGCATGAAATCTCTGCACCCAGTGCCAACGACAAACCCGGACGAAGAGCTTGCTGGGCTGCGCTCCATCCAGATGTTGTGTCGTGATCGGTAATCGCTAAGACGGAAATCCCTTGCGCTAAGGCTTTGTTGACTAATTGCGCAGGTGAATCAGTGCCATCACTGCAGTCAGTATGTGTATGTAAATCAATCATCATTAAATCCCTGTTTTTATGGGACGTGTTCGCAATACAACTAATGCACACCCACCGAGAATCAATAGAATGCCGGGCAAGATTCCAAGAGGTGGAGTTTGATCTAGCCACCAAATTGCCAGTAGAGATGCAACCGGAACCTCAAAGAAAATAATCAAGGAAACAACAGCAGGTGAAACTCTCTTCAGCGCGGCATTAAACATGTTGTGGCCAAGTAATTGCGCAAAGACAACTAAAGCAATGACCAGCCACCACTCGTTGCCACTGAAATTCCATAATTGAAATCCGCCGATTAACACAATCGGCAATGCGGTAATTGCACAAGTTGCATAACAGATTGCTGTGTACGTACTGGTCTCTAAACTCTGTTGTGCTTTTGACCCAATCATCACATAAATTGCAGCAAGGACTGCGGAGAAAATGGCTGCTACATCTCCTGTAAATGATCGAAGTGAAATACTTAAATCCACTCCGGATATTAAAATCACACCAGAAAAACTAACAATCATTCCAAGCCATGCACGAGATGGAATATGCCCGCCTTTAAGTCTGACAAATAGGGCAGTAAAAATTGGTTGCAGCGCAACGAGAGCTGTTCCTGCAGCAACCGTTGTTAGGCGCATTGCTAAGAAGAATGCAATGAAGTGAATTGCAAGAACGAACCCACCTAGTGCAGCCCACGCTATTGCAGTGCGATTTGCTCGATGCCTCAAAGCGAATGGCGCCATAACCAAAGCGCCACCAAGATTTCGCCAGAAAATCAGAGTCACAACAGGCATCGTGCTAAGAGCGATGAGAGGACCAGAGACTCCGATGCCAACGATTCCGATTAACAAGCGAATCGAATCAGCGCGCCCCGGCATCGCCGTATGGCTATGAATATCTGATTTCTGCTCTTGCATTACCCAAAAGTATCTATTTAACGCAATTTAAGCGAAAGCATGAACCATCATTGAGCCGTTACCCTTATCCCATGAGCGGAAACTTGATCAATCGAGTATTTCTCGCCCGTCTTGCAGGTACCGCGGTCTTTGATCCAAATGGTGATCCAGTAGGAAAGGTGCGAGATGCACTGGCGACCCTTCGTGCAAATAACCAACCACCGCGCATTTTGGGATTGATTGTTGAAGTGCCACTTCGTCGTCGTGTTTTTGTTCCAATAACTCGCGTTAATTCAATCGAGAGTGGAGCTGTTGTCATTACAGGTTTGCTTAACATGCGTCGCTTTGAAGCGCGTGCAGGTGAAGTGCTTGTTCTTGGCGACATGCTTGATCGCTCAATTTCACTCCTTGAAAGCGGTGAAAAAGTTGTTGTCGAAGATATGGGGATGGAACAAAATCGCAGTGGAGATTGGCTTATCACTCGTGTTCACATCATGCGCCGTGGTACCGGATTGCGTCGCAAGGGTGCCACGTCAACAGTTCTCTGGGAAGAAATAACTGGTTTCGCAGTTGCGGAACACAACCAAGGTGTTGCAAATTTACTGTCGACGTTAAGCACACTTCGCGCTGCTGACCTTGCCTCCGTTATGCACGACCTTGCACCTAAGCGTCGTGTAGAAGTTGCACGTGCCTTAAATGATGAGCGACTTGCAGATGTACTTGAAGAAATGGATGAAGCAGAGCGCGTTGAATTATTGGCAGAGTTAGAAGGCGAACGTGCAGCAGATGTTCTCGGTGAAATGGATCCAGATGATGCTGCCGACTTGCTTCGCGAAGTTGGACAAGAGCGAGCACAAGCACTTCTTGATTTGATGGAACCCGAAGATGCCGAAGATGTTCGCCGATTGATGAACTATGAGGATTACACAGCTGGCGGCATGATGACGACAGAACCAATTGTTATGACAGCTGATAACACAGTTGCAGAAGCATTAGCTGCGGTTCGCCAGAGTGAAATTTCACCAGCACTTGCATCACAGATATTTATTTGTCGTGCGCCTCTAGAAACTCCTACAGGTCGATTCATCGGAATTGCGCACTATCAGCGCTTGTTGCGCGAAGCGCCATCAACGCTACTTGGCTCGATGGTTGATACTGATACGCAAGGATTAAATCCCCAAGCATCGTTAAATGAAGTTTCGTCATACTTGGCTAGTTACAACTTGTTATCTGTGCCAGTCGTAGATGCCAACGAGCGCTTGCTAGGGGCAGTAACCGTTGATGACGTACTGGATCACTTGTTGCCTGAAAATTGGCGACACGATCACCGTGATTTATCTAAGACAGTAAACGTTTTGGAACATGAACATTTACTCGATACACAAGAGAGCGAGGGGAAATAAATGGCACGTAACAATCGTTTGGATACTCCTCGCGAAACAGGTCGAACATTTCGCCCAAACTTTGATCCAGAAGCTTTTGGTCGTCTATCAGAGCGATTCGCTCGATTCTTAGGCACTGCAGGCTTTCTGGTTTATATGACCGTCTTTGTTCTGAGCTGGGTTCTTTGGAATGCACTTGCTCCAAAAGATCTTCGCTTCGATGACTATCCATTTATCTTTCTCACTCTGATTTTGTCACTGCAAGCTTCTTATGCTGCTCCTCTGATTCTTCTTGCACAAAATCGTCAAGCAGACAGAGATCGCATTCAAGTCAGTGAAGACCGTGCTCGCAATGAGCGCTCTATAGCCGATACAGAGTACTTAACTCGTGAATTAGCGAGTCTGCGTAACGCATTGGGTGAAGTTGCAACACGTGATTTCTTGCGCAATGAGCTCAGTGACAGGCTTGAAGAAGTTCTTGATGAATTACGTGGAAAGACCAAGCCTGACTCCGAGAAGTGATTTCTTTCGAACAACTAATTGATCCACAATTGCATGGACTGATTTAGCTGCAACACTTTCTGGGAATTGAACTACGACAGGTGCGCCATTGTCACCACCGGTTCGTAGATCTGGACTAAATGGAACTTTTCCAAGTAATGGTACGTTGATTCCAGATAGTTCTGAAAGGCGTTTCGCAGTTTCTTCGCCACCGCCAGAACCGAATAAAGAAATCGTGTCACTGCAGTGTGGGCAAGGAAAATCAGACATGTTTTCTATAACGCCGACTAGGTGTTGCTTAATCTGATGTGCAATTCGTCCAGCACGTTCTGCAACTTCAGCAGCAGCTACTTGTGGGGTCGTAACAACAAGAATTTCAGATGCTGGGATTAATTGACCCAATGAAATAGCAAGATCGCCTGTTCCTGGCGGTAAATCAATAAGCAATAGATCTAAATCTCCCCAATATGCATCAGAGAGTAATTGTTCTAAAACCTTATGTAGAAGAGGACCGCGATAAGCAACGGCATCAGATCGCTCCGGCTTAAACATTTCCATCGAAACAACTTTGACACCGTATGCCTCAAGTGGAATAAACATCTGATCAATAGCAGTTGGGCGCTGTCCAATTAATCCCATCAAACGTGGAACAGAGTGTCCGTAAACGTCTGCATCTAAAATTCCTACACGTAAACCTTTTTGTGCCGCCGCAACAGCTAAGTTCACTGTGAGAGATGACTTTCCAACTCCGCCTTTTCCAGATGCAATACCAATAACCCGAGTCAGGGATTCTGGTTGAGCGAAAGGAATGATTTTTTCTCGCCCATTTCGCAAAAGAGACTTTAACTTTCCGCGCTGCTCTTCACTCATTACGCCAAATGTAATTTCAACGGAAGAAATGCTTTCTACAGCCATAACTGCTTTTGTAATATCTGTGCGCAATCGATCTTGCATCGGACACCCTGAAATTGTGAGCAGAATCTTTAATCGAGCAACTCCAGCATCGGCTTGTACAGATTCGACCATGCCCAATTCAGGTAATGGGCGATGGATTTCAGGGTCTTCAACAGAAGCAAGTGCAGCGTGAATCGAATCTATGACGGTCATAACAAATCTGGATCCATCTTTGGCTTGGCAGCATTACGTGGCTTGTCTTCATCTAGGGCGCCAGCGAGTTGCTTCTTAATAAATGTTCTTGGGTTTAGATCTGATGGTTGTAAATCTTCAAAACCTGGTCCAAGATTTTCACGAAGCTCTGCTGTTGCAGTCGTTGCCATGCTCTTAGCTTTTTTTAGAAACTTTGCGGCATCGGATGAAAACTTTGGCAAACGCTCTGGGCCGACAAAAAAGATTGCAAGTACGGCCAAGCCAATGAACTCACCTGGGCCAATGCCGAAAATCATGTTGTAAGCCTAGTGCGTGCCATGAATTAGTTCTTGCCAGCAGTTAGCGTGACAGTCGTTGTCCGTGTGCTGCTGCCGCGTTTGAACTTCACTTCTACGCGGTCACCAATACTTTTAGCTCGAATTGCAACAATTAGTTCATCAGGATTATTAATTACTTTCCCGCCAAATTCGATGATCAAATCCCCTGGCTTCATGCCAGCTTTTTGTGCCGGTCCGCCAGGAAGAATAGCGCCATCTGATGTTGTTACTTTGGCACCAGGTCCTGCGAAGTTCATATCAATTGAAATTCCCATTACTGGATATGAAGCCTTGCCAGTTGTAATTAATTGATCTGCTGTTTTTCTTGCTTGATTAATTGGAATTGCAAAACCTAAGCCGATTGAACCAGCTTGTGAATTCAGTGATCCACTAAGAGTTGCGATGGCAGAGTTAACTCCGATGACTGCGCCAGTTGTGTCGATTAAAGGTCCACCTGAATTGCCAGGATTAATTGCAGCATCAGTTTGCAATGCATTGATAAATGAACTCTCGCCTGCTGAACCACCAGCGGTTACAGCACGATCCTTCGCGCTAATGATGCCGAGAGTTACAGTTCCTGATAATCCAAGGGGTGAACCGATTGCAATTACAGAATCACCTACGGCTACTTTGTCACTATCTCCAAATTGGAGGGCAGGCAATCCTGTTGCAAGAATTTTCAGGACAGCTAAGTCATATGAAGCATCTCGACCAACAATCTTGCTTTCGAATTCT
>JAIYBJ010000013.1 GCA_027488575.1 Streptomycetaceae bacterium | reverse complement strand
TGAAGCCGAAGCTCAGGTCCGTGAAATTATCGAAGGCGCCCACGCACAAGCTGGCGACAATGGCGATGCCCAAAAGATTGGCGATCTGTACCGCTCATTCATGAACACCGAAGCTATTGAAAAACTTGGTTCTACTCCCCTGGTCGATGATCTTTCAGCCATCGATGCAATCTCATCTGTTTCCGATTTCATCTCGACCATGTCCATCCTTGAGATGAAGGGTGTCGGCGGAATCTTTGGTGCATCCATTTACACGGATGCCATGGATTCAGATACCAACATTATTTACTTAAGCCAGGGCGGGTTGTCCCTGCCAGATGAGTCGTATTACCGCGAAGAACAGTACGCCCCGATCCGCGAAGCTTTTGTCGCCCACGTTGTAAAGATGTTTGCCTTAGCTGGCATCACAGTTTCTGCGGCAGATGCTGGTGCAATTTTGGCACTTGAAACATCGATTGCTGCTTGCCATTGGGATCAAGTCCGTGATCGCGATGCAACTCTTACATATAACAAACACACTCGCGCCGAATTAGAAAAACTTGCACCGGCACTGGATTTTCCATTGTGGTTAAAGAGCGGCGAAGTTCCAGCAAAAGCATTTGAAACAGTCATCGTTCGCGAACCAGATTTCTTCTCAGGAGTTTCAGCGCTACTAGAAAAATTTGATCGCGATGTCTGGGTGCTCTGGTTGAAGTGGCAATTGATTTCAGGAACTGCGCCATATCTCAATGATGCAATCGTGCAACAAAACTTTGCTTTCTACGGCACCACTTTGTCCGGAACTCCACAGATTCGCGAGCGCTGGAAACGTGCGGTTTCATTGGTCGAAGGCTCATTGGGTGAAGCAGTCGGTCGCATCTATGTAGAGCGCCATTTCCCGCCCGCTGCAAAAACCGCCATGAACGAACTTGTGGCGAATCTAATTGAGGCATACCGAATCAGCATCAGCGAATTGTCATGGATGAGTGAAGCTACAAAGACAAAGGCCTTTGAAAAGCTCACCAAGTTCACTCCAAAGATCGGCTATCCAGATAAGTGGCGCGACTATTCATCCCTAGAAATTTCAGCAGATGATCTCTTTGGAAACCTCGGTCGCATCTCAGCATTTGCTCGTAACTATGAATTAGCGAAGATCGGCGCACCCGTTGATCGAAGCGAGTGGTACATGACGCCGCAAACAGTTAACGCGTATTACAACCCGGGCATGAATGAGATTGTCTTTCCGGCAGCAATCTTGCAGCCACCATTTTTTGATTTGGACGCCGACCCTGCAGTTAATTACGGTGGAATCGGCGCCGTCATTGGCCACGAAATCGGTCACGGCTTTGATGACCAAGGATCTAAATACGACGGCGATGGAAACATGGTCGATTGGTGGACGCAATCAGACCGCGACGAATTTGAAATCCGTGCCAATGCTTTGATTGCACAATTCGATGCGTTATCCCCCGAAGAAACCCCTGACATCACCGTTAATGGCGCTCTCACAGTTGGAGAAAACATCGGAGACCTTGGCGGGCTTAGCATCGCCTACAAGGCTTATTTACTGGCTTTAAAGGGCGCAGAAGCCCCTGTTATTGATGGTTTAACTGGTGAGCAACGATTTTTCCTTGCATGGGCACAAGCATGGCGCGGAAAAGTTCGTCCAGAAGAACTCCGTCGTCGCATTGCAACTGACCCTCACTCTCCTTATGAATTTAGATGCAACGCCATCGTGCGAAATATCGATGAGTTCTACACAGCCTTTGGCGTCAGCGAATCGAACAAGCTCTGGATGAATTCATCCGAGCGCGTTCGCATTTGGTAGCGCAGATGGGCAGCGGTTTTAGCTACGAAATTTCGCATCGAGATGAAAAATCTCTTGCACGAGTAGGAACTATTTCAACCCCTCACGGACAAATCCAAACTCCAGCCTTTATTCCAGTAGGCACAAAAGCCACCGTTAAATCAGTACTGCCTGAATCAATGCGCGATCTGGGAGCGCAGGCACTCTTGGCCAACGCCTATCACTTGTACTTACAACCAGGTCATGATGTTTTGGATGAAGCCGGCGGCCTTGCGAAGTTTATGAATTGGGATGGCCCAACGATTACCGATAGTGGTGGCTTTCAGGTTCTATCCCTGGGTGTGGGATTTAAAAAAGTATTGGCAATGGATGCAAAGACATTTAGATCCGATGAAGTTATTGCTGGCAACAAAGAACGCTTGGCCCACGTCGATGATGAGGGTGTGACATTTAAATCTCACCTAGATGGTTCGATGCACCGATTTACTCCAGAGATTTCCATGCAGGTGCAGCACCAAATTGGCGCCGACATCATCTTCGCATTCGATGAGTGTACAACCCTTCATAACACTCGTCGCTATCAAGAAGTTGCAATGCAGCGCACCTACAACTGGGGATTGCGTTGTCTGGACGAACACAAACGCCTGACCGATGTAAGAAGTGATAAGCCGTATCAAGCGCTCTTCGGCGTTATTCAGGGTGCACAGTACGAAGATTTGCGAAAGAAAGCCGCGACAGATTTTGCAGCAATGTCATCATCGGATATTTCATACGATGGTTTTGGAATCGGCGGGGCGCTTGATAAAGATTCACTCGGCACAATTGTTAAGTGGGTCAATGAAATATTGCCTGAAAACAAACCAAAACACTTGCTCGGTATCGGTGCTCCTGAGGATCTTTTTGTAGGAGTTGAAAACGGAATAGATACATTTGATTGCGTGCTGGCATCTCGCATCGCGCGCACAAGTGCGGTTTACACAATGGAGGGCCGCTTTAATCTTTCAAACGCCGCTTACAAGCGCGATTTCAACCCAATCGATGATGAATGCGATTGCTATACCTGCACTCATTACACCCGTGCTTACTTACATCATGTGTTCCGTGGCAAAGAGATCATCGCTGCCACCCTGGCCACTATTCATAATGAGCGATATATCGTGCGTTTAGTTGATCAGATGAGACAGGCACTTTTGGATGGAAACTTCTGGGATATGAAAGCTGATTTCTTAGGCCGTTACAAACATAAATCTGGACAATCTAACGACTAAGAAATTTCTGTCGGTACTCATCTACTGACATTTCATAGACGCTCGCAGCTTCACCAGATTCATCAATGTGATTGCCTACCAAGTTAAATCCAAAAGTATTAATCAAAGCTATCGAAGCGACATTGGTCGGGCGAACGACGTAACGCAATATCTTTACAGCGGGCTCCGTAACAACCCATCCCCACATTGCCAGCAAGATCTCTTTGCCATAACCCTGTCGCTGAAAAGCACTCTCAACGTCCAAGCCAATTTCAATCACACCGTTTTTATCTGGGGCGCCATGAAAACTTGTACTGCCAATAATCTCTTGCGTGCTGCGCAGAACTACCCATCTGACAAACCACTTGTTTACTGAAGGATCTTTTTGGACTTGGGGAATTCTGGGCGCAAGTGGACCTTGAAAATCAATCAGCACGCGAAATGGATTAGTAAAGCCTTTGCCTGCTAGGACTGCAGAATCATCGCGCTTTTCAAACAAATCAATCAGATCATCGGCTTCTACGTGATGCAGCTCGAGGCGATCTGTCTGAATTAGTTTCACGCTTGAATTATCCCCCTGTTCACCCCAAGTAGGGCAAGATGTAAGTGGAAATAGAGAGCAAGAAGTGTTTACTATTCCTACACCGAATCCTGGGAAGGTTGTCATGACAGATTTAGCAACATGGGAAAAGCGTTCTCTCGAACTTAAGCCCGCCTCTCGTATTTTTATTGATGGCAAGTTTGTCGATGCGGCATCTGGCAAAACCTTTGATGATGTTTCACCCCGAGATCAACGTGTGGTTACAAAAATTGCCTCAGGAGATGTTGAAGATGTGAATCGAGCAGTTGCATCTGGCCTAAAAGCATTCGAATCTGGTGTGTGGCGCGAAATGAATCCGCGCGATAAGAAGAAAATTATGTTGCGTTGGGCTCAATTGCTCAGTGAGAATTATGAAGAGTTAGCTTTGCTGGAAACACTTGATGTTGGAAAACCAATTAGTGATTCACTCAGCGTTGATTCACAGAGCGTTGCTCGTGTGATTCAGTGGTATGGCGAAACAATTGACAAGACATACGATGAAATTGCGCCAACACCTCGTAATGGTCTGGCAATGATTACGCGTGAGCCACTCGGTGTTATTGGCGCGGTTGTTCCCTGGAACTACCCAATGATTATTACTTCATGGAAAGTCGGACCAGCACTTGCAATGGGAAACAGCATTGTCGTAAAGCCAGCAGAGAACTCTTCTTTATCTGCACTACGCATGGCTGAACTTGCAATCGAAGCAGGATTGCCTGAAGGTGTCTTCAACGTTGTTCCTGGATTAGGTGCAGAAGCTGGTCAAGCGCTTGCGCGTCACATGGACGTTGCCAAATTAGCATTTACTGGCAGCGGTCCAACGGGGCGAAAGATGTTGCAATACGCAGCAGAATCAAACATGAAACAGGTTTCTCTCGAACTTGGTGGCAAGAGCCCACATGTTGTTCTAAAAGATTGCGTAGATTTGGACGCAGCAGCATCAACAATTGCATGGGGAATTTATTACAACTCAGGACAAACCTGTAACGCGGGTTCACGAATTATTGTTGAGCGCGAAGTTAAGGATGAGCTCTTTGCAAAAATAACCAAATTCCTCGATGAATTTAAGGTTGGAGACCCTCTAGATCCAAAGACAATGATGGGGCCGTTGGTCTCCAAATTGCAGCGAGACAGAGTTAATTCATATCTAGATTTGATTGGTGAAAATGGTGAAGAAGTTGTTTTCGGTGGGGAAAAAACCACAGGAGATGACTTAACGATCAAACCAACTCTGATTGCAAATGTTAAAAACACATCACGCCTTGCTCAGGAAGAAATCTTTGGACCTGTTCTGGTGGCCATCGATGCAAAAGATGAAGAAGATGCAATTAAATTAGCAAATCAGAGCGAGTATGGATTAGCAGCTGCTGTATGGACAGGAAATGTTGCACGTGCACATCGCTTCGCTCGCAGATTGCGCGCTGGCACTGTCTGGGTAAACACCTTTGATGCACTCGATGTCATCACACCATTTGGTGGCTTTAAAGGTTCTGGTAGCGGCCGGGATAAATCACTTCACGCACTAGATGCTTACAGTGCACTTAAGACTACGTGGGTTGATTTAAGTTAATGAGTGTTGCCGGCGTAATCGTTTCTGGGCCAAGCATCGCGGGTTCAGAAAAGATTTTGACTGATACATCTCTTGAACTTATTGCTTTACTTCACCGTAATTTTAACGCGCGCCGTTTAGAACTACTCGCTGCACGGACAGAGCGCATGGCAAGAATTGCTTCTGGTGATGACCTTAAATTTCTTGATGAAACGAAATCGATTCGCGAAGACTCTTCATGGAGAGTTGCACCAGCTCCCACAGCCTTACTCGATCGTAGAGTTGAGATCACTGGTCCAACAGATAAGAAGATGACCATTAACGCTCTTAATTCAGGTGCGAAAGTCTGGCTAGCAGATCAAGAAGATGCCAATACTCCCCTGTGGGAAAACGTTATTGGTGGCCAAGTTAATTTGCGCGCATCTATTACTCGCGAGATTGATTTTACAAATGAAGCGGGCAAAAAATATGCATTGCGTCCTGATAATGAATTAGCCGTCATCGTTATGCGCCCACGTGGATTTCACTTACCTGAAAAACACATCACCGTAGATGGTGAAATTACATCCGGATCCTTCGTTGATTTTGCTCTATACATGGCAGCATCTGCACAATTACAGATTGACCGGGGACAAGGTCCTTACTTTTACTTAGCAAAGCTTGAATCTCACCTAGAAGTCAGATTATGGAATGACGTATTTAACTTTGCGCAAGATTTTCTGGCAATTCCACGCGGCACAATTCGCGCGACAATCTTGATTGAGACTTTTCCTGCAGCCTTTGAGATGGAGGAGTTTTTATTCGAACTCAAAGATCACTGCGCCGGCCTTAATGCAGGGCGATGGGATTTTATGTTTAGTGTCATCAAGAACTATCGCACCCGTGGAAAAGATTTTGTTTTACCTGATCGAAATTCGGTGCCAATGACTGTGCCATTTATGCGTGCATATACTGAGTTATTAGTGCGCACATGTCACAAGCGTGGGGCACATGCAATTGGTGGAATGGCTGCCTTTATTCCAAGTTCAGATCCAGCAGTAAATGAGACAGCTTTTGCAAAGGTAAGTGCAGATAAAGCACGCGAAGCAAATGATGGATTTGATGGTTCCTGGGTTGCGCACCCTGGAATGGTTGAAATATGTCGTCAAGAATTTACAAAAGTTCTAGGTGAAAAACCAAACCAAAAAGAAAAATTGCGAGAAGACGTCAACGTTTCGGCTACAGATTTACTCAATATAAAGGCAACTCCAGGTGAAGTAACAGAGGCAGGACTAAGAAATAACATAAGCGTCTCAATTCAATACTTAGAAAAGTGGCTCAAAGGATCTGGCGCTGTTGCGATTTTTAATCTGATGGAGGACGCGGCAACTGCAGAGATTTCTCGATCTCAGATTTGGCAGTGGATTAACAATAAAATTGCGCTAGAAGATGGCACGCCAATCACCCCAGAACTTGTCACTAAATTTGCCGATGAGGAAGTGGCAAAGCTTGGTGGAGATCCATCGCGATTTAGAACGGCTAGGGATAACTTCATTGAAGTTTCGGTGAACAAGGAATACCTGGATTTCCTCACCCTGCCTGCCTATGCTCAAATGCCGTAGCCCTGTGTTTACCGTGGGTTTTCTAAACGTTTCACGATCTGGGACATTTCACCCCTGTCAAAAAGGGCCTCGAAAAAGTAGTATCCCAACATCGCTTCAATTCATTTAAAGGAGTTCTGAGAAATTGAAAATTAAAGCTGCTGTACTAGAAGGTATCGGTTCACAATTCGAAGTCTCAGAATTGGATTTAGATTCACCAAAAGCAGGTGAGGTTCTAGTAAAGATTGCGGCGAGTGGATTGTGCGCAAGTGATTTAAACGCAATTGACGGTAAACGCAAACTCGTACCATTTCCGGCCGTTATTGGTCATGAAGCAGCAGGTGTTGTGATTGAAGTTGGACCAGGTGTTACTTCACCAAAAGTTGGTGACCATGTAATTCTTTCAATCGTTCCAAATTGCGGTACTTGTGATTATTGCAAGAGCGGTCGCCCAAATTATTGTTCAACTGCGGGCGACGCTATGGGCGTCGGTGGAATGTTTGATGGCACCAGTCGCCTTTCTCGTAACGGTGAAAAGATAAATCAATTCCTAACAGTTGCATCATTTGCAGAGTACTCCGTTGTTCCTGTGTCGGGGTGCGTCGTGATTCCAAAAGAAATGCCACTAGATCGCGCTGCACTCATTAGCTGTGCGGTCCTAACCGGATACGGCGCTGTTGCAAACACAGCAAAAGTTGAAGCAGGTTCGCGAGTATCTGTTTTCGGTTGCGGTGGAGTTGGTTTGAATATTATTCAAGGCGCACGAATGAAAGGTGCCAAGCGAATCATCGCCGTTGATGTAACGGAAGAAAAATTGCAACTTGCAAAAAAGGTTGGCGCAACAGATTTAGTAAATGCATCAAAGGTTGATCCTGTTGCAGCTATTAAAGAGTTAACCGGTGGCGTTGACTACGCTTTTGAAGCACTTGGCCGCGAAGAAACGATTGCACAAGCGTGGTTAACTGTTGATGTCGGCGGTCAACTCACACTTGTTGGACTTCTTAAAAATGGAGCCAAACTAACAATCGATGCTGGCCCATTCGTTAATGAGCAATCTATCAAGGGGTGCTACTTCGGCTCGTCTGACCTGCAGCGAGACGTTCCCCTGCTCGTTCAGGCGTATTTAAGTGGTGAATTACTTCTAGACGAACTCATCACTAGTCGCATAGGTTTGGATGGGCTCAATGAGTCTTTCCAGAAGCTTCGTTCGGGAGAGGGAGCTAGAAGTGTCTTGGTCTTTGACTAGGTCGCTTCACAATTTCATACAAATTTCTGTAACTGCCCCCACGGTAATTACGGAATAGCGGGAAGTATTTTTGATCATGCGATTAAAAATATGCAGTCAACTAACCTAACGGGAGGAAACCAGTGAAGTTCAATAAACTCACTAAATCAGCAGTAGTACTCAGCGTTGCTGTGGCACTCGCTGTTCCAACATTTGCTGTTTCATCAGCAAATGCTGCTTCAAAGGCCTCAACATGGACATCTGCAAAGCAAGCAGGCGGAATCGCAAAGATTGCAGCAGAATGTAAAAAAGAAGGTCAACTAAATATCATCGCTACCCCAGTTGATTGGGCTAACTACGGCGAGATCATCAATAACTTCAAGAAGAAGTACAAAGTAAAGATTGACTCAAACATTCCTGATGGATCATCACAGGATGAAATTGATCAAGCCAACGCCCTCAAGGGTACAAAGCGTTCACCAGATGTCTTCGACATGGGAACAACAGTTGGTTACAAGTACATCGATACACACTACGCGCCATACAAGGTTACAAACTGGTCACAAATTCCAGCAAACCTCAAGGATCCACAAGGTCGCCTAACACCTAACTACACAGGTGTTTTGACAATCGGATATGACGGCGCACTTGGAACAATCACAAAGCTCGACGACTTGTTAGATCCAAAGTTCAAGGGCGTTGTTGCTCTTAACGGAGATCCAACCAAGGCATCTGCGGGACTTAATGGACTATTCATGACTACGCTTGCAAATGGCGGAACACTTGATGACATCTCAAAGGGTGTTGAGTGGTTTAAGAAGCTCAAGGCTGCAGGTAACTTCATCAACGTAGATCCAAATACAGCAACAATTGACTCAGGTCAGACACGCGTTGTATTTGACTGGACCTACAACCACAAGTCACACCAAGATCGTTTCAAGGCAGCAGGAAAAACTTGGAAGACATTTACACCTAAGGGTGCTGAAGTTGGATCTTGGTATAACGCAGGAGTTTCTCCATGGGCACCACACCCAGCGTGTGCTCGTCTCTGGATGGAATTCCTCTACACACCAGAAGGTTCAAACTCATGGGCTAAGGGCGGCGCAAGCCCAGTTATTTGGCCATGGATGATTAAGAACAAGACAGCAAGCAAGGATGCAATTGCAGTTATCGGTTCCGGTACTGGTGTTGCACGCGTTGCTAGCGCAGCTCAATTAGCTGCAGCAAATACATACCTAGTTGCAAACTGGGCTGCTGCTGTAGGAACTCGCTAAACGAGTTACTGCATAAAAACTAATGACTCAAAGTCAGATAGCGAGAGCCGGTTCCTCTACAGGGACCGGCTCTCGGTTCTGGCGCAGTAAAAAAGATTATCTAGGCATACTTCCCTTCTTGTTTTTAACTGGGCTGTTTTTACTATGGCCAACCGTTAATGTTGTGTACGGCGCTTTCTTCACAGAAGAAGGCAAATTTTCTTTAGATTACGTAACTAATACGATTCAAGAAGAAGCACACTGGATTCCATTTTTAAATACACTCAAGATCTCTTTTTGGACATCTATTGTTGGTGGATTAATCGGTGCGCTCTTTGCTTGGGCAATATCAACTGGAAAACCAGATGGCATAGGCCGTCGCTTCGTCTTGGCAGCTGGTGGAGTCCTCGCCCAATTCGGTGGCGTTATGCTCGCATTCGCCTTCTTTGCAACTTTTGGATTTAATGGCTTTGTTACAACTTTTGCACTCAAATTTTCAGATACTAGTTTCTTAGCATCACCTGATTGGCTTTACGGACTCTTTGGCCTCGGTGTTGTCTATACATTCTTCCAAATTCCATTGATGTTTATTGTTTTCTTGCCTGCAGTTGAAAATCTCAAACCGCAATGGAGTGAGGCTTCGCAAAGCCTCGGCGGATCTTCAAAGGATTATTGGTTCCGAATCGGATTTCCAGTTCTATTGCCATCCTTTCTTGGCGGCATTTTGCTTCTCTTTGTAAATGCATTCTCTGCTTATGCAACAGCTGCTGCACTCATTAGTCAGGGCACGATTATTACGCCGCTAGATATTGGCAGTGCACTCTCTAGTGAGACTGGTGGAGCTAGCGCACCACTCGCTAAAACCCTCTCGCTATATATGGTCGCAGTTGTAGTCATCGTGATGGCTCTGTACTCACTTCTTCGAAAGCGTGTAAGTAAGTGGGAGAACACCAGATGAAACTCTCTATTCCGGGAAGAATCTTTCGCGCATTCATAATCATTGTCACAGGTCTGTATCTGCTTGGACCGCTGTACGGAATGCTTGATTTCTCTACAAAACCTCTTGGTCTAGAAGGTGGCAGAACACTTCGTGCATGGGGTGCAATTGGTAAAAACCCTGATGTGATTTCTTCATTAATCGCTTCATTTTCAATCGCAATCGTCGTAATGTTTTTAATTTTCTTTCTTGTGGTTCCAACTGTGATTTGGGTTCACTTAAAACTTCCGGCATTTCGCAGACCTATGGAGCTCATCTGTCTGCTTCCACTGGCTATTCCCGCAATTGTTATTGTCGTTGGAATCGCGCCACTCTATAGATGGATTTCCATTAACGTGACGGAATCTCCGGTTTCACTCTCCGGTGTATATGCAATGTTAATCCTTCCTTATACATATCGCTCTCTATCCGCAGCCCTTGACCTAGTTGATGTGGCCACCTTGGCTGAAGCATCTCGAACACTTGGTGCATCAACTATGCGAACTATTTTTGGTGTAGTGATGCCAACAATTCGTTCCGGCATCATGTCCGGTGTCGTGATTTCATTAGCACTGGTCTTAGGTGAATTTACAATTTCTGCGCTCTTGGCTTTTGATACTCTCCAAGTTGTAATTTACTTACTTGGACGCCAAGATGGAAAGATTGCTGTGGCGGTAGCGCTTTCAGCACTTCTCTTTGTGTTTGCAATTCTCTTCGCAATTCCTACAACCAAGCGTCAAAGAGTAATCCTTGATGCAGATGTCGCCTGATCGGAAAGGATGTCGGCTATGAGTAACTCTGCCTACGTACAGCTAGTAAATCTATCCAAGCAATTTGGAAAGGTACGCGCACTCGCTGGCCTCAATGTTGATATCGCAGAAGGCGAACTCGTTGCATTACTCGGTCCATCAGGTTGCGGAAAAACTACTGCTCTTCGTGCTCTCGCTGGTTTGCAAGATTTAGATGCAGGTCAAATTATTGTTGATGGTAAAGACATAACTTTTCTGGCTCCAAACAAGCGAAACATGGGAATGGTTTTTCAGGCATACAGCCTCTTCCCTCATATGACTGCTCGCGAGAATGTTGAGTACGGACTTCGTATGAGAGCCCACCGCACTGCAAGTGCGGAGAGATCCAAGCGCTCAAGTGAGCTCCTCGACCTAGTAGGGCTATCAACGCATGCAAATCACTATCCGCATCAGATGTCAGGCGGACAACAACAGCGAGTTGCTTTGGCAAGAGCTCTTGCAATTCAACCAAAGGTGCTTTTGCTTGATGAACCTCTATCGGCACTGGATGCAAAAGTGCGCACGCAATTGCGTGAAGAAATTCGCCGCATTCAATTAGAAGTTGGAACAACAACGGTTTTTGTTACCCACGATCAAGAAGAAGCGCTGGGCGTTGCAGATCGAGTTGGTGTAATGCGTCAGGGAATCCTTGAACAAATAGCTGCACCGTCAGAGTTATATGAGCGCCCACAATCTGCATTCGTTGCAGAGTTTGTCGGTCTTACCAATCCCATATCTGCGACTGTTTCTGCCGGTAATGCAGAAGTTTTAGGCGTGCGAGTGCCAGTTGTAAAGGGTTCAATCGAATCCGGTAAGGGTCTAGCTTTGATTCGTCCTGAGTGGTTCCATGTTGATGCGGGTGGAACACCAAATGCGAGAATCTTTGCCATTAGTTTCTTAGGTTCAACCTGTCGCCTCACCATTGACCTGTCTGATGGAACTCGAATTCGTGCTCAGGTTCCAAGCTCAGGTGCATCTAATCTCGGTACTGGCACATCAGTTAATGTCACACTTAAATCTCTGCCTGTATTTGTTAAGGGCGCCTAATGCCTTTAGGCACCATTAAAACAATTGAAACTTACACAGATCAGAATGTCTGTTTTGTACAAGTTACTTCATCTGATGGTCACATCGGGTGGGGGCAAACATCAACGTATAACGCAGACATCACTGCGCAGATATTGCACCGCCAAGTTGCTCCCTGGGTAATTGGGCAAGATGCATCAGATATTGGCGCACTCATTACTCGCGTAGAAGATAAAGAACACAAGTTTCCCGGAAGCTATCGTTGTCGTGCGCTTGCTGGTTTAGATACTGCGCTATGGGATATGCGTGGAAAAGTTGAAGGCAAGCCAGTTGTTGAATTATTGGGTGGAAAAGTTCAAAAACTGCGTGCCTATGCGTCATCGATGAAGCGTGACATTACTCCGCAAGATGAAGCCGCACGCTTTCTTAAGCTGCGCGATGAATTTGGTTTTGATGCTTTTAAATGGCGCGTTGGCGCCGAATGTGGACATGATGTTGATGAATGGCCGGGACGTACTGAAGAAGTTATCCCAGTTGTTTCACGTGCCCTCGGTGATGGTGTTTCCAAATTAGTTGATGGAAATAGTGGGTTTTCACCTAAGCGCGCAATTGAAGTTGGGCGCATGTTGGAGGCAGAAGGAATCGGCCACTTCGAAGAACCTTGCAAGTATTGGGAGTTCGATGAAACAAAAGAAGTGACAGATGCTTTAAGTATTGATGTGACAGGTGGCGAACAAGATTGGGATCTTGCGACTTGGAAGCGCATGATTGATCAGCACATTGTGGACATCGTCCAACCAGATGTTATGTATCTGGGTGGAATCTGGCGCACACTCAAAGTTACAGATATGGCTGCTAAAGCTGGAATACCAACAACTCCACATAGTGCGAATTTATCTTTAGTAACAATGTGCACTATGCATCTATTGGGTGCCATTGAAAAGCCTGGCAAATATCTTGAATTCTCAATTGAAGGTCTGGATTACTATCCTTGGCAAGACAAACTATTTTTGGGTGATCCATTTAAAATTGAAGATGGCAAGGCAACAATTCCATCTGAACCTGGATGGGGTGTTGAAATTAATCCTGAGTGGTTAGCTAGGGCGACTAAACAAGTTTCGGGCGCTTAAACGCAAAACAGTATTTCTGGCGTGATCAGGACCTAGCGCCCAATCTGCTGGAACTTTGGCACCAAGTGAATCGCGTTTTTGCCAGACATTTGCGCTGAGCAATCGCGAAAGCGCTGCCATCTCCAAGACGTTTTCAGCTTTGCCATAATGTGTTCCAGCTACGTGATCAATAGTGGTCAGTGCAATGAATATCTCGCCGACCTCACTCTCAACGATTTCAATCGTACGACTCTGTTGTGGCCAATCAGCGTGTGATGCTGTTTCAATCTGCCAGAAGCCACGTTCTTCAATTTCAGAACCAACCCACTCAACATGGTGCCTATGAACATGGCCTGCAAGCCAGGCGATGACTTGTGGGTATTTAAGAAGCATCTCTGTAATTTCATCTTCGCACACCCTGCGACCTGTTGGTGCATAGTTATTGAACATGCAATTAAGTGGATGATGAGATGCCAAAACTACATAGCGATCGCTGGTTTTGATTTCATTTTCTAGCCACTCAAATTGTGCAACATCTAAAGATCCTTGCCAGCCGCCAAATTCATTAACAGTGTCAATAACAATTAGTTTAACTTTTCCTACGTTGGTTGCGTAATACAGATGCTTTTTCTGCACATGCTCGTCAGTAAATCCATGACCCTTTGGTAGGCCAGGGGAATTCAAATGCTTTTCTGCGTATTCTCCACGTTCGACTGCACGTCGATGAAGATCGGGAGAAACAATTTCAAATGGCGCATCTTCGGCGCGTGGTAAAGATGCAGGTCCTACTTCATTAAATGCTTCGAGGGTTTCTTTAAGTGTGAGTGAAGACGGTAGCCCGACATATCGCTTGTTTCCAACAATAGAAATTTGGCTATCCTCATCTGGCGTTACGGTGCCTTGCAACAGTGCATCATGATTTCCGTGAACTGCGTACCAGGCAAATTTAAGGCCAGTGGATTGAATTGGTTTGCGACATGAATCAAGCAAACCCGGTACCACCGGAAATCCATACTTTGATCGTGCGTCATCATCATCTTTGCCCGCAGGCGTTCCGTGTGGATGCCAATACTTAACGTCATAGTGCTCTGCATTGTCATCCATGACGCCTTCGTACCTAGATAAATCACCCGAATCAGGAGTTACCTCAAGGCCATCTAATAGCGCTAAATACCAATCAACTTCATTCTCTTGGGCGTTATCAGTTGTGTCACCAGTAATAATGGCAGCATCAATTCGATGGCCAGATAGCGGCCCAGTTGTAACTTTGTTAAGTGCTTGAATCATTGATTCAACAACATGTGGTGACAACATAGCGTGAGGGCGATAACAGCCAATTGTGCCCACTGCATCGCGAATAGGGCTGTCTGGATCTGCCCAGCGATCTAAGAATTCAGGGCGTAGCGGCGATTGTGCATCACACACGTGCAAATCAGAAAGGTGATGCATGACAAGTAAAGGTGTTGATTCTCTAGGAAACTCTGCTCCAACGTGCTTTTGTTCTGATACTTGCTCAAGTTCTGACCAACCTTTTTCGTTGGGAGATTTTCGAATGAACGCCATTACATAATTCTAATACACTTCACTCATGAATAAGAGAGCCGATACTTCAGTTTCGCTACATCCACTTATTGCAGAGAGATGGAGCCCAAGAGCATTTGATAACAACGCATTAATTCCTGGTGAAGATTTAGCGGCAATTTTCGAAGCTGCGCGTTGGGCTCCCAGCGCATTTAATGCACAGCCTTGGAAATTTGTAATTGGTTTACGTGGTGATGAAAAATTTACCGAAATTTCATCTGTGCTCTCTGACTTCAACAAACAATGGGCACCCTTTGCATCAGCTCTTGTATTGGTTAATGCCCTGACTCTTCGTGAAGATGGGAAAACAAATCCAACCGCGCTCTATGACACAGGCCTTTCGGTTTCACTATTAACCGTCGAAGCAAATCATCGCGGTTATGACGTTCACCAGATGAGTGGCTTTGATAACGCTGCTGCCAAATCTAAGTTTGCTCTCGATGATGGAGCTGAACCTGTTGCGTGCCTTGCAATCGGAAAGCGCACATCCCCTGATTCGCTCTCTGATGAGATCAAGGCGCGCGAAATAGCGCCCCGTACTCGTAAAGCTCTGAGCGAAATAGTGAACATCACTTGGTAGCCTTACTTTCATGAGCGAATATCAAGTAATGCGATGGAGAGAAATCCCTTCTATGGTGATGGCTCGAGATGGTGCAGACACAATCAAAGTTATGTTGCCTGCTCGTTTTCAAGAAGCAATCGATGAAGCAGCTATGCGGATGGGCGAAATCGATGCTGATGCATACACCGCTGGTTGGAACAGAGATCCATGGACGCCATCAGATGAAGTTCCAGCAGAACTTGCTGCGCGAATTACTGCAGCGCTCGAAGAAGAGTTTTCTGAAAGTAAGTTACAAGCAATTCTTGATGCAATAAATCCTGCGAGTTAAGGAATTACACATGTCAGCAATATACGACGCACTTTCAAACGCTGTCCTTGCATCCGATGGCGCGATGGGCACCATGTTGCAAGAGCGTGGATTAACTGACGGCGGCGCCCCTGAACTGTGGAATCTTGAAAAACCAGAGGAAATCGAAGCGGTGCTCGAAGCCTACGCCGCAGCAGGTGCAAAATTCATAACAACAAATACATTTGGTGCCACACACGGTCGACTTGAATTACATGGCCTTGCTGATCGCGTTATCGAGTTAAATCAAGCAGGGGCAGCAATCGCGCGCAAAGTTGCCGACCGACACCCTGGTTGTTTTGTTATGGGAGATATTGGTCCATCAGGTGAACTTATGGATCCAATGGGCACCTTGACTCCAGAGAGCGCAAAAGAGTTGTTCGCAGAACAAATAAAAGGATTAGTTGCTGGCGGTGTTGATGCAATTCTTATCGAAACAATGAGTGATCTTGCAGAAGTTGAAGCTGCTGTAGAAGCGGCTAAAGAAGTTGCTCCAGGTATGCCAATTATTGCAACTATGTCTTTCGATACAAATTTGCGAACAATGATGGGTGTAAAACCTGCAATGGCAGTTACACATCTCTCATCAATTGGCGTGCGAATCATCGGAGCAAACTGTGGCCGCGGAACAGATGAAATGCGTCAGATTGCACAAGAGATGGTTAATGCTCGTCCAGAAGGCGTCTTCATCATCACGCAATCAAACTCAGGACTTCCAAAACTAGTTGGCGATACTTTCATTTACGAAGGCACACCGGAAGAAATGGCAAAGTACGCCGCGGAAATGAAAGAGATGGGCGTCAACATTGTCGGATCTTGCTGTGGTTCAACACCCGCTCACACAAAGGCAATCGCAGCAGCTATTGCTTAATTTTGAGTAGCTGCAATCTTTTCTGCCCACTCTTTAAATCCTTGCGATAGCTGCGGGACAATTTTTATCTCATTGATCTTTGTCCGCTCTCCACTTTTTGCAGAGAATAAATCGCTAATGCTCACGCTGTGATCTGGCTTAAAGATAACTTCAATTGCATCTCCTGCTTGAGCTGTACCCTCTTGTATGATTCGAAGGTAAGCACCAGGGCGTCCTGCTTGTGTGAAATCCTTAATCAGCGTTGCACGCTTCCAAAATCCAGCGAAGACTCGACAAGGAATGCGAGGTTGTGAAACTTCAAGAATGACTGAGCCAATTTTCCATTGCTCACCAACTAATGCAGCATTTACATCAATACCTTCAGTAGTTAGATTCTCACCAAAGCGTCCAGCAGTTATTTCCTCGCCAATTTCTTTCTCCCACCACCGTGCATCTTCTGTGGCATATGCATAAACAGCTTGGTCATATCCCCCATGAACATTGGTATCAATAATGCGATCGCCAGCAACTCCGTTGTTTTTAAATTCAATTGGGCCTTCAACGCTTCGCTTATCTATGCCTGTGCGACCTTCACTTCCAGTCCACTCACCTTGGTGAACAATTGAAGTGATGTTTATTGAAAGGACGCGGGCGCTCATGAACCAAGTTTATTCAAATCGTCACCGCTCACGCGGAAAACTGTCCACTCATCCATACCGATCGCGCCTTGAGATTTATAAAATTCAATCGAAGGCGTGTTCCAATCCAATACCCACCATTGAAATCTGCCGTAACCACGTTCCACACAAATCTTTGCCAAGTGCTTAAGAAGTGCTAATCCATAACCACGCCCGCGATATTCGGGTTCAATGTAAAGATCCTCTAGGTAGATTCCATGGACGCCTTGCCACGTTGAAAAATTCAAGAACCAAATTGCCATACCGATGATTCGGTTATCAACTTCCACAACATGGGCAAAAACATGAGGCTTCGGATTAAATAGCGCAGCGCTTAAGAGTTCCTCTGTGGCAACTGCTTCATCTGGTGCTTTTTCATAGATTGCTAAATCCTTGATGAGTCGCAAAATATCTGAAACATCACGTGGTTGAGCTTCTCGAATACTCATATTTATCGTCTTAAGAACCTTCGGATTGCAAACCACAATCTCTTTGGCCACTTCATTGCAAGGGTAACTGGAGAAACAGCCATAACTTT
>JAIYBJ010000012.1 GCA_027488575.1 Streptomycetaceae bacterium | reverse complement strand
TCGAGTGACCACGTGTTGAAGTAATGCGCTCCTGAAGCTGACCCATTTCATCAGCAAGTGTTGGCTGGTAGCCCACTGCAGATGGCATACGTCCAAGAAGTGTTGATACTTCAGAACCTGCCTGTGTAAAGCGGAAGATGTTATCGATGAACAAGAGCACGTCCTGCTTTTGAAGATCGCGGAAGTACTCCGCCATTGTGAGCGCTGAGAGCGCAACACGTAGACGCGTTCCAGGTGGTTCATCCATCTGACCGAAGACCAAGGCGGTCTTGTTGATAACGCCGGTTTCTGTCATTTCAAGAAACAAGTCATTACCTTCACGAGTACGTTCACCAACACCGGCGAATACAGATACACCACCGAAGTTTTCAGCAACGCGATAAATCATCTCTTGAATAAGAACTGTCTTACCTACACCTGCACCACCGAATAGACCGATTTTTCCACCCTTTACATATGGTGTGAGCAGGTCAATAACTTTGATGCCGGTTTCGAACATCTCAGTCTTTGATTCGAGTTGATCAAATGCTGGTGCGTTACGGTGAATTGGCCAACGCTCTTTGATGTCGAGTGAAGAGGTTGGAACATCTAGTGATTCACCAAGAGTATTAAATACGTGTCCCTTTGTTACATCGCCAACTGGCACAGAGATCGCAGCACCGGTATCTGATACCTGCGCACCACGGATCATTCCGTCAGTTGGTTGCATAGAGATTGCGCGCACAAGGTTGTCACCAATGTGCTGTGCAACTTCAAGGGTCAACGTACGAGTCTGACCACTCATGGTCACATCTACGTGTAGCGCGTTAAAGATCGAAGGCATTGAATCGGCTGGGAATTCAATATCCACCACCGGTCCGATTACTCGAGCTACGCGGCCCTTACCGCTATTTTCTTTCGACATCATTCACTCCCTGCATTTGCCGAGGACAACGCGTCTGCGCCGCCAACAATTTCGCTGATCTCTTGGGTAATTTCGGCCTGACGAGCCGCGTTCGCAAGTCTTGTTAGAGACTTAATTAACTCATCAGCATTGTCAGTTGCTGACTTCATTGCGCGACGACGAGCTGCATGCTCTGAAGCCGCTGATTGCAACATTGCGTTAAAGATTCGAGCCTCGATATAACGTGGAAGTAGTGCGTTAAGAACTACTTCTGCATTTGGTTCGAATTCATACATAGGCAATAAACCTGATGCAACAGGTGCATCACTTTCGACAACCTCAAGTGGCAACATGCGCTTAGCAAGTGCGTTTTGAGTCAACATAGATTTGAACTCTGTAAAGACGATGTGAATTTCATCAACACCAGCTTTATCTGTTTGCGCATCCGCTAAGAACGCCTGAATTAATGCGTCAGCAACGCTCTTTGCATCTTCATACGTTGGAGTATCAGAGAAGCCGCTCCATGCACCAGCAATAGCGCGGTTACGGAAACGGTAGTAATTCACTGCCTTGCGTCCAACAAGGTAAGAAGAAACTTCTAGTCCACGTGAGCGAATAAGGGTAGCGAGTTGTTCGCCTTCTTTAATCGCGTTATTTGAATACGCACCAGCCATACCGCGGTCAGCAGAGATAACCAAAATTGCTGCGCGCTTTGGATTTTCAGATGCAGTAGTCAACGGGTGATTTACAGATGAATAGGAAGCAACTGCGGATACGGCACGGGTCAACTCATTTGCATAAGGAGTTGAAGCTGCGACTCGTTGCTGCGCCTTGACAATACGAGAAGCGGAAATTAATTCCATTGCTTTCGTAATTTTCTTGGTCGCTTTAACGGATCGCATCCGTCGGCGATAAACGCGGAGTTGGGCACCCATTTTTTACTTCTTCACCGCCGGTGGCACGTGCTTAGTAATTTGTTCTGCCTCAACGCCATCCAAAGCATCTGCTTCTGCTTCATTAACTGCAGCAGCAACGCTTGGAACGAAGATCTTCTTAAATGCAGAGACAGCTTCTTCGAGTGACTTAACTGTGTCATCTTCTAGTTGCTTTGTCTCTGAAATTACATCGAAGATTGCTTTGCGTTCGCGTGCAATGAAATCAAGAAGTTCTGATTCAAAGCGACGAATATCTGCAACTGCAACATCATCGAGCTTTCCTGTTGTTCCAGCCCAGATTGATGCAATCTGACGCTCTAGTGAATATGGTGAGTACTGACCTTGCTTGAGTAGTTCAACCATGCGAGCGCCGCGTTCTAGCTGTGCCTTTGATGCAGCATCTAGATCAGAACCGAAAGCAGCGAACGCTTCGAGTTCACGGAACTGTGCAAGGTCAAGACGCAAGCGACCAGCGATCTTTTTCATCGCCTTTGTTTGTGCGGAGCTACCTACACGAGAAACAGAAACACCTACGTTAATCGCTGGGCGTACGCCTGCGTTAAAGAGATCTGTTTCAAGGAAGCACTGACCATCAGTAATAGAAATAACGTTTGTAGGGATGAACGCGGATACGTCATTTCCCTTTGTTTCAATGATTGGAAGTCCAGTCATTGAACCGCCGCCTAATTCGTCGGAGAGCTTTGCGCAACGTTCTAGAAGACGTGAGTGCAAGTAGAAAACATCGCCTGGGTACGCTTCGCGACCTGGTGGACGACGTAGCAACAATGAGACTGAACGATACGCCTCAGCTTGCTTTGATAGATCATCAAAAACAATAAGAACGTGCTCGCCCTTGTACATCCAGTGCTGACCAATTGCAGAACCGGTGTAAGGAGCGAGGTATTTAAATCCTGCTGGATCTGATGCAGGCGATGCAACGATGGTTGTGTATTCCATTGCACCAGCTTCTTCAAGTGCACCCTTAACGGATGCAATTGTTGAACCCTTTTGACCAATAGCAACGTAAATGCACTTTACTTGCTTCTTTGGATCTCCAGACTTCCAGTTTTCGCGTTGGTTAATGATTGTGTCAATTGCAACAGCTGTCTTACCGGTTTGGCGGTCACCGATAATCAACTGACGCTGTCCACGACCAATCGCAGTCATTGAGTCAATAGCTTTAATACCAGTTGCAAGTGGTTCCTTAACTGGTTGACGTTGAACTACAGAGGGAGCCTGCAATTCAAGTGCGCGACGTGCATCAGCTTTAATTTCGCCTTTGCCATCAATTGGGCGACCGAGTGGATCAACCACGCGACCAAGGAAAGCATCGCCAACTGGAACAGAGAGAACTTCACCTGTTCCGCGTACTGATGTTCCTTCTTCAATTCCTTCGTAACCACCCAAAATAACAACACCGATTTCGCGGACGTCGAGGTTGAGTGCAAGTCCTAGCGTTCCGTTCTCAAACTTTAAGAGTTCGTTCGCCATTGTTGAAGGCAGACCTTCGACGCGAGCAATACCGTCACCAGCTTGGCTGACAGTTCCTACTTCGTCTCGAGCTGCAACGCCTGGATCGTATGACTTAACAAAATTCGCGAGTGCATCACGGATTTCATCAGGTCGGATCGTTAGCTCCGCCATTTTTTTCTCCCTTTTCCTTTTTCTTCTCTAGTGAATTCTTCTTTACGCACTCTTACCAGCAAATGAACGACCTGCTGATGCGATGCGATTTACGAGTGTTCCATCAACTAATTCGTCAGCAAATTTGACTGAGAGTCCACCGATTACGGATGGATCAACTTCAACATTTACGCGAACTGGTTGGCCAAGTTGTTGTGTTAGTGCTGAAACTAAACGGTCGTACTGAGCAGAAGTAAGTGCCACAGCTGTGCGTGCAAATGCGATGAGGCGATTGCGACGTGCAGCAAGTGCGTATAAATAATCATCAAAGGCGGCTTCAACGCTACGTCCACGCCAGTTGTTTACAACATGGTTAACGAGTCTGGTTGTCGATGATGATGAGTTCTTTCCAAGTAGCTCTGCAATAAGAGCTGTTTTGGCCTTTTCTGCTCCTTCGGTGATCAAGGCGCTACGCAATTCAAAAGAGGTCGAGATAGCGCGAGCAACAGTAAAGAGCTCGCTTTCTACGCGATCTAATTCATTTGCGATATTTGCAGCTGATGCTTCCGCTTCGATTGCTAGTTGTTCTAGTACTTCTACAAGATCTGATGATGCCGACCAGCGCAACTCACTCACACCAGTAATCACATTTAGCGCTGATGCACCAACACTCTTTCCGAGTATCTCTTTTAGAAGTACTGCCTTTGACTTCGCATCACGAGAAGGATCATTGACCGCTCTGCGTAATGAGATATTTGAATTTAAAACTGAGGTAATAAAGAAGAGTTCAGTGGAAAGAGCTGATGCTGCGTCGGCTGTTGAGCCTTTTGTTGCAGTATCAATTAAGCCGCGTGCAATCACAAGTGATTGACGGCTTCTGCCACCGAAGTGATTTCTCATTACTTTTTCCTCTTACTTACTTCTTGGACTTCTCTAAATCATCAAGGAAACGATCCACGATGCGTGATTGACGGGCCTGGTCTTCCAGAGCTTCTCCAACAATCTTTGATGCAAGTTCAACTGCAAGTGTTCCTACTTCATTGCGAAGTGAAGTCACTGCTTGTTGACGCTCTGCTTCAATGGATGCGTGTGCAGCTGCCGTTATGCGTGCTGCTTCTTCTTGTGCTTTAGCACGAAGCTCTTCGACAATGGCTGATCCTTGAACGCGTGCTTCTTCGCGAAGTGTTTGTGCTTCTTCGCGCGCTTTAGAAAGTTGTTCGTTGTATTGAACAAGTGCACGCTGTGCTTCGAGCTGTGCTTTTTCTGCACGGTCCATTCCACCTTGAATCGCTTCGGTACGTGCTGCGAATGCTTTTTCAAACATCGGAACAACTCTCCGACGCATGACTATGTAAAGCAACCCGAAGGCAACGAAACCAACAACAATTTCTGCTGTGTGAGGCAAGAGCGGATTAGGCGCTCCACCTGCTGCAAGCAATGTGAATGACATATGTATTCCTCTTGTTAGTCGTCTAGTTAGCTAGTTATCGAATATGAATTAGAGGACGAATGCGAGTACGAGACCGAACAACGCAAGAGCTTCAGCCATAGCAAAGCCTAGGAATGCGATTGGCTGTAAAACGCTGCGTGCTTCTGGCTGACGTGCAACGCCATTGATGTACGCCGCGAAGATCATTCCAACTGCAAGTCCTGGTCCAATTGCTGCAAGACCGTAACCGACGAGGTTGAGTGTGCCTGTCATTTTTCTTACCTTTCCCTTGATATCTCTGGTGTGTAGTGCATTTTGTAGGTCTGTGGAACTCTAATTAGTGCTCATCGGCGAGTGCGCCACCGATGTAAAGCGCTGTCAACAGGGTGAAGATATAAGCCTGCAGACACTGAACTAATAACTCAAAAAAGGTCAAAGCGATTCCGAATGCAAATGCAAATGGGCTAACTAGCTTTAAACCGACGGCGCCCTGAAGTAGGTGCTCTCCACCGAGAATAAAGATCATCAACAGCAAGTGACCAGCGAACATATTTGCGAACAAACGAAGTGAGATTGTGAGTGGACGAACAACCAAGTAAGTCGCAATTTCAATTGGAGTCAGAAGAATATAGACAGGTTTTGGAACACCTGGCATGAAGAGGATGTCCTTCATGTACTTGAAAATTCCGTGATGGCGAATACCCACGTAATGGAAGACACCGAAGGTGATGATTCCGAGTACATAAGCAAAGCTAATTCGGGACATCGTCGGGAATTGAATCAACGGAACGATTCCGAAAATGTTGTTAACTAAAATAAATGTAAAGAGTGTGAATAAATATGGCACGAAGCGCATGAATTCGTGGCCGATGATTTCTTTTCCAAGATCATTTCGAACATAGGCATAAACAGATTCCCCTGCGAATTGAAGTTTTGATGGAACTACGGACGCTTTACGCGAAGCCATCAGGAAAAACACTGAAAGTAAGATGACTGAAAAGAGAATCAAAAAGATTGGTTTTGTTGTGAATTCATTGTCACCAAAAATCGGTGGGAGTTCAAAGTCTTTACTACTTGGTGGGACGAAGCCTTCACCCTCTGCGCGAAAGACCACTAACGAGCGCACGCACTCTCCTTCAAATGAACTCAAATGAATTTAAACAGACTTACCAGTTAGATCGCCGGGGATGCGTTCTGCGGGTAACCCTATGGGGAAAAGTCCTCCCCTGTGAAATCGAAAAAGGCGAAAGAGTGGGGCTTATTCGCGCCCGAAACGCAGCCACACTAGGTAGAGAGCAGCACCGGCGCCCAGAAGTAGGCCGGCCAAAAGAAGAAAGGAAGTCCCGAGCCATTTATCCAGAGCCCAGCCAACGCCGCCCCAAAAAAGAAGCCCTGAGAGCAGATAACCAACTATCGAATAAGCAGCATTGTCATCGCGACGTGCCATGTGCAATCTCCTTCGCTGTGGTCTAGCTAATTTTTTGAATCAGGCAGGGGTAAATGTATGCGCAATTTCGCATAACTGGCAATTTCTCCGCCTAGCCACGCAAGTGTGAGCACAATTGCAGTAACGCCAAAGCTGGTTCGGTTAATTGATTCGCGCGAAGTAAAGGTGCTCACTAGGTACAAAAATACGCCGACCAGTAGCAATTTCGTAAAGTAAGAAAACATTGCCAATGCCATTGTGCTCATCGGATCTAGGTTTCTTGATATTCGAGAAACTCCAAGATGGACTATGAAATAAATGATTACAACAAATTGGGCAAGTAGTGCTCCAAGAAAACCAGGCATGCCTGCAAAAATTGTGCTGATAACAATCGCCAAAACTCCAACAATCAAAGTTGGCTTCAGGGCACCACGTAACATGATGGTTTCGGAATTATTTTGATCAGACATATACCGAATCCTTTTTTCCACTTCGTGTAACAACAATTGTGATTGTCGCAAGTGCGGCCGCGGTCAACAGTGCGACCCACATTGGTGCGAACGCAGAAATGGTTATCGGAAAAGCCAGCGTTGCAGTCCACAAATACATAATCACGGCAGTTCTTACATGTGAATTTCCTGCTGAAAGTAATCTGTGGTGCAGATGATCTTTATCTGGAGCAAATGGTGAACGGCCAGCGAGCACGCGCCGCGAAATTGCAAGAACTAAATCTGCAAGCGGAATTGCAAGAACAGCAAATGGCAACAGCAGTGGCAACAACGTTGGCCCGGCTTCAACTGCTGAAATTGCATTTGGATCTACTTGTCCCGTCAATGTAATTGCCGCAGATGCGAGCAATAAACCTAAGAACATCGAACCGGAATCGCCCATAAAAATCCGCGCAGGGTGAGAGTTATGGGGCAAGAAACCTAGGCAGATTCCGATCAGCACTGCAGTCATTAGTGATGGCGCACCCGCACGGCTAAAGCCCCACACCACTGCCAATAGATAAGCAAATGTAAAGAATGCAGCACCTGCAATAGCAACAATGCCAGCTGCTAATCCATCTAGCCCATCAATAAAGTTAACAGCGTTAATCGTGACCAAGACGATTAGAACTGTAACTAGCTGGCCAATACTTGGCGGCAGAGCAATTACTCCGTTAATCGGTAGCCACAAGATTTGAATTCCATAGATAAGCAAGATTCCGGCTGCAAGAGCTTGGCCTGCCAACTTAGTTAGCGCATCTAATTGAAAGCGATCATCGGCCATTCCAAGGAGTACAAGAAATGTTCCTGCTAGGAAAATTCCTTGTGCTTCGTGACCAAAGGATTTTCCAACAAGGGTGAGATGCTGAACGATGATGAAAGTAATAGACATCGCAGCCCACATAGCTACGCCGCCCCATCGTGGAGTTGGTGTTGTGTGCACATCTCGCGTGCGAACCAATGCGACAGCGCCAAATTTGGTGGCAAGTGTTCTAACGAATGGAGTAATCAAATAACACAGTGCTGCAGAAAGCAGCAATGTGAACATGTACTCACGCATGGAGTAAGTCTATGCGTTGTAAATTGGGAATTTCGAAGTTAACGCGTGAACTTCGCTCTTAATTCCTGCCAACACCGCTGGATCTTCGCTACGGATTGCACGTGAAATCAAAGAAGCAATCGTCTGCATCTCTGGCACGCCCATACCTTGTGTAGTCGTCGCAGGTGTTCCTACGCGAATACCACTGGTGATTCCTGGCTTCTCTGGATCAAAAGGAATTGAATTCTTATTCAAAACAATTCCAGCATGACCACAGCGTTCGTCTGCAACTTTGCCATTTACGCCAGTGCCACGAATATCAATAAGTGCTAAGTGTGTTTGTGTTCCACCTGATACCGCGCGCATTCCTTCGCCTTCAAGAGCAGTACAAAGTGCTTGTGCATTGACGATGACATCTTTTGCATACTTTTGGTATTCAGGAGTTGCGCACTCTTTAAGTGCAACAGCTTTACCTGCAACTGCAGACATGATTGGTCCGCCTTGCATGCCAGGAAATACAGCTTTATCAATTGCGGCTGCGTGTGCTTCTTTAGCAAGAATCATTCCACCGCGTGGTCCGCGCAAAACTTTATGTGTTGTAAATGAAACTACATCTGCATAAGGCACTGGAGATGGAATTGCTTTTCCGGCAACCAACCCAATGAAGTGCGCTGCATCAACCCACATGATCGCGCCAACTTCATCACAGATTGCGCGTACTTTTTCAAAATCAACCAGGCTTGGATAAGCAGTTGCACCTGAGCAAATCATCTTTGGCTTGTTAGCAATTGCTAAGTCGCGTAGTTCGTCATAATCAATAAGTTCTGTATCTTGGCGAACGCCGTAAGAAACTACGTTAAACCACTTACCTGAAAAGTTAACAGGAGAACCATGTGTTAGGTGGCCACCGTGAGGTAACGACATTGCAAGAACCGTGTCACCAGGTTTTGTAAATGCTTGATACACGGCAATATTTGCACTCGCACCTGAGTGTGGTTGCACGTTTGCGTGATCTGCACCAAACAAAGATTTTGCGCGTTCGATTGCAAGATATTCAGCCTTATCGACTTCTTCGCATCCACCGTAATAACGCTTGCCTGGATAACCTTCGGCGTATTTGTTAGAAAGTGTTGAGCCAAGAGTTGCAAGAACCGCACGCGAGGTAAAGTTTTCGCTCGCGATTAATTGAAGGTTTGTTTGTTGGCGCTTGAGTTCTGATAGCAATACTGAAGAGATCTCAGGATCTTGCTTGCTCAATAGTTCAAAGTCTGGCCCGTAAAAAATATCTTTCGTCATTGGCAGATACTAATCCGCCTAGGCGAAATTGTCAGGGGATACTTTTTGAAGGGATTCACGCGAGATTGCGCCTTCTCGGACGAGTTCGATTCCATCATCTGAAACGTTGATCACCGTGGTGCGAGGCCCGGCAGGAAGATGGCCGCCGTCGAAGATTACGTCAACGCCAGGATTTTCAAATCTCTCGACATCAAGCAAAGTTGGCAATCCATTGTTTGTGATTGAAAGAATTGCTAGCGGTCCACTCTTTTGCATGAGGTCAAGAACAAAACCTTCTTGTGGCACACGCAAACTAATGAGATCCAATCTTTGGTCATCTCCTAAATCCCATGCCAGACCCATTTGTGGTTTTACGTTAAGACTGAGTAATCCGGGCCAAAATGCATCGGTTATTTCTAGAACATCGGCACGCATGCTCCGCGATAAGCCTTGTGCAGTTTTTACACTTGGAATAATTACTTGCGCAACAACGCCGAGTGCATCGCCACGAAGTACATGCATGGCGCGAACAGCAAAGTGACTAAAGGCATCGCATGCGTATACATATCCATGCTCAAGTGGCACAACAATTACATAACCATCTCTAATCGATTTAAGCCCGCGAGCTAGGTGTTCATCACGATTACCAATAGTGATGTCTACTCTTTCAACTCTGTTGTTCATAAATTTTTCCGAATCGCACTTGTCCAACGGGGACGACCAACTAAATCGTGATGTAACTGTATCTCTTCAAAGTCATTACTCAACTCTGCGGCAATCAGAGCACCCTGCTTTTCATTGTGCTCAATCGCCAAGAGCCCACCTGATTTCAGTAGACGCGAAGATGCTGCAATAAATTCACGGGGCGCATCCATTCCATCTTTTCCGCCAAAGAGAGCAATTGCAGGTTCGTGTTCCACAACATCTCGTGGAAGATCTGACTCGTCTTCGATGTATGGAGGATTAGCTATAACAACATCGCACTTGATTCCAAGAAGCGCATCGGTTACGTCGCTATGCACAATCCGCAAATCTTCAACGATAGCTTCTACGTTTTTCTTTAACCAAACAAGTGCTTCTTCGCTTTTTTCCACAGCGATAACGCGACTGTTAGCAGCTTCTGTAGCAATAGCCAATGCGAGTGCACCTGATCCCGAACCAAGATCAATAACACTCACAGGAGCTGGCAAGTTAGCAATGTGATTAAGCACGGCGCCAACTAGTAATTCGCTCTCTGGTCGTGGCACTAAAACACCTGGTCCAACCTTTAATTCAAGATTTCGAAAGTATGCAGTACCTGTGATGTATTGAAGGGGCTCGTGTGTGATTCGTCGTGCCAGTAAATCATGAAAGGTTTCAAGGGCAATTGCCGTATCTCCAAGAGATGCCACCGTGCGTTCTAGAACTAGTGGGTTGTGCAAATCCATCCGTGAAATACCGAGTACATGGGCAAGAAGTATTTCTGCATCAACGCCATCGATTTCTGAAAGGGCGAGTTGTTCTTTTGCGTCCTTTAGAATCTCTCGCACATTCATGCTGATCTTTATTCTGTAGAAGCTAACTTTGCTGCTTTATCAGCATCCAAAAGGGATTGAATTACATCATCGAGTTCGCCATTTAAAACTGAATCTAAGTTATTTGACTTGTAATTAACGCGGTGATCACTCAAGCGATTTTCAGGATAGTTATAGGTTCTAATTCGCTCTGAACGATCCACTGTGCGAACTTGGTTTTTACGTTCTGCCGATGCCGCCGCATCCGCCTTTTCTTGAGCGTCGGCTAACAATCGTGCACGCAGAATGCGAAGTGCTGATTCTTTGTTTTGAAGCTGACTCTTTTCATTTTGGCATGAAACAACGATTCCAGTTGGCACGTGTGTAAGGCGAACGGCCGAGTCAGTTGTATTAACGCTCTGTCCGCCAGGACCTGATGAACGATACACATCTACGCGTACATCATTCATATTTAATTCAACATCAATCTCTTCGGCTTCGGGAAGAATCAATACACCCGCAGCTGATGTGTGAATACGACCTTGGCTTTCAGTTTCTGGAACACGTTGAACTCGGTGAACTCCGCCTTCAAACTTAAGTCGTGCATATGGTGATTCACCAGGAGCCGCAGTGCCTTTAGATTTCACTGCAACTGAAATGTCTTTATAGCCACCCATTTCACTCTCAGTTGAGTCAAGAACTTCAACTTTCCAATTACGTTTTTCTGCATACCGCATATACATGCGCAATAAATCACCAGCAAAGATTGCTGACTCATCTCCACCTGCTCCAGCTTTAACTTCAAGGATTACATCGCGATCATCATTTGGGTCACGAGGTAGCAATAGCTCCTCTAATTTTTCAGCTGCCTTTTGTGCGCTCTCTTCTAGCGCTGGAATTTCAGAAGCAAAATCTGGATCACTCGCTGCTAACTCTTTTGCAGCGTTTAGATCATCATCAGCGCTCTTCCACTCTTTATAGCCAGCAACTACGGGACCGAGTTGGGCATACCTGCGACCTAGTTGTCGCGCTTTACCTTGATCTTCGTGAATAGAAGGATCAGCCATTGCAGCTTCAAGTTCTGCGTATTCGCGAACCATTTCATGTGCCGATGCAAAGCGATCACCGCTCATATGACCTCTCCTTTCTATTCTGGTTACGGGTTAAAAACTAAATGAAAAGCAAAAGACCGCAACCACTACCGAAGTAGTGAATGCGGTCTTTTTAGAAAGCTATTTCTTACCGAAGCGCTCTTCGAACTTCGCTACGCGTCCACCAGTATCAAGAATGCGCTGCTTACCTGTGTAGAACGGGTGGCATACTGAACAGACTTCAACATAAATTGAACCGCTTGCAACTGTTGAGCGGGTAACAAACTTCTCACCGCAACCACAAGTTACTTGAGTCTCTTTGTACTCTGGATGAATCTCTGACTTCATTTGATTTCCTTATTTCGTGTCTGGGTCGTGATTATCACGTGAACCAGACGGGGCGGTTAATAGGGCTAAAGGTTAACCCTAAGGGGCGTGTATTCAAAAATTTGAGCGTGAACTTATCCTTCAGATCCTGGTCCAACAGTTGTCTTTTGGATCTGCATCAAGAACTCGACGTTGGACTTTGTGCCCTTCATCTTCTCAAGCAATAGTTCGAGAGCTTGTTGTGGTTCGAGTGCGTGAAGCACGCGACGAAGCTTCCAAACAATATTGAGCTCTTCTGTGCCCATAAGAATTTCTTCTTTACGAGTACCGGAAGCAACAACGTTTACTGCAGGGAAGATTCTCTTATCAGCCATACGGCGATCAAGAATGAGTTCCATGTTTCCAGTTCCCTTGAACTCTTCGAAGATAACTTCATCCATACGAGAACCTGTATCAACAAGTGCCGTTGCAAGAATTGTTAACGAGCCGCCATCTTCAATGTTACGAGCGGCACCGAAGAACTTCTTTGGTGGATACAAAGCAGCTGAATCCACACCACCGGAAAGAATTCGACCTGATGCTGGTGCTGCAATGTTGTATGCACGGCCCAAACGTGTAATCGAATCGAGAAGCACGACTACATCGTGGCCAAGTTCGACAAGACGCTTTGCACGCTCAATTGCTAACTCAGCAACTGTTGTGTGGTCATCTGCGGGGCGATCAAATGTTGAGGCAATTACTTCGCCCTTTACAGAGCGTTGCATATCTGTAACTTCTTCTGGGCGCTCATCAACTAGAACAACCATGAGGTGACACTCAGGATTGTTTGTTGTGATCGCATTTGCAATTGATTGCAAAACCATTGTCTTTCCAGCCTTTGGTGGAGACACAATAAGTCCGCGCTGTCCTTTACCAATTGGTGAGATCAAATCAATTACGCGAGTAGTCAAAATGTTTGGTTCTGTTTCAAGACGTAGACGCTCTTGTGGATACAACGGAACTAGCTTGTTGAACTCAACACGATTGCGTACTTCATCTGGCGCAGATCCATTGATTGTGTCCAAAATAATGAGTGCGTTAAATTTTTCGCGGCGTTCGCCCTCGTTAGGTTGGCGTACCTGACCAGTGACGACGTCACCTTTGCGAAGACCATATTTACGAACTTGTTGAAGTGATACGTACACATCATTTGGCCCAGGTAAGTAACCACCTGTGCGAATAAATGCATAGCTCTCAAGAATGTCTAGAAGTCCACCGACTGGAAGCAATACGTCATCTTCTGAGATAACTGGTTCGCGCTCTTCACGATGTCCACGATCACGATTGCGATCACGCCCGCGACCTCGATCACGCCCGCGACCACGGTCATTGCGGTCGTAACGATCGCCGCGGTTTCCTTGTGAATCGTTATCTGAATCTGAGTCGTTATCTGAATCTGAGTCGCGTGGCGCATCTTTTTTGTTGCGATTATTGCGCGCTTCACGACGAGCTTCACGCTCTGCCTTAGCTGCTTCTCTGTTGGCTGCTTGTAAATCAGCAATTGCCTGAACGAGAGCATCTTTCTTTAACTTTGCAGCGCCATCAATGCCGAGTTGTGAAGCAACTTCCTTAAGTTTCGGAAGCGACATTGCATTTAACTCTGGGCTGTCTGAACGTATTGGTTCTTTTTCTGTCATTGTTTTCATTTCAGTAATGGCCTTAAGGATTGCCCAAAAGGAGCTTTTAATTTATTTATCTGAGAAAAATCTTGCACCGCTTAATGAGAGCCGGCTAATCAGATGCCATAAGGGTAGCACCGAGGCGCCAGGGACTACAAATTCGAAATTAGGCGATGATTCCCGCTCCGGTAGTGCAAATTCCGAGGGGTTTCACCTCAAAGTTAGAACCAGCTGCGCGCTGTAACTCTGCAATTTCATTGGCATCGCCAGTGTGAAGAGCGAGCACTGTTGGGCCTGCTCCAGAAATGAATGCAGCAACTCCTGCACCACGTAATTTATTTAGTAATGCAAATGATTTAGGCATCGCTTCTTGGCGGAATTTTTGGTGAATGAAATCCTCTGTTGCAATAAACAGCAAATCGGGGCGTGACGCTAATGCGTGCACAAGTAATTCCCCACGAGTCGTATTCGCTGCTGCATCTGCGTGAACGATTGTTTCTGGCAATAACTTTCGAGCTTTCGCAGTGGCAACGGCGCCTTCTGGAATGAATGAAATAACACTAATGCGTGGATCTACGTGAATTTGAACCGCACGCGCAATGTTCTTGCCACGTTGATCCTCAGTCCATGCAATTGTCGCGCTGCCAAAGATTGCCGCAGCAACATTATCTGGATGGCCTTCCATTTCAGTTGCAAGATTTAATAAATCCTCATTGCTCATCTTGTCTTCGCCAGTTAAGACCAAAGATCTTGCCAGCATTAATCCGCCAACAATGGCACTTGCTGATGAACCTAATCCCCGACCATGTGGAATTACATTGAGTGCGCGAATTGCAACGCCCTTAGGTTCGCCGCCTAGAAATTTAAATCCCTTATACATTGCTTTGACGAGTAAATTCTTATCTGTGCGCGGTAGAACATCTGCACCTTCACCACTTATATCAATATCCAAACCTGGATCATCCAGAATCTGGGCGACGTATCGATCATGCATTCCAAGTGCTAGACCAAGTGAATCAAAACCTGGACCTAAGTTTGCACTCGTTGCTGGTACTTGAATCTGTACAGCATTTGCACGAAAAGTTGGTTTTGTCATCTTATGAAAGACCTAGTGCTTTCGCAGCCGCTTTAACGCTCGCTGGAACAACAACTGGTTTCTTAGCACCTTCAAGTGCCCACGGAATATCTTTTAATCCATGTCCTGTAACAGTGATAACAATTGTTTTGTTCTTAGGAAGCTTTCCAGCCTTTTGATACTTAATAAGACCAGCTAAACCAGCAGCTGATGAAGGTTCTACGAAGATTCCTTCGCGAGATGCAATCAGGTGATAGGCCGCCAAAATTTCTTTATCTGTAACCGCATCAATTAACCCACCCGAAGAGTCACGCGCATCAAGTGCTTGTTGCCATGATGCTGGATTACCGATTCGAATAGCTGTTGCGATTGTGTTTGGATTTTTAACAATTTTTCCTTTAACAATTGGCGCAGATCCTGCCGCTTGGAATCCCCACATTGCTGGAAGCTGTGAGCACATGCGATCTGAACGGTATTCCTTATAACCCTTCCAATATGCAGTGATATTTCCTGCATTACCAACTGGAAGCGCGTGAATATCTGGAGCATCGCCAAGTGCATCTACTACTTCAAATGATGCGGTCTTCTGTCCTTCGATTCGATATGGGTTAACTGAGTTAACGAGTGCTACTGGGAAATTTTCAGATAGTTCGCGAGCAAGTGTGAGGCAATCATCAAAGTTTCCATTGACTTGCAAAATTTGTGAACCATGAGCAACAGCCTGGGCTAACTTGCCAAGTGCAATTTTTCCTTTAGGGATCAGAACTGCAGGAACCATTCCCGCCTTAACTGCATACGCAGCAGCAGATGCTGAAGTGTTTCCAGTGGATGCGCAAATCACAGCTTTGGATCCATCTTCGGCTGCTTTAGAAATCGCCATTGTCATACCGCGATCTTTAAATGATCCTGTTGGATTTAATCCTTCGTACTTAATCCACACATTATTTTTTAAAATCTCAGAAAGATTGCAAGCAAAAATCAGTGGTGTTCCACCCTCATTAAGGGTTACGACAGGTGTGCTCTCTGCGACTGGCAAACGGTGACGATACTCATTTATGACACCACGCCATTGGTGAGCACCAGGTTTACGATTAAAAATTGACATCAGGATTGTGATCCTTGCACTCGAAGTACGCTTTCAACTCTTGTAACAATATCCATGTTTGAGAGTGCTTTCACTGTTGCGCTCAAGGCAGATTCTGTTGCACCGTGGCTTACAACGATCAGTTCTGCATCATTGCCGCGTCCTGATTGGCGAACTGTTTGAATTGAGACGCCTTCCGTTGCAAATACCTGTGCAATCGCAGCCAAAACGCCTGGCTTATCTGCAACGTTTAAGCGAATAAGAAATTGTGTTTTTGTATCTCCAATAGGTGCAATCGCGCGATCGGCATAATCACTCTCACGCGGACCAACAGAACCACTGACTCGATGTCGAGCAACAGCAACTACATCGCCCAAAACTGCACTTGCAGTCGGTGCACCACCCGCACCACGTCCATAAAACATTAACTGACCAGCAGATTTTGCTTCGACGAAGACTGCATTGAAAGCATCGCGCACGGCAGCAAGTGGATGGCTACGCGCAATTAAAGCTGGATGCACTCGAACTGAAATTCGATTATCAGGTGTTAACTCAGCAATTGCTAACAATTTAATGACGTGATTCATTGTCTTTGCCACTGCGACATCATCGGCAGTAATTGATGAGATTCCTTCGCGATAGACATCATCAACACTTACGCGCGAATGAAATGCTAAGCCAGCGATGATCGCAGCTTTCGATGCGGCATCAAAACCTTCAATGTCAGCAGTTGGATCTGCTTCTGCATACCCAAGTTTTTGTGCTTCTTTAAGAACTTCATCGAAAGCACGGCCTTCTTCATCCATTTTTGTAAGAATGTAATTTGTTGTGCCATTAACAATTCCTATAACGCGAGTGATTTGATCGCCAACAAGTGATTCGCGCATTGGACGAATAATTGGGATAGCACCGGCAACGGCTGCTTCGTAATAAAGATCGACGCCTTTGTTATCTGCTGCTGTAAACAAATCAGCACCGTGAGTTGCAAGAAGCGCTTTGTTTGCTGTCACAACAGACTTGCCATTCTTTATTGCTGCAAGTATTAATTCTCGCGCTGGATCAATTCCACCCATGACTTCGATGACAATGTCGATTTCAGGATCATTAATCACTGATTGTGCATCAGTTGTCAGTAGCGCCGGATTAACTCCATCGCGTGCCACTTTAATATCGCGCACTGCAATCTTCTTGAGAATTAACTTCGCGCCTGCACGAGTCGATAGTTCTGCATTATTTTTTTCGAGCAGAGCAGCAACTTGACCACCGACAACGCCGCAGCCAAGCATGCCAATATGAATATTTTTGTGCTCGCTCATGTTCTTATTCTTTCACAGATGAGCAGGTGTGCGTTAAATATCTAGGCGCAGGAGATCTTCCATGCTCTCGCGACGCAGGATTACTCGTGCTTTTCCATCTTTTATAGCAACAACAGGAGGACGTGCGATGTGGTTGTAATTCGTGGCCATGCTTCGGCCGTATGCACCTGTTGCTGGTGTGGCGAGTAAATCTCCAGGTGCGACATCTGATGCAAAATCTATGTCTTTGATAATGATGTCCCCTGTTTCGCAGTGTTTTCCAACAATTCGCGTTGCAATCTTTTTCGCAGAGGATTCGCGGTTAGCAATGACAGCTGTGTATTCAGCTCCATACAGTGAGGTACGCAAGTTATCGCTCATGCCACCATCGACTGAAACATAGTTTCGCGTTGCACCATTTTCTAGAGTCACAACTTTGGTTGTCCCGACTGTGTACAGAGTGAACATTGATGGCCCAACAATTGTTCGCCCAGGTTCGATAGAAATCTTTGGAACATCCAAAGAGTACTTCGCACACACTTGCTTTACTTGATTAGCTAGCGTGCTCAATACATCTGAAGCGTGGATTTCTGATTCATTTTCTAAATACGCAATTCCGTACCCGCCACCAAGATCTAACTCAGGTAATTGCTGACCAAACTCTTGGTTGTACTTTGCCAAGAGTTCAATCAACCGCTCAGCAGCGATTGCAAATGGTTCGGTTTCAAAAATCTGAGAACCAATATGTGAATGAAAACCGCGCAGTTCTAGGTTGGCATGTTTCTTAGTTTCAATAACGGCTTGCCACGCTGCGCCACTTGCAATTGAAAATCCGAACTTCACATCTTCATGTGCGGTAGAAATTGATGCGTGGGTATGGGTTTGGACGCCAGGGGTTAAACGGAGCAATACTTTTTGAACTTTTCCGGCGCTCTTTGCTGCCGCGGCTACTCTTTCGATTTCAAAGAGTGAATCCATAACGATGATGCCAACACCTGCTGCTACGGCTTGTTCAATCTCTTCAACAGATTTGTTGTTGCCATGTACTTCGATGTTTTCAGGTTTAATGCCGCCTTTGAGTGCGACCGCTAATTCGCCACCAGTGCAGACATCAATTCCGATACCAAGATCTGCAATCCATCGTGCAACTTCCACGCAGATGAAAGCTTTTGCAGCGTAATACACGCGACCTGCTTGTGGTCCAAAAGCCTTAGAGAGTTCAGAATTCCAGTTCAATGCACGGGTGCGGAAATCATCTTCATCTAGAAAAAATGTTGGTGTTTTAAACTCAGCAGCAAGTGCAGTTGCTGAAATACCAGAGCAGTGAAGTTGACCCTTTTCAATTGAAACATTCTTTGACCACAAGGTCTGCAAGTTTTTGCTCATCACATTTTCTCCGGTGCGCTCACGCCAAGTAAATCTAAACCATTTTTAATGACTTGATTTGTAGCCGCGCATAAATTAGCCCGCGCGCTATGCAGAGCCGATACTGGCTCCTCGCCCAGCGGCAAGACGCGACAATCAGAGTAGAAGCGGTGATACACGCCAGCTAGTTCTTCGAGATAGCGAGCAACTCGGTGTGGTTCACGAAATTCTGCAGCGGCGGCAACGATCTTTGGAAACTCAGCGAGTGCTCCGAGTAATTCATTTTCGCGATCATGAGTGAGTTGTGATGGATCAAAGTTGTCTAATCCGACTGGAATCTTGAGCTCTTGTGCATTGCGCAAAACGCCAGCAATTCGTGCATGGGCGTACTGAACGTAATAAACAGGATTTTCATTTGTGTTTCTCTTTAATACATCCACATCCAAAATCATCGGGGTATCAACTGGATAGCGAATTAATGTGTATCGCGCAGCATCGACGCCTACTTTTTCGACGAGCTCTTCAAGAGTGATAATTGTTCCAGCGCGTTTAGAAAGCTTTACTTCTTCGCCGCCTTCAATGATCTTTACTAGTTGACCAATTAATACATGGATGTTGTATTCGGGATCATCGCCGGCGCATGCAGCAGTTGCTTTCAGGCGACCAACATAACCATGGTGATCTGCGCCCAACATATAAATGCAGATATCAAAGCCACGCCCGCGCTTGTTTATGTAGTAAGCAGTGTCGGATGCAAAGTACGTTAAATCTCCATTGGCTTTTGTTAAGACGCGATCTTTATCATCACCAAAATCTGTCGTTCTAAGCCATGTTGCGCCATCTTCTTCAAAGACATGACCTTGCTTGCGTAACTTCACCATTGCAACGTCAACGGATCCGCCTTCATGCAGCGAGCGCTCTGAAAACCAAACATCGAAGTGAGTTCCAAAATTATCGAGAACTCGTTTTTGATCTCCGAGCTGCCACGCATATCCACGTTCGCGAAATTCATTAACGCGTTGTGGTTCTGGCATTGAAGTTAACTTTGAATCCTGTGCAACAAGGGATGCGGCAATATCGCCGATGTATTGACCTTGATATCCATCTTCCGGAATTGGTTTTCCAAGAGCTGCAGCTTCTAGAGATGCACCGAATAAATCCATTTGATTTCCGCGATCGTTAACGTAGAACTCGCGCACAACATCAGCGCCGGCCGCACTTAATACGCGTCCGAGTGAATCTCCAACAGCAGCCCAACGCGTATGTCCAAGGTGTAATGGTCCTGTTGGATTTGCACTAATAAATTCGAGATTGATGCGCACTCCTGCAAGTCCAGTGCTTTGACCATACTTTGCTTGTGCTTTTAAAATCGTTGTGACGAGCTCTGCTTGGCTCGCTCGATTGAGAGTGATGTTAAGAAAACCTGGCCCTGCAATATCTACTCGTGCAATCTCAGGAATTACCGCCAAGTTAGATTGCAAAATAGTTGCAACATCTCGAGGATTCTTTCCCGCTGGTTTTGCTAATTGCAGTGCAATAGAAGTTGCATAGTCACCGTGATCGCGATTCTTTGGACGCTCAAGTGAAATTGATTCTGGAACTTCTTTACTAATCTCTTTAGGCAATTGCCCCGCATCGACTGCGGCCAGGATGGCGCCGCGGATATGGGCGGAGATCTGCTCGGAAAGGGAGATTTCTGAGCTGCTCATCTGCCAAAGGCTACCGTTTACGCGTGCGCTCCTGCGTTGTTACCGAATTGTTACTCCTACAGGCGCCTATTGAGCGTGCATCGCTAGTGACCTTTTTGCTGATTAGAGATAGCGTCGCGCCGTGGGTTTACCCCCCTCAACTGGTTGGAACGGTTTTAACCAGGGGTGTCCCACCTTTCGAAAGGTAATAAATCTATGGCAAAGCGCCGTTTAGCGATTACTGCAGCACTTGCTGCATTCGCAATCGTATTAACAGGTTGCTCATCGAGCGACAGTTCTGCTGACGGTTTCGTCGGTGTAATCCTTCCAGATGCTGCATCATCAAACCGCTGGGAAACTGCTGACCGCGGATTCCTACAAGCTGCATTTGATGCTGCTGGTGTAAAGGTAGATATCCAGAATGCAAATGGCGACAAGGCCGCATTCCAGACAATCGCTGATCAAATGCTTTCAGCAGGTGCAAAGGTTCTTGTAATGGTTAACCTTGATTCAGAGTCATCAAAGGCTGTTCAGGACAAGGCTGCATCACAAGGTGTACCAACAATTGACTACGACCGTCTAACAGTCGGTGGTTCAGCTTCATACTACGTTTCATTTGATAACGAAGCAGTAGGCAAGCTACAAGGTGAAGGCATTAAAGAGTGCCTCGATGCAGCTGGAAAGAAGTCAGCACGCATTGTTTACCTAAATGGTTCACCAACAGATAACAACGCAACACTATTCAAGGCTGGATACGATTCAGTTCTTCGTCCATTGATCGACTCAAAGGCTTACACATTGGTCGACGATCAAGCTGTCCCAGACTGGGATAACGTAAAGGGTGGACAGATTTTCGAACAGCAACTTTCAAAGGCTGGCGGAAAGCTAGACGCTGTTGTTTCAGCTAACGAAGGTCTCGGACTTGCAGCTGTAGCAGTTCTTAAGAAGAACAAGCTAAACGGCAAGGTTTGTGTATCTGGACAAGATGCAACTGTTGATGGATTGCGCGCAATCCTTACAGGTGACCTTTCAAACACTGTTTACAAGGCAATCAAGGCAGAAGCAGAAGCAACTGCTGAGTTGGCAATCGCTCTTCTCAAGGGAGAAGAAGCAACAACTGCTACTGGCGTTGTAAAAGATGGCGACCGTGATGTCCCATCAGTACTCCTAGTACCTGTGAAGATCACAAAGGCAAACGTCAAGGACGTTATTGCTGATGGCTTCCAGAAGAAGGAAGATGTCTGTAAGGGCATCGAAGATCTCTGCACAGCTAACGGAATCTAATAATTTCGTAACTTGCGGAAAATGAAATAAGTTTCGGCCCGGGGGTTAAAAGCCCCGGGCCGAAATTCTTTCTACTAGTGCCAAAAGGAGATTGTCTTGAGTTCACCAATACTCTCGCTTCGTGGAGTTAACAAATCTTTCGGTCCTGTAAATGTTTTAAAAGGCGTTGATTTCGATACGTACGCTGGCAAAGTAACAGCGTTGGTTGGAGATAACGGTGCGGGCAAGAGCACTCTTATTAAATGTATTGCAGGTATCTATACACCAGAATCCGGAGATTTCCTTTTTGAAGGCAAAAAAGTTGAGATCAATGGACCGCGTGATGCAACCGAACTCGGAATTGAAATTGTTTATCAAGATTTAGCTCTCTGTGACAACCTCGACATTGTTCACAACATGTTTCTCGGCCGCGAACAGAAAAAAGGCCCAGTATTAAATGAAACCTCAATGGAAGCACTTGCTCGCAAAACTCTCGATGGTTTAAGTGTTAGAACAGTTAAATCAATTCGTCAGACAGTCTCTTCGCTCTCAGGTGGACAACGTCAGACTGTGGCGATTGCTCGCGCTGTTTTATGGAATAGCAAAGTCGTAATTTTGGACGAACCAACTGCAGCTCTCGGTGTTGCTCAGACAGAACAAGTTCTTAACCTTGTTCGTCGTCTTGCAGATAATGGACTTGCAGTTGTACTAATTAGCCACAACCTCAATGACGTATTCGAAGTTGCGGATAATATTGCTGCTCTTTATTTAGGTCAGATGGCAGCTCAAGTAGATAAGAAAGATGTAAAGCCACAACAAGTTATCGAATTAATTACAACAGGTAAATCAGCCGGAGTTTCAGGAGTAAAAGCATGAGCACTGAAATCATTCACGAATCTCCTTCACTCAAGGGCGCAGCCTCTGATTACTGGAGCCGCGTAAAGGCGGGCGACATTGGTGCACTTCCTGCGATCCTTGGTTTGATTGTTCTTTGCGCGATTTTCGGTGCAATGTCAGATGTGTTTCTAACACCTGGAAACTTTGCAAACCTTTTGACACAGGCAGCAGCCGTGATCGTCATCGCAATGGGACTTGTATTTGTATTACTCCTTGGCGAAATTGATTTATCTGCAGGTTATGCCGCTGGTGTGTCAGGCGCAGTTCTAGTAATTCTCATTACTAATCACCAAGTTGCTTGGTACATCGCATTTCCAGTCAGCATCATTGTTGGCGGATTACTTGGATTTATTCTAGGAACACTCGTTGCACGTGTTGGAATTCCATCCTTCGTCGTAACGCTTGCTGCGTTCTTAGCTTTCCAAGGATTACTACTGCTTCTTGCTGGAGAAGGCGGAACAATTCGCATTGAGGATAAAACAATCCTTGCCGTTCAAAACAGCAATCTTTCTCCAATTCTTAGCTGGGTATTCTTCATCGTTGTAGCAGTGGCCTATGTCGGTACAGGCCTTAACCGTTTGAATACTCGTCGACGTGCCGGACTAAAGACTGAGCTCGTTAAGTTATGGGTTATCAAGACCACCACTTTGCTTTTGATTACTGGTGGCGCAGTCTTTGCACTCACTGTCGAGCGAAGCAATAACCCAGACCTCGTAAGTCTTAAGGGAATTCCTTACGTTGTACCTCTAATTCTTTTCTTACTTGCTGTTGGAACTTTTGTTCTTGGTCGCACTGCTTTTGGTCGCCATATTTACGCTGTTGGTGGCAATGCAGAAGCTGCTCGCCGTGCAGGTATTAACGTAAAGAGAGTTCGTATTGCAGCATTCGTTATCTGCAGCGCACTTGCAGCCGTTGCGGGCATGATCTTTGCTTCTCGCCAAAATTCAATCTCACCAACAACTGGTGGTAGCTCAACACTTCTCTATGCAGTTGGTGCTGCTGTTATTGGTGGTACATCACTATTTGGTGGCAAAGGAAAGATGCGAGATGCGATCCTCGGTGGTCTAGTTGTTGCTGTTATCGATAACGGTATGGGACTTTTAGGGTACGCAGCAGGTATCAAGTTCATTGTTACCGGCGTTGTGTTATTAGTTTCCGCTGGCGTCGATGCAGTATCTCGCCGCGGAAGTTCGGTTAGTTAGAGCTCGACTCCCATTAAATGCTCTAGCGCTAACTGATCAATAACTTCGTATCCATAACCACGCTTTCCTGCGGCATCAACATCGAAGGAATCTTTAGCTAAGTCCTTCCATGTTTCACCGCTTGCAAGTGTTGGCTCTGCAAGACCTGGAATATTTGATTCCTTCATTGCTGCAATGACACGAGGATCTTTTCTAAATGCAGCTGCGCGCTCTTTAAGAATCAAATAAGTGCGCATGTTCGATGAAGCAGAAACCCATACGCCCTTGTCATCTTCTGTGCGCGCTGGCTTGTAATCAAAGTGCTTAGGTCCGCTGTACTTATAACTTTCTAGAAGATCAACTAGGAAAAATGCTGACTTAAGATCTCCGTGACCAAAGACTAGGTCTTGATCAAACTTTGGACCGTGCTGACCATTTAGATCAATGTGGAATAACTTCTTGTGCCAGAGTGCTTGCGCAATTCCGTGCACAAAGTTAAGGCCGGCCATTTGTTCGTGACCAACTTCTGGGTTAAGACCAACCATTTCTGGATAATCAAGTTCATTGATAAATGCGAGCGCATGACCAATTGTTGGCAAGAAAATATCGCCACGTGGCTCATTTGGCTTTGGTTCAAGGGCAAACTTAATGTTGTAGCCATTATCTTTTACGAATTGACCGAGTGTATTAAAAGCTTCACGGAAGCGATCGAGTGCAACGTATGCATCTTTTGCTCCATCTGATTCGGCGCCTTCACGGCCACCCCATGCAACATAAATCTCTGCACCAAGTTCGGCCGCAAGTTCGATATTTTTCATAGTTTTGCGCAACGCGTAACGACGAATATCGCGATCGTTGCTTGTAAACGCGCCATCTTTAAATACAGGGTGTGTAAACAAATTTGTTGTTGCCATTGGTACTTTCATTCCAGTTTCATCAAGGGCTTTCTTGAAACGATCAATGTGCTTACGGCGTTCGCCCTCATCGCTTCCAAATGGAATTAAGTCATCATCATGAAAGGTAACTCCATATGCGCCACGTGCTGCTAACTCGTTAACTGAGCGAACAGGGTCGAGTGCATCGCGCGTTGCATCACCGAAAGGATCGCGTGCCTGCCAGCCAACGGTCCAAAGACCAAAGGTGAACTTGTCTGCAGGTTTTGGTTCAAATGACATGGTCAAACCCTTCGTAAAATTTAGCCGTTTTGGCAACAGGGCGAACTTACCCCTAACCTTGCCCATACTCCACAGGAAAAGCATCACAAATTCCAGTGGCACTCTTTTGCGGGAGTGGTGAAATGGCAGACACGCAGGTCTTAGGAACCTGTGTCTTCGGACGTGCGGGTTCAAGTCCCGCCTCCCGCACCATAAGTTTCTAAACTCAGTTGTGAGTTATGGGCATAGGCTTCATGTATGACAACACAGGTGCCAGTTCCACCAAAGCTTCGTGGTTGGTTTCACCTAGGCGCTACACCAGTAGTAGTTATTGCTTCATTAGTTTTATTCATTCTCAGTAACTCTTCACTTAAATTTTCCGTTGCGTTGTATTCGATCACAGCAATTATGCTCTTCAGTGTTTCTGCTATTTATCATCGCGTTCCATGGTCACCAGCAAAGAAAGTAATGTGGCGCCGCTGGGATCACGCAAATATAAATTTGTTAATTGCCGGCTCATATACACCTTTCGCAGTCGCACTACTTGAAGGCCGTGACCGAATAACACTGCTCGCAGTCGTTTGGATTGGTGCACTTATCGGAGTTGCTGCTCGCGTCTTTTGGGTCGGTGCACCACGTTGGCTTTATGTTGCTAATTACTTATTACTTGGTTGGGTTGCAGTTATCTACACACCACACTTGTACAAAGAAGGTGGTCTCTGGGTATTGCTCCCGATAATTATCGGGGGTCTTTTCTATTCAGTCGGTGCAATTTTTTATGCGCTAAAAAAACCTGGCAGATACGCAAAGTACTTCGGCTTTCACGAGCTCTTTCACATCTTTGTTTTAGCAGCATGGATTTCGCAGTACATCGCAGTCTCTGTGGCGATTTATCGCAACTAAACTCTGCTCAACACCCCTAGGCTCACTGCCCTTTCTAACCCCTTGAGGCCCACGCAGGGACTTTTGCCGAAACCCCTAACTGCTCTAATCTAAGCCTCCTAGAGAATCTCTAGAAAACATCCGTCGGCAGCTAGGAAAATAATGAGCGAGAAGAAGAGTTTCCTTAATTGGGTTGGTTTTAGTGGAGAAGAAACAGCGACTCCTGGTTCTGTGGATCGCATTCGCGAGTTAGAACAACAACTTGCAGACCTTCGCTCTCGCCGCGACATAACTTCCTTAAGCAAGGAAGAGTTTGAAATTCTCGCAACTGAAACTGCGATGTCAATGATTAAATCTGCACAGTTACGCGAAGCTCGCGCACAAGCAGCATCTGATCGACTAGTAAATGAAACTTCACGCGCTGCCAAGGACGCACTCGAAGCTGCTCAAAACAAAGCCGCGTCAATTCTCTCTGGCGCAGAATCTCGCGGACGTAAATACATTCAAGCCGCCGAATCAGAAGCAGAAGAGATGATTGCAAATGCTGAAGATGCAGCGGAGCGCGCAATGGAAGATAAAAAGCGTGAAGTTGCAGCACTTGCGCAAGCTGCTCGCCGCGAAGGTGAGCGCATTATTTCTGGCGCAACTGCAGAGGTTTCAAATTATCGCCAATGGCTCTCAAGTGTTATTTCAGAGGCGGAACGCCTATACCGCATTCAAACTCAATCTCTGGATGCAGCAGAAAATGCGATTCATCAATCACGTTCACGGCTAGAAGTAGCTTTCAATCGTTTAGCTGAACTTCAAAAAAGCGTTTTGGAAAATCTCAATCCTGATGACACGGTAATCAACCGCGGTCCAATTCGCGTACAAAGCCAACGCACAAAGGCAGCACTTGATGCACCAAAATCTAAGTCGACCAAAAAGGTTGCAAAGAAGAGTTCTGCAAAGCGTAAATAATTCTTATGGCTGCACAACGCGGAATTAAATACATTCCCGCAATTGATGGATTGCGTGCTGTCGCCGTAATCGCGGTCCTCCTTTACCACTTAGGTGTTTCATGGATTCCTGGTGGATTTCTCGGCGTTGATCTCTTCTTTGTAATTTCTGGTTATGTAATTACACGCTTGCTTTTGGATTCAATTCACCGAAGTGGTGGATTAGATCTTCGCGCGTTCTACAAATCGCGAGTTCGTAGATTGTTACCACCACTAGTTTTCATGATTGTTACCACCACTTTGTTTATTGGTGTTTGGGCTCCTGACACAATCAAAAGACTCTTAACTGATACACCCTTTGCTTTAACCGGAATGATGAATTGGTGGCTTGTATTTAAACACCAGGATTACTTTGAAAGCATCGGCCGTCCACCGCTATTGCAGCACACATGGTCATTAGGAGTTGAAGCACAGTTCTACCTCATTTGGCCATTAATTTTGCTGTTGGTGCTTCGTCAATTAGGTCGCAAGGTTATTCCTGCAGCAGCTCTAACTATTGCAATCGGTTCTGGTATCGCCTTGCTCTTGGTTTCACTCAGTATTGATTCAAACTCCTCACAAGGTGTGAGCCATGTTTATTTCGGTACTGATACACACAGTATTGGTTTATTTCTAGGAGCAGCCCTTGCTGTCAATTGGATTCCACAAAATCTAAAGACAGATATTGCAAAGAGAGCACAAGATGTTATTGATGGCATAGGTGTATTTGGATTCCTTGGAATACTCGCCTGTTTTCTCTTTATTGATGAAAGCAATTCGACTCTCTATAAAATAGCTTTCCCACTTGCCGGAATCTTTGGCTGCGCAATCATCATGTCTGTAGTGCACCCAGCTTCACGCTTTGCCCCGCTATTGCAAGGTAGAGCCATTTTATGGATTGGTGAACGCTCGTATGCAATTTATTTGTGGCACTGGATTGTTTTCCAGGTTACACGTCCAAGTGTTGATCTAGCAGGTGCGAGTTGGGCTCTGTATGCACTGCGCGTTTTGATTGTCTTTGCATTGGCCGATATCTCACTTCGTTGGGTTGAGTTGCCATTTAGAAATGGGTACGTCGAATCATGGTTTAGAGGTATGAAGTATCGAGCCAAGAAAGTTCGAGTTCGTCAAAAAACTACTGTGGCGCTTTCGATTTTTTCCATACTTTTAGCAACATCTTTGGTTAGTGCGAATGCAATCGCCATTAGTGATCGCAATTTAGCAAAATTAAAACTTGAAATTACATCTGAAGCAGAAGTTGAATCTCAGATTTCAAACCCAGCTGATGGTTTATGGGTAGTTGGTGATTCTGTAATCCTGGGCATCAGGCACGAGCTATCTGGTCGACGTGATGTGGGATTGATTAATGCTCACGTAGGTCGCCAAGCAGGAGAACTTATTGAGGTTCTCAATAAAGATAAAGCTCGAATGGCTGGTGCACCAATAATCGTCAACATGGGCAATAACAATCGTTTGGCTGAAAACGAAGTAGTTTCGATTTTTGAAGCTATAAAAGATCAACCAGAAATTATTGTTGTAAACACAGCTGTACCTCGCGGTTGGAAAGATGAAAACAACTCATTAATTGCGCGGGTTGCCTCAAATTATCAAAATGTAAGAATCGTTGATTGGGACAAAATTTCAGAGGGTCATCCTGAGTACTTTGCACCCGATGGCGTTCACTTGGTTCCAACTGGGATTGCTGTATTTGTCGATGCAGTTCTCGCAGAACTAAAATAAATCCAAATAAAAAAGCCCCCGCATAGTGCGAGGGCTTTCTTATTTAATCACTTACTTGTATTGACCTGCAAGTCCGAAGATTTTTGCAGATGCAGTTTGTCCATCTGAATAAACACTAGATACTCGGAATTGAGTCCAGCTATCGGAACTTGTAAGCGTCACCGAATGTGTTAACTCTGTTGGACCAGTTGTTGCTACAACTGCCCAATCTCCACCTGCTGGCTTTAGTTCAACGTTAAATCCTGTAAGGCCTTCTGTTGCCATTGGAGCTTTCCAGCGAAGGTTCATTCCATCTGCTGAGCGAATAGCAACGAATGCACTTGGAGCTTCAACTGTTCCAACTGGCTCTGAAGGGGTTGTTGTTTCTGAAGGAGTTGTTGGTTCCTCAGTCATTGTTGCTGTAGCTGATGGTGTTGTTGGAGCAGCTGTGTCATCGCCATCTTTTCCTGATTGCGCCCACACGAGAATTGCTAGAAGAACAATTCCAACTACAACCATTGCAACCACGCGGTTAGAAGCCCCTTGCTTTGGTGTGTTATCAAAAGATACGGACTTTGCCGCAGCACGTGGTGCTGGTGCAGTTGATACATCAACGCGACCGCGAGCGCCACCAACTGGAACAGCTGGAACTACAAGACGATCAACTGATGTCGCGCGACGTGAAGACTTCTTTGTTGTCTTACGTGCTGCAGACTTCTTTGCACTTTTCTTGACTGCAGATTTACGAGCTGTGCTCTTCTTTGCAACTTTTTTAGTAGTTGACTTACGAGCAACAGACTTCTTTGCAACCTTTTTAGCACTCTTCTTTGCTGCTGATTTCTTAGCAGTTTTCTTAACAGCCACATGAACTCCTTGGGTAGCGGTACGTACTTACTTCACGCACTCGGATAGCCCAAGTTTACCCCAGTAGGGTGAGCAAACTGATTACGTGAGGTGCTATCGCGCGGAGTGATTTACCTCTGTGACTTATCAAATCCTTCTCATCTGCGCTCATTTGCGCACTTGAGATTGCTAACCCATGTGGTCTAAATAGGGGGTCATACCCGAATCCTTGATCTCCTATTGGGTCAAAAAGAATCGAGCCTTCGAAGATTTCTTCAGTGACATGCTCTCTTCCATCAGGAAGTACGAGTGCTGCTGCACAGGTGAAGTGAGCACCTCTTTTATCTTCAGGAATATTCACTAAATCGCGTAATAACTTTGCATTGTTTGCTTGATCATCTCCGTGCACTCCGGCATATCGTGCGGAGTAAATTCCTGGTGCACCATCTAGTGCATCAACACATAAGCCACTGTCATCTGCAATTGCCGGTAATCCTGTTTCAGCACAAATACTGCGGGCTTTTAGTAAAGCATTTTCTTTAAATGTGCTTCCAGTTTCTTCAACTTCGGTTGTGTGTGGAAATTCTTCTAAGCCAACTAAATTAATTGCTCCATTCGAAATCGCATCAAGAATTCGACGGAACTCTCGTATCTTTCCCTGGTTGCGCGTGGCTAAAACTAAAGTTACTGGGGCACTCATTTGGAAAGCGCTGAACTCTGCATTTCGGCTAAGTTCTTGCATCCATCAACTGCTAGGTCTAGGAGTTGATTAAGTAATGCGCGATCAAATGGAACGCCTTCTGCTGTTCCCTGAACTTCAATAAATCTTCCATCACCGCTGCACACAACATTCATATCCGTATCTGCGCGGACATCTTCTTCGTAGCAAAGATCGAGCATTGGCACGCCATCAATGATTCCAACGCTGACTGCTGCAACTGAATCTGCAAGTGGCTTAGATGTCGCTTTAATGTGACCCTCTTTTATTGCCCAAGCAATTGCATCGGCTAGTGCAACGTATGCACCAGTGATTGCTGCGGTACGTGTTCCACCATCTGCTTGTAATACATCACAGTCAATGACAATTGTATTTTCACCAAGTTCTTTTGTATCAACAATTGCTCGAAGTGATCGTCCAACTAAACGAGAGATCTCTTGTGTGCGTCCACCTAATTTTCCTTTCACACTTTCACGATCAGAACGTGTGTGCGTAGCGCGCGGAAGCATTGAGTATTCAGAAGTTACCCAACCTTTACCAGAATCTTTCAACCAACGTGGAACACCAGGTGAAAATGATGCAACGCAAAGAACTCGTGTCTTTCCAAATTCAACGAGCACAGAACCTTCGGCATGATCTAGCCAACCGCGAGTAAATTTAATTTCACGGAGCTGATCGTTGGTGCGTCCATCATTGCGTGCCATATATATCTCCGTTTGTTAGAGGCTTTGGTGTTCTACTCGTCCAACTTCTGGACCGAGAAATCTACGTGCAAGTGTTTCAAACGCTTTTGCATCCCCCGTTGCTAAGAAACGGTGATCAGCGTTCTTGGTACTGGAGTGCAACAAATTGTTTTCTACAAGCACTCGGTACAAATCTTTTGCTGTTTCTTCAGCACTAGAGACCAGTGAAACAGAGTTGCCGACAACATATGAAATAACACCTGTTAAAAGTGGGTAGTGGGTGCAACCTAAAACCAGCGTATCGATGTCAGCATCAATGACTGGCTTCAGGTAATTACGAGCAACCTCTGTAATTTCGGGGCCAGAAGTTTCTCCTCGCTCGACGAATTCAACAAACAAGGGACAGGCAACGGAAGTAATTTTTAAATTAGGGGCTGCTGCAAATGCATCTAAATATGCTTTTGAATCAACAGTTGCTTGTGTTCCGATGACTCCGATTTTTCCTGATCGAGTCGCAGCCACCGCGCGACGAACAGCGGGCTGAATAACTTCAATTACAGGTACCGAATATCTTTCACGCGCATCACGCAACATAGCTGCACTAGCTGTATTGCATGCGATGACAAGTGCCTTGACACCTTGGTCAACTAGGAAATCTAAAGTTTCTAATGCAAACTCTCGAACTTGCGCCAAGGGTCGAGGTCCATACGGTCCACGCGCAGTATCGCCAATATAAAGAGTTGATTCATTTGGAAGTTGATCAAGTATCGCGCGTGCAACTGTTAAGCCGCCGACGCCGGAATCAAATATTCCAATAGGTGCATCACTCACACCGCGAAGTCTAGCGCTATGCCCACAATTGGTTATCGAGTGCTTCTGATGCACTCACATGATCAGCGCTATAAACGCCAGTAGATAGGTATTTCCACCCAGCATCGCAGACAATAAATGCAATATCTGCACTCTTGCCATCGCGGATTGCTTCTGCTCCCATTGCGATGGCTGCATGAAGAATTGCGCCAGTAGAAATTCCTGCAAATATTCCTTCAACTTCTAGCAGCTCGCGAACGCGTCTGACTGAATCTTCTGCGCCAACAGAGAATCGACGAGTCAATACTGATGCGTCATAAAGTTCTGGAACGAAACCCTCGTCGATATTTCTTAATCCATACACAACTTCGCCATAGCGTGGTTCTGCAGCAATGATCTGTACATCTGGATTTTTCTCGCGTAAATACTTTCCGGCACCCATCAGTGTTCCGGTTGTACCCAAGCCGGCCACAAAGTGTGTGACTGTTGGGAGATCAGCAAATATTTCTGGACCAGTTCCTTGATAGTGCCCAAGGGTGTTTGCTGGGTTTCCATATTGATACATAAATACCCATTCAGGGTTTTGGGCAGCTAACTCTTTTGCAACACGAACTGCTTCATTTGAACCACCTGCAGCAGGTGAAAAAATGATTTTCGAGCCCCACATCTCAAGTAATTGTCTGCGCTCTATTGATGTGTTTTCGGGCATTACGCAAATTAATTTATATCCGCGAGTTTTTGCAACCATAGCAAGTGAAATTCCTGTGTTGCCGCTGGTTGGTTCAAGAATTGTTGCACCAGGTTTTAAGATTCCATCAGCTTCTGCTTTTTCAATCATGGCAAGTGCTGCGCGATCTTTAATGGAACCAGTTGGATTGCGATCTTCCATCTTTGCCCACAAGCGAACATTTGGTGCAGGAGAAAGTTTTGGTAAACCGATAAGCGGTGTGTGGCCTACAGAACTTTCTAGAGAATCAAATCGAGCCACTGTTAGCCACCTGCAACTGCAGGCAGAACAGTAATTGAATCACCTGATTTAAGAGCCGCGTCTAGTCCACCAAGAAAGCGAACATCTTCATCATTTACATAAATGTTAATGAAGCGACGTAGTGCTCCATCTTCTAGTAAACGTTCTGCCAAACCTGGGAATTGACGATCAAGATCAGAAATCACAGATTTAAGATCTGCACCATCAGCAGAAACAACCTTTGCATCCTTTGTGTAGGGACGCAAAATAGTTGGGATTCGAACTTCAATCGCTGCTGTAGTCATGTGCTTATTATTGCTAATGCGTGCGGCTTTCGCCAATTCAATAAGACTTGAAGCGTTAATCCTGGATTGTTACGGGTTCTTCTGTGACCACACCATCGATTATTCGATATGAACGAAATTCCGTCGCAGGTGCAATCTCTTCGCGTGTAGAGACTAAAACGTAATGCGCCCCAGGTTCGCCGGCGTAGGCAATGTCGGTGCGCGATGGATATGCCTCTGTCTCTGTATGAGAGTGATAGATAACAACTATTTCTTCATCACGATCATCAACTTCACGGTAAAGCGCCAACAAATCTTTTGGATCAAACTCATAAAATGTTGGTGAATGTGCAGCATTAATCATTGGCTTTAAACGCTTTGGTGTATCTGCACCGAGTGGTCCGAGAATCACACCACATGCTTCGTCAGGATATTCAGCGCGCGACTGTTCAAGGATTTGGTCAACCATTGCGCGCGAAATTGTTAAAGACATATCAGGATTCTATTCCATCCATCAGCGCTTCAAGTAAATTCCCCTGCAGCCATCCAAGCCAACTGTAAACACCATAGACGCCACGCATCGGATCATCAGGTGCTAATAACTCGAGCTCTTCATGACTATTTTTCTCAACGTTTAGTCGCACGCCGAGTGCAAGACGAATGTCATTGAGTCCACCTAGCCAAGCATTTGCCAATTCGTGGTTCAGTTCGATGCTTCCATCTTCGCTACTCATAAGCATTGTTCTAATTGACATAGCGTGTGCTTGTTTCTTGGTTCGCAATACTGATTCGGTGTATCTGCGAAACTCTGCAGCGTCTACTCCATCTGCATAAGCATTTGGTAACAAGCGAAGCAAAACTTCGTCATCAGGTGGAGAATCATGGACAGTAATTCCAACCATCGCAGCTAGTGGGTCTTGATCATGATGGTCTACGCGTTCGGCTAAGAGTTCGATTATTTGTTGGGAAAGATTTATGAGAACTTCTTTTTCTGAATCAGAAAATTGGGCTACGAATAACTCTTCACCGTGGCGAGTAAATCCGTGACTCTGATTCATAAAGGTTGATCCCCACGTTGCAGAGTTGCCCACAATCCAAATTCATGAAGACGCGCAACATCATGTTCCATTTCTTCGCGCGTACCTTCTGATACAACAGCTTTACCTTCGTTGTGAACTTTCATCATTAATTCAGTTGCCCGTTCACGGGAATAACCAAATAACTCCATAAATACGTATGTCACATAATCCATCAGGTTTACAGGATCATCCCAAACGATTGTTACCCATGGCCTATCGGTAGAGAAGATTGCATTAATCTCTTCTTCAATCTTTGATTTTATTTTTACCATTATCGAATTACCACTGTGAACACTTCTGAATCAGCTTGATTCCATTGAGCATCTTTGACAACTCGAACCATGTACTTTGCAAATCCTTTTTGATCCACTGTTGTTGAAATTGTAAATGCTCCATTTGCATCTGTAGAAACCGGTGTCCCAATTGGGATCCACTTACCAGCGCGCTGTTGAAGTAACTGAACAGGTACGGCGCTTTGGCGCGGTGCGAGCGTTCCGGTTATTTGCATTGGTTGTGAGCGCATTGCTGAGACTGGTGCGCTAATTGAAATACGCCGTGAGATAACAACAGAGATTTCATCTGAGATCGACTCGAGTCTTTCCCATGTTCCATCTGTTCGTGCGCGAATCATTGAACTCTTAGAAAGCAATAGCGGAACCTGGATTGTGCCATCCACACCAGTGGTGCTTGTAGCAATCTCACGCCACTGCGTTTCATTTGCAGATTTGGTTTCGATTCGCACGAGTAGATTATTGATTGGCAACTTATCTGGTAATTCAAACTTCGCTTTCAATCCGAATAATGAACCAAATTCAAGAGGCGCAGCACCTTCGAGTGAACTTGTGCTTGGTTCAATAGTGCTAATCACTTGATCAGGTGCAATCGCCAAGGCGGCGCTTCTAATTGCTTGAGACGCTGCCATGTCTTCCATTCCGAAAGTCCATTGAGCAACTCCCCCAAGTCTGTACTTGGAAACAAAAGCAATTCTTGAAGTAAAACTGCGTGCATCTTGATACCAAGCGGTGCGGGTTGCAGTGCACGTTGTCGCTAATCCATTTGCTGTTTGTCCCGTGTATGTCTTGGTATATGTGAAGTTAACTTCTCCTAGTGTTTCGTCATAAGTTGGAACAACGCCATAACTCTGTGCGAGTGCAGCTGCATCTCTTAAAACAAAGGTTGCAGCTTTTGCGCCAACTCTTACGACGTTTGCAACTTCTTTTGGACAGGTTCCTTCTACTTGAGTAACCCAATCTCGACCATAACCAGGAATACCTACATAAACCTTTGATGCGGGCATTACAGAAATCGCATATTTAATTGTTCGCTCAGTCCACGCTAATGGACCAAGTGGTCCCGGTCTAGCAACTGAAAAGTCATACGTCATGATTCGAAGTCGATCAATGAACGGAGCAATCTCGGCCCACGCGTAAACGAAATAACCTTTCTGTGCTCCTGCCGGGTCGTAAAGATATGGCGTAGAAACAGATAACAACTTGTTCTTCGGTTTAAGAACCCCACTGAGCTCTTTTACGAATGCAACCCAATGTGGTTTTGTAGTACTCCATGTTGTGTTCTTATCTACGAATGCAAAACCTTCAAAATCTAAATCAATGCCATCGTAGTTGTACTTCATGACGAGTTCTACGATTGCGTTAACAACTTGAGTTCTAGATACAGGATTAGCCAATAGTTTTGATAAAACTAATTCACTCGTTCCATCTGTAATTGTTGGAATGATAGTAAATCCGGCACTTCGCATTGTTGCTAGCGGTCTTTCAATCGGAACACTTGGATTAGCTGGTGCGTACAGATCGGTTACAACTGGAAGTCTCTTTGCACCGTTATATTTCAATGTGTACCAAAAAGGCATCACTTCACGAATGATGTCCACATTTGCAACAACAGCTGGCAGAGATCTGCTCATCGAGTAATAAGGAATCCAGCCCGTTAAAACTTTTCTAGGTTGAGTAGTCGCACTTACTTGTGGAGTAAAGACGAGCAAGTTTGCTATTACTAAAAGTATTGCGAGAAAAGGTCTTTGTTTTTTCATATCACTTTTCTTCAGGCGCTTCACGCAATCCGTCATGAATCTCTTTGCATGCAGGACAGATTGGATATTTCTGTGGATCGCGAGATGGAATCCATTTCTTGCCACAGAGCGCTTTCACAGATTTTCCAGTGACTGCTGATTCAACGATTTTCTCTTTTTTCACGTAATGTGAAAAACGATCATGGCCGCCATCATCTTCTTCTAATTCTGGACGTGTGAGCAGATCCGTGTCGGTAGCAGTATCGCTTCCGCGTCTGAAAATACCCATGAGCACACCTTACCGTGAGGGTAGAATTCATCAGATGAAAGACTTATTGCGCACCGAACATTTAACTCGCGACGACGTTGAGTTGTTGCTAGAAACAGCTGCGCAATTCGCTGACAAGCCACTTCGCTCTAAAGATGCGCTTGCCCATAAGAGCGTGGCTATTTACATGACTAAGCCATCGACTCGCACGCGACTTGCATCACAAACCGCGGTCGCACACTTAGGTGGTTCGCCAATTGTTTTGCGTGGAGAAGATCTACAACTCGGTCGCGGGGAATCAATCGCTGATACGGCAAGAATCTTTAGCGGATATTGCGATGCATTAATTGTTAGAACTTTTGCCCAATCCGATGTTGATGAACTAGGAAAATACGCATCGATTCCAGTTATTAATGCACTGACAGATGATGATCATCCAACTCAGCTATTGGCTGACTGGCTAACTATTCGCGAAACTTTTGGCAAAGATGTTTCGGGTCGCAAGTTTGTTTATGTGGGCGATGGAAACAACATGGCGCACTCATGGTTAATCATGGGAGCAATAATGGGTGCGCACGTAGTTGCTGCAACACCTGAAGGAAAATGGGCACCAAGTGCTGATGCAATTGCAACTGCACAGAAGATTGCAGCAAAGAGTGGTGCAACTGTTGAAGTAACTCACGATGCACAAAGCGCTGCGAAAGATGCAAGCGTTTTGTATACCGATGTATGGATGTCGATGGGTGATCCTGAATCAGAGAAGACCGAAAAAATTGCAGCGCTAGCCCCTTTTGCTGTCACTGATGCATTGATGGACAAGAGTGCAAAGGATTCAATATTTATGCACTGTCTTCCTGCGCACCGTGGCGAAGAAGTAATGGCATCTGTTATTGATGGACCAAAATCCGTCATCTGGCGTGAAGCATTTCATCGCAGGACCACCATTCAATCCTTGTTATTTCACTTAACACGAGGTGAACTTAAGGGTTCGCTCTAGCCTGTCGGTAACAAAAGTAATAGGTTTGCCTCATGCGAATAGCCGTACCTAAAGAAATCCGTGAGGGCGAAAAGCGCGTAGCGCTCGTTCCAGACATCATCAATAAGTTAACTCGATTGGGTTATGAAGTCTCCATCGAATCAGGGGCTGGAACATATTCCCAAGCCACCGATGAAGATTTCAAAAGCGCTGGTGCATCCGTAGTAAATGGTGATGTTCTAAAAGATGCTGATGTAGTTCTCAGCGTTTCACCACTTACTCCCGCACAGATGTCATCGCTTAAAAAAGGTGCGATCACTATTTCTTTCCTATCTCCCGTAACTGCAGTTGATTCAATTGAGGCAGCAGCGAGCGCAGGAGTAACTGCATTTTCACTCGAACTTGTGCCACGTATTTCACGTGCACAATCAATGGATGCACTTACCTCGCAGGCACTGTGCGCTGGATATCGCGCAGTATTAGTCGGCGCAGAAATGTCGCCACGATTCTTTCCATTATTAATGACTGCAGCCGGCACAGTCACACCAGCACAAGTACTTGTATTAGGCGCTGGTGTTGCTGGTTTGCAAGCAATTGCAACTGCTCGCAGATTAGGCGCAGTTGTTTCGGCATACGATGTTCGTCCATCTTCAGCTGATGAAGTTAAATCAATGGGTGCAACATTTATCGATCTCGAATTAGAAGCACTCGAAGGCGCTGGTGGTTATGCGCGCGAAATGACTCCAGAGCGTGCAGCAAAGCAGCGTGAATTGTTAACTCCATTTATTGCCAAGTCACATGTTGTCATCACAACTGCTGCTGTTCCTGGACGTCAAGCACCACAGTTGATGACACAAGCGATGGTAGATGCAATGGGACCAGGAACAATCATTGTTGATCTTGCTGCAGAGACTGGCGGAAATGTTGAAGGTTCTAAGCCTGGTGAAGTTGTTGTTACAAAAAATGGTGTTCGTATCTGGGGCGGCAAAGATGTACCAAGTCAGCTGCCATTTCATGCATCTAGTTTGTACTCACGAAACGTAGTAAATCTTCTGACTCTTTTGACTAAGCCAGCTGCTGAAGGCAGTGCGCTTTCGTTAAACATTGATTTTGAAGATGAAATTATTAATGGTTCAGCAGTAACACATGCAGGAGCTAAGCGAAATGGAGGCGCAAAATAATGGAACCGATTGCAATCATTTCGATCTTCGTACTTGCGGTGTTCGTGGGTTTTGAAGTTGTATCTAAAGTGTCATCGACTTTGCACACTCCACTGATGAGTGGTGCAAATGCTATTCATGGTGTGATTTTGGTTGGTGCAATCATTGTTGCCGATCACAGTAAAACCAATCTTGAATTAGGACTATCGGTGGCAGCAATCATTTTGGCCACAATCAACATGGTGGGCGGATTTGTTGTAACGGATCGCATGCTCGAAATGTTTAAGCCTAAGAAAGGTGGTGAGACCAAGTGAGTTATTTCGTCTATAGCTTGATTGGTCTAGCTGCCGGTGTCTGTTTTATTCTCGCGCTCAAGGGTCTATCAACTCCAAAGACAGCTCGTCGCGGAAACATTATTGGCGCAATTGGCGCAACAATTGCAACAGTTGTTGTCTTCTTTTATTCAAAAGAGGGTGAATCACTTCCACTGAACAACCTAGGCTGGATTCTCGGTGCAATTGCTGTTGGTGTGATTATTGGTGTGCCAGCTGCGCGCAAGGTTCAGATGACACAGATGCCTCAACTCGTCGCACTATTTAATGGTGTGGGTGGTGGAGCTGCAGCACTTGTAGCAATTGTTGAATACCTAAATCTTGGCGATACAGCGAGTACCCCCGTAGTAATAGCAACCGTCTTTACAGTAATTGTGGGATGCGTTTCATTTAGCGGTTCGATCATTACATTCTTAAAGCTTCAAGAGTTAATGACTACTCGTCCCGTTGTATTTCCTGGTGGACGTTTCGTCATTGCAGGCACACTTGCAGCCACACTTGGTTCGGCCGTCTGGGTTGTTATCGAACTCGGTACTAATCCGCTCTTGATTCTTGCAGCGCTATCGCTGCTATTCGGTGTTCTATTCGTACTTCCAGTCGGTGGCGCAGATGTTCCAATTGTTATCTCACTGCTCAATGCATTTACTGGTTTAACAGTTGCGGCAAGTGGATATGTTCTAGATTCAACACTTCTGATTATTGCGGGAACACTCGTTGGTGCTTCCGGAACTATCTTGACTCGCATGATGGCTGAAGCAATGGGCCGTTCACTCTTTGGAACACTCTTCGGTGCATTTACTGCAAAAGCACAAGAAGCAGCTGGCGCCGCAGATGATCGTCCTGTTCGTTCAGGTTCTCCGGATGATGTTGCAATCTTGCTTAACTATGCACGTCGTGTAGTTATTGTTCCTGGATTTGGTCTGGCTGTTGCACAAGCACAGCACACTGTTCGTGAGTTAGCAGATCTAATGATTTCCAAGGGAATTGATGTTGCATACGGAATTCACCCAGTTGCAGGTCGTATGCCAGGACACATGAACGTATTGCTTGCAGAAGCTAATGTTCCATACGACCAATTGGCTGAAATGGAAGAGGTAAACCCAACGTTTGCACAAACCGATGTTGCAATCGTTATCGGTGCAAATGACGTGGTTAACCCTGCGGCAAAAACTTCTCCTGGTGCGCCAATTTATGGAATGCCAATTCTTGAAGTTGCTAATGCTGCAAACATTATTTTCTTAAAGCGTTCGATGCGCCCGGGTTTTGCGGGCATCGAAAATGAGCTGCTCTACGATCCAAAGACAATGCTTCTCTTTGGAGATGCAAAGGCCTCGCTCACAAAGGTTGTTTCCGCGCTTAAGAACCTCTAATTTCTCGGGTTGCAGGTAGTTGAAAGTTCAACTATTCTCGGCTTATTGAAATAAGGAGTTGAAATGCCAGCAGTTACCGTCAGCGATATAACAATCCTTCCGCGCGTTACAGCAGCACCAGGATCGCGTGCGCGTGCAGTTAAGAGCATTACGACAGCTCCACAAGGTTTCGAAGGTGAAGGTTTTCCTGTTCGTCGTGCATTTGCAGGCGTTGATATGTCAGAGCTCGATCCATTCATTCACTTAGATCAAATGGGTGAAGTTGAATATGCACCGGGTGAACCAAAAGGAACTCCATGGCACCCACACCGCGGATTCGAAACTGTTACTTACATTATTGATGGAATTTTTGATCACTATGACAACAATGGTGGCGGCGGAACAATTCAAAATGGTGACACACAATGGATGACAGCCGGCGCTGGAATTTTGCACATCGAAACTCCCCCAGAGCATTTGGTTATGAGTGGTGGTTTATTCCACGGTTTTCAACTCTGGGTAAATCTTCCAGCTGCTAAGAAATGGTCACCGCCTGCATATCAAGATCTTCGTGCCAGTGAAGTTGCACTACTTGCATCTCACGATGGTGGTGCACTTATTCGTGTGATTGCTGGCGAAATTGAGGGACACAAAGGTCCTGGTTCGACACAGACACCAATCACTCTGGTGCACGCAACTGTTCAACCAGGCGCCGAACTTCGTTTGCCATGGCGCAAGGATTACAACGCACTTGTGTACACATTGGCAGGACATGGTTTTGTTGGCGAAGAATCTCGCCCAGTTCAGATGGGACAACTCACTGTATTCGGTGATGGAGATACTCTGGTTATTCGCGCTGCGAATCAGCAAGAGAGTCGTTCACCTGAATTAGAACTACTTATTCTGGGTGGTCAACCAATTAAAGAACCTGTTGCATGGATGGGTCCTTTTGTTATGAATACCAAGCGCGAAGTTCTACAGGCTTTTGAAGACTTTCAGAAAGGATTGCTCGGTACCGTGCCGGCGATTAATAAATCTGAGCGCCCTGTTAATCGCTCTGGTGACGGTCATAAGTTAGGCAACTCAGCACACAAAGCAGAAGATGTTTTGAATGTTCATGGAGCGCCTACAGAGATCGTGGAAGATAAAAACTAACCAATTAAATCTGGATTAAAAGAGCGACTGTACTTGTGTGTACAGCCGTTACTGACATCTATTTGAGCGCATTCATCGCATTGAAGTACTAAGGCGTGACAGCCGATACGCGAACAATTTGTGTAGTACTTGGTGGGTTTCTCACAGAGTTCGCATTGACCAATTACTTTGGTCTTGGATGAGAAATCAACTGCCATTCGGCCATCAAATGTATATAGCGAGCCTTCCCATAATCCTTTATCGCCGTACTTTTTACCGTACTTAACGATGCCGCCTTCAATCTGATAAACCTCTTTAAATCCATTTTCGACCATGACGGCAGAGATGATTTCGCATCGGATTCCCCCGGTGCAGTATGTAACAACTGGTTTGTCTTTGATGTGGTCATATTTTCCACTTTTTATTTCTCGCACAAAATCACGTGAACGAGTTACGTCAGCAATTACCGCATTCTTAAACTTTCCGATTTTTGCTTCATAGGCATTTCGTCCATCAAAGAAAACAACCTCATCGCCACGTTCTTCAACGAGCTTTTGCACGTCATATGGCTTGAGATGTTTTCCGCCACCGACAACTCCATCTTCATTAACCTTAACTGCTGATGGATCGCCAAATGCCACAAGTTCATCTTTGACCTTTACGGATAATTTTGAAAATTCATTTCCTGTGCCGTTTGACCATTTGAAATCTATCTTTTTAAATCCAGGATATTTCTTCGTTTGGGAAACATATTTTTTGAGCGTTTCCATTTCTCCGCCAACAGTTCCGTTTATTCCTTGGGCAGACACAATGATTCGGCCTTTAATACCAAGGGATTCACACAGAGTGCGCTGCCACAAACGAACAGCAGCAGTGTCTTGGATGGGCGTAAAGCCGTAATAAAGCAGGATCTTCTGTGGTTCCACGCGCCAATCTTAACGGCTAGCGGGTGCTTTAAAAAACTCCGCTATTCGCAGGCAACGCCATCTTTATCGCGGTCTAGCGCTCTATTGAGGTTATACAAAGTTTGATTTTTTGAGCGAAGGATTGGCGTGACTCCCGCAGCACGCGCTTTTGCACACGTTGAGTACTTAACAATTTTATATGTCTCTGGTGCAAGAGTTGGTTCCGCTGTTGCAGTTGGTGCTGTGGTAGGCCCTGTCAGAGTAATCGGATTAATTCCTGCCGTGATTGCATACGCCGAAAGTGAAGATGCCTTAATGGATGTGATGTTGCATTGGGAAACGAGTGAAGTAAGTGCGTTAGCTTCAGAGGGATCAACTGTGAGTGAATAGCGAACCTTTACTGCAATCCAATTAGAAACATAGGTGCATTTGTTTTCAGGTGGCAACCATGTGCTTGGGTCTTGATCACCTTTTTGGCGATTAAGAGATGCTGTCACCGCAATAAGTACACGTGGATCCGTTAAATCATTTGCGAAAGCTTCGCGCTGTGCGGGTGACCATTTCCATGCACCTGATCTCCATGCCTCAGAGAGCGGAATCATGTGATCGATATCTAACGTTGAATAATCGGTTGTTGCTAATGCGTCATAGGCACTAATCCATTTGCCACCATTTAAAACACAACCACTGCTTAACTTTGGACTCACAACTGCTTCTTGAATCAAAACTTCTCTGCGAGTATCGCAACGATCTTTATCGGCATCAATCCAATGTTTAAAAAGTGATCTTTCATAACCAGATAGTTGATCTGCGGCAACAGTCAGGGGTAGATCGAGTGCTTGTGCGGCGGGGGCAGTGAGTGCGCTTAGTGCAGTTGTGGTGGCCAATAGTGTTGTGCTGACGAATAGATAGGCAAAAGCCTTTGCGCCCAATGACTTCTCGTACATAGATGTGCTCACTCTGCGTAATTTGTCAGCTCTCATTATGGCCATAACTCTAGTTTGAACATGGGGATAACTTCCACACTCTGTCAGTGTGCCTCGCGATAGTTCACACATGCGCACACAACTTGTCTCACGATTACTCGCTACTGCGCCTGGCATTGAAACCCTCACATCACTCTCAGCAATCAACCCATTCGACCTTCCTGCAGCTGCACGCATTGATTACTTATCTGCTCTCGAGCGACAGATCAGTTGGTTGCAAGCCATGATGCAACGCGCAATTGTCGCCGTTGCTGGAGAAGAAGGCAGCAAGAGTGATGACATTTTTACTGGCGTTGATGATGCCGAAAGAGAAGATGTTGCAACAGCGCTTCGTATGTCCACCGGTACAGCGCAAATTCGAATTGATGTTGCTAGAACTCTTGTTAATCACCTTCCCAATGTTTGTTCAGCGCTGGCAATGGGTGAAATTTCGCCTGCACACGCAACAGTTATCGCTCGCGAAAGTGCTTCAGCGATTCGTGATGGAATGGGTCCTGCACATATTTATTCAATCGAGCAGAGCGCACTTGCCTACGCTGAATTTCACACTCCAACGCAAGTTGCAAACAAGGTTCGTACAACAATTGCAAAGTTAGCACCAGAACCATTCGAAGAAATAGCCGAACGTGCTCGAGATACACGACGAGTGTCATGCTTTAGAGAAGTTGATGGACTCTCCACAATTGTTGCAATTTTGCCAGCAGAGGATGCCCAGATTGTTATGAAAGCAATTGAGAACTTTATTCATGCACAAGTTGCTAGTGAATCGATTAACTTGAATGCTCCCAGCGCAAATGTTGCCGGGGACGTTAATAGTTCTGGTGCTGCAGGTGGTATTGGTGCTGCACGTGGTATTGGTGCTGCAGGTGGAATTAGTGCTGCAGGTGGAATTAGTGCTGCAGACTCCGCAAACGATTCAGAGATACAACCTGGTCAACATCGCTCAATGGATATGAAACGTGCAGATGCGCTTACAAGTATTGCAGCATGGTCACTTCAACAGAACGTTGTGGATGTAAAACTTCATCGCCGACCTGTAACTGTAAATGTCACAATCGATTTACCAACACTTCTTGGTCTTGCCGAAAATCCAGGACAACTCGCAGGATATGGCGCGATACCTGCATCTGTTGCGCGCGCATTGGCATCTGATGGCAAGTGGCAACGTTTTATTACTGATCCACAAACAGGAACACTTTTGGATTTTGGGCGAGAAAGTTATGAACCTCCGCAAGCACTTGTTGATTTTCTCATCGCGCGAGATCGAACTTGTAGATTTCCTGGTTGCCGACATTCGGCAGCTCGAGCAGATTTGGATCATGCCAAGAGTTGGGAAAGTGGTGGTGAAACATCTGCTGCAAATCTTGGTGCACTCTGTCGAAGACATCATCGATTGAAAACTCATGGTGGTTGGAAGTTAAAGTCTCACTCAGATGGCGCATGCACCTGGACTTCTCCACTAGGAAAAATTTATGAGGTACCGGCAAGGCCGATGCTTGAAGCTAT
>JAIYBJ010000022.1 GCA_027488575.1 Streptomycetaceae bacterium | reverse complement strand
TGCTTGCCAGTGTGAACGAAGATGTCAAAAGATGCATAATGCGCTGCAAGATCTTCTCCGGATTTGTATCCAACAAAGAGCGCGCGAGGCAGGATTCGTTCAAGTTTTTGACGGGCTGGTCCATCTCCAACAATTACGAGTTGTACATCATCTCGATCATGCAGAGGGGCAAGATCCTCAATCTTTTTCTCATTAGCTAGGCGGCCTACGTAGCCCACAATAATTTTGTTCTGTGATTCTGGAGCAAAGCTTTCGCGAAGTTCTGCCGAACGCTTTGTGGAGTTAAATTTCACGCTATCGACACCACGTTGCCAGAGTGAAACATTGTCAACACCGGATGATTGCAATTGATCACAGGACCACGTTGATGGCGCCAATGTGCGATCGGTTTGCTTATGAATATTTGCAACCCAGTTAGTCAGCTGTGAGTGCGCGATTGATAAACCGTAGTGACGAGCAAACCCTGCAACATCGGTTTGATAAATCGAAAGCGTCGGAATATTTAATCGTTGCGCAATTCGGGTGGCGTATTTTCCAAGAAAGAAAGGAGATGCAAGGTGAATAACATCTGGATCAAATCCTTCAATCAGTGGCTCTATTGAACGCTGCGGAAATCCAACGGGCAGCAAACCTTTAACAGCCAAGCTAGGTACGCGCTTAACGCGAAAGCCGGCATACGTTGTTGGTGCTTCTGCGCTATCTGGTGCGATAACAAGTGCGTCATGTCCTTTGGCCGAAAGAGTTTCTAAGACTCGAAGGACTGAGTTAGTGACGCCATTTACTTGGGGGAGGAAGGATTCAGTTACTACTGCTACACGTAATGAATCGTTCATGGCTGTAAGAGTCGGGGCAGATAGAACTATCAAGTCGAACTTGAGGTTACGTGTTGGCGAAGGCTGAGTTAACGCTTATCTCGAGTGGGCGGGGTTGGGTACTGGCGAGTAACCTTTACCCCATGAAGATCGCCGTCTGCGTTAAGCAAGTTCCAGATTCTTGGGCTGAGAAAAAAATGGGCGCAAATGGTTTTCTCGATCGCGAAAGCGTTGATGCAGTTCTCAATGATTTAGATGAATACGCAGTTGAAGAAGCGTTACGCATTGTCGAAGCAAATGGTGGCAATGAAGAAGGCGGACCACATACCGTCACAGTTATTTCAATGGGACCAACTCGTGCAACGGAAGCAATTCGCAAAGCGTTATCAATGGGTGCAAATGATGCAATCTTGGTTAGCGATGCGGCGCTCGCAGGATCAGATGCACTTGCAACATCTTCAGTGCTTTCAGAAGTAATCAAAAAAGGTGGATTTGATTTAGTAATTTGCGGAACAGAATCAACAGATGCCCGCATGAGCGTTGTTCCAGCAATGATTGCAGCGCGTTTGCAATGGCCACAACTGACATTTGCAGGCAAGGTAGATATCGATGTTGCAGGCAGCAAAGTTTCAATTACTCGCGTGACCGAAGCGGGCGTGGACACAATGAACGCAGCAATGCCTGCTGTTCTTAGCGTTGTAGAAAAGATTAATGAACCGCGCTACCCATCCTTTAAGGGAATCATGGCTGCGAAGAAAAAAACTATTGAAACTCGCGACCTTGCAACAGTTGGGGCGTCAGCACAAAGTCCATGGTCACAAGTTGTTGACTCAGCGCTTCGTCCACCACGTGCTGCTGGAATTAAAGTTACTGACGAAGGCGATGCGGGAAATGCACTCGTTAATTACTTGGCAGAAAAGAAGTTGATATGAGCCGCACATTTATCTTGGCAGATTTCTATGCAGAAGCATCGACAAAGACAACTGCAGAGCTAGCAACAGCTGCTGCGCGAATTGGCGATGTCACCGCAATTGTTCTTTCACCTGTTGGTAAAGGTGCAGCAATGGCTGCAACAGTAAATGTTGGCCCTGTCGCATCTGTAATCGTTGTTGAGTCAGCAGACTTTGCAACACATGGGGTGCCGGCAATGGCTGATGCACTTGCTCAATTAACAGCGACACATTCACCTACTGCTGTTTTGATTGCATCACATGCAATGGGTAAAGAAATCGCTGGTCGTCTAGCTGTTGCAACAAATAGCGGAATTATCACTGATGCCGTGGACGTTGCAGCAGACCGCAGTTGCACACAATTAGTTTTCGGTGGTTCTACAACTGTTCACTCAGCAGTCAACACCGCAACAGCAATAATTACTGTGCGACCAAACTCTGTTGAACCAAGTACTGCCGCTGCAACACCTGCAGTAGAAAACGCGGCAATCACAATTGCAGAACACGCAAAGGGCGCAACAATTACTTCATCACAACCACCAGTAAAAGGTGGACGACCAGAATTAACTGAAGCAAACATTGTTGTTTCTGGCGGTCGCGGTACAGATGGGAACTTTGCACCCGTAGAAGCATTTGCAGACGAACTCGGTGCAGCAGTTGGTGCATCACGCGCTGCAACAGATGCTGGTTGGTATCCACATTCACATCAAGTTGGCCAAACAGGAAAAACTGTTAGCCCACAGCTATACGTAGCATGTGGAATTTCTGGAGCGATTCAACATCGCGCAGGTATGCAAACCAGCAAGACAATCGTTGTAGTCAATAAAGATCCAGAAGCCCCACTCTTTGAAATCGCAGATTTCGGCGTCATTGGCGATCTATTCGCTGTGCTGCCACAGGCTACGCAAGGCGTGCACTCTCGTAAGTCCTAGACTTACACCCATGTCTGGCATCTATCTCGATCATGCGGCGACTACGCCCATGCTCGAAAACGCAATCGCTGCAATGGATGCGCAACTTCGCACACTCGGCAATCCTTCTAGTTTGCACACGCAAGGTCGTCACACTCGCAAAGATGTTGAAGATGCACGCGAAGTATTGGCAAAAGAATTAGATTGCTTAGCATCTGAAGTTATCTTTACAGCATCTGGCACCGAAGCAAATAACACAGCAATCAAAGGTATTTACTGGCAGCAAAAAGCACTTGGTAAAAACGTAGTTGTTATCTCTGCAATCGAGCATCACGCAACACTCGATCCTGCTTCATGGTTGGCCGAGCACGAAGGCGCTGAAGTTGTTTATGCGCCTGTGACAAAAGATGGCGTTGTGGATCTAGATTTCTTACGTAAATTAGTTGCAAACCGCGGCTCTGAAATCGCATTAATTTCTGTCATGCATGCAAATAACGAAACCGGTGCAATCCAGCCAATCGCAGAAATCGTAAAGATTGCTGGCGACATCGCCGTTCATACCGATGCCGCCCAGAGCTTTAAGAAAATCCCACTCTCATTTAAATCACTCGGTGTCATGGCGCTATCAATTAGTGCTCA
>JAIYBJ010000024.1 GCA_027488575.1 Streptomycetaceae bacterium | reverse complement strand
GCACCTGAGACCTGAATCGCAATTGTCGCATCAGGTAAATCAATAGAAAAGTTAGCGACCTTAGAAACTACAAGGCAAGAAATCTCGCCTGTTCTAAACTTATTGAAAAGAACCTCGCGTTCTTTAACCGGAGTCTCTCCCTTAATCAGCGGAACACCAAGTACTTCTGATAACTCATCTAACTGATCGATGTACTGACCGATGACCAAAATTTGTTCTCCGGCATGGTGTGCAACAAGTGATTCAACAACGTTTCGCTTTGTACGAGTTGTCGCACAGAATCGATAGCGCTCTTCAGGTTCGGCAGTTGCATATGAAAGTCGTTCTGTTTCGCTGAGATTTACACGAACTTCAACGCACTGCGCAGGTGCGATATATCCCTGTGATTCAATCTCTTTCCAAGGAACATCAAATCGCTTAGGTCCGATGAGTGAGAAAACTTCACCCTCCATTCCATCTTCGCGAACCAGAGTTGCTGTTAGTCCTAAACGACGACGAGATTGGATGTCAGCAGTAAAGCGAAAGATTGGTGCAGGCAGCAAGTGCACTTCGTCATAAATGATTAAGCCCCAGTCATGCGTATCAAAGAGATCAAGGTGTGCATAAACACCATCTTTCTTCTTTGTCATAACTTGGTAGGTTGCAATTGTTACGGGGCGAATCTCTTTTTTAGCTCCAGAGTATTCGCCAATCTCATCTTCATTAAGTGTTGTGCGCTTTAACAACTCTTCACGCCATTGACGCGCAGCAACTGTATTTGTGACAAGAATCAAGGTTGTTGCTTTTGCATGTGCCATTGCTGCTGCACCAACGATTGTTTTTCCAGCACCGCACGGCAATACAACGACACCAGAACCACCATGCCAGAAACCTTCTGCTGCTAACTCTTGATAAGGACGAATCTTCCAATCCGTTTGAGTCAGTGCGATCTCGTGTGCTTGTCCATCAACGTATCCAGCGAAGTCTTCGGCTGGCCAACCAAGGCGCAATAAAGATTGTTTAATCTGTCCACGTTGACTTGGATGTACTGCAATCGTTTCATTATCGATTCGAACGCCCAAAAGCGGTGCAATCTTCTTTGCACGGATAACTTCTTCAAGAACTGCCGTATCAGTTGTTACAAGAATCAACCCATGAATTGGGTCAGCTTCTAAGCGCAAGCGACCATATCGAGACATTGTTTCTGCTACATCAACAAGAATTGAGTGCGGAACCGCATAACGTGAATACTTAATTAATGTATCGATAACCATTTCGGCATCATGACCGGCAGCGCGTGCATTCCATAAACCTAAATTTGTTAAACGATACGTATGAATATGTTCGGGGGAGCGTTCTAGCTCAGCAAAGGGTGCAATAGCACGGCGACATTCTGTGGACATCGCATGATCGATATCTAAGAGCAGCGTTTTATCGCTCTGAACGATCAGTGGTCCATCAGTCATTGAGTAAATCCTTAATGAACTCATGTAAGAAAGCGCTGCGTTCTTCGAGAGCTTTAATGCTTATCCACTCATTAGTGGCATGTGCTCCAGAGCCAACAGCCCCAAGTCCATCTAGAACTTTCGCACCCGCAGCTGCTGCAAAGTTTCCATCACTTGCTCCACCGACTGATGCATGACCAAGTGGTGGCATCCCGATTCGCGCTGCAACTTTTTCTGCGCGCTCGTATAACTCCATGGTCGACGTTGTTTCAAGAGGTGGACGATTTAATCCACCCGTAACTTCGATGCGCGCTTCTGGATGCAGCGGCACAAGAGCACGAATAGCTGCGTCAACACGATTGAGTTCTTCAGTTGAATAAGAACGTGCATCAATATCTAAAACACCATAGTCAGGAACTGTATTTGTTGAGTTGCCCGCTTTAACTAACGTAGGAACAACAGTTGTCTGCTTCTCTTTATTTTCTAGGAAAGCTAGCGCCGTAACAATGTGTGCAATTTCAACAGTTGCGTTGATTCCTTTTTCAGGTTCGAGGCCAGCGTGTGCTGCGCGTCCATGTACATGTACTTGATACATCGCAGTGCCTTTGCGGCCTGTCTTAACTTTGCCATCTATTGCAGCCTCAAGAACTAAAACTGCTTTTGCATGTGATGCTAAATCTTGAATGAGTTTGCGGGACGCGTGACTTCCGGTTTCTTCATCAGTTGTTCCGACGAGTGCGACTGAACCAGTGATTCCCTTAAGTGCGAAGAGTGCCTGAACGAATCCAGCCTTCATGTCATACGTGCCAGGACCGCGAAGTACATCTCCATCTATGTGCCATAACGGTGTGAATGAACCAACTGGCCAGACTGTGTCGAGATGCGCGAGTAAAACAACATCTGGCTTTGCAGCGCCCCACCAAAAAACAGGGCGACCTTCTATTTGGCGAATCTCTGCAGGTGTTCCAAGCACACGAGTTGCAATGTCACTAGCTAAACGAACAACGTCGTTGCACGCCTTGAGATCTTCAGTGGGAGATTCACACTTCACCAAGGCTTCAAGGGCTGCCAACATAGGGTTAAGTCTGCCGTATTCGCCTTGCTTCTCGCTCGTCATAGCGGTGCAACCCCCGTAATACGCGGAATTCTAAATGTCTGCATCTCACCTGTTCCGTGGTCTCTGGCAATAAGTGAGCCAGCAGAGATTTTTAGTGGATCAATAATGCGATGAGAAACAGATCCATTGTTGTCGGCATAACCAATTGAGAGCGAGCGTTGCTCTTGGATGTATTTCAATAAAATATCAAGAGTTTCATTTGCAGTTGTACGTGGAAGTGCACCGAGTGCATTGTTTGCAATGTTTCGAAGCGTGCTCTGTTTATGGCTAGATTTTTCGCCGACTCGAATCGAACGAATGGCAGCAGTCAGTGCTGCATCAGTTGGAACTTCTAGTTCGCCAATAATTCGTGGTGGACGAGGTTTTGATTGCGCGCGAGATGAACGCGGCCCAGTCAGCAACATTCCATTGTTAGATTCCGCAGCCGGCAAATAACCTGCATTGCGAAGCACGTTCATAACATCGTGTGCATCCATGTCGCAAATCATTACTTCAGGTGCAATTCGACGAAGAGAGAGAATTTCTAAACGTTTATCACTAATTATTTGTGTAATCAGCGCAGGATCTTCACAACGAATAAATGACGATGTATTTCCAACGCGCAAGCGACCATGTTTCTTTGCAACATCTGAAATCAAGTATTCCAGTGGTTGTGGAATTGGAGTCTTTGATGTTTTGCGCAAAAACTCGATGATCTCATCGCCGGTTTTTCCATGATCTAATCCGCGACGAATCGTGGCATCTGTAAATCTGTATACGGTCGCACCGCCACGACTTTCAATGTCTCCGATGATGGCAAGCACCGCAGCAACATCGTGCACCAGTGGTCCAGGTGCAATAGCAGTGTTATCACTCTGAATAAGTATGTGATCAACTGGTTGTGGCAGATCTTCATCAATGATTTCTAGTTCATCGCCAACTAAGAACGCTTCTCCGTACTTTGAAATTACGCCTTGCCCAGTTATTCCAAGCCACTCTGCTTCGCGAAGAGTCCACTGCACCATCTCTTCTTGCAATCCTGGATTGCGTTTTGATGGTGCGCACCATTTAACTCGATCTGTAAAACCAGCCACATCAGGTGCAATATTTTTATTCTCAGCTAATAGCTGCAGAACTAGTGCGCGCGTACTTGCTGCGTTGACTCGATCTAATTCGGGACCAAGTGCTGCGGTGTTCTTTGATTCAGCACGACCAACTAAACCACTTACACGAGAAGTAATTAACCACGGGGCAGCAATTGCCTGCCAACGATCAGATGGTTTTTGAGTAAGCCAAATATCAAAGTTATTTGTTGGCAAGATTTTGTCGTTGGCATCGATTGTTACAAGCCCTGCAAGGTAAACGAGTTCTGCTACGAAGGCTGCACAATTTTCATCAATACCCATGTGGGTTGCAATAATCTTTAAATCGCGAACACCCAAACCACCTGCACGAAGAGCATCGGCGGGTTCTTGCGCCCAGTATTCGAGAATTTCATCAGCCCATCGCAAGACTGTTGCAACGTTAGCAATTGCTGCTAGCTGGACACTCTTTGCATCTCGTTTACTGCCCTTAATTTCTGGTGGAACAACTTCGCGTTCTTTGTGCACTTTCCCACCACGCAGATAAATACCGACTTCGCGAGGAAGAATCACTGTGCGTTGATCTAGTGGAACCATAAAGTTTTGTTCGAGTAACCACGTAACGCCTGGTCCAGGATTCTTGATATCGCCAACACTTCCACGAGGTGGTCCCCAAATAAGTCTTTCTAATACTTTCTTTGCTGATTCTGGCGCTTCATCTAATTTCTTTAGCGTTAACTTTGCCATTGACGCAGGTCCAAGACCTGCGATTTCACTTCCTAGAACTTCGCGAACCGAATTTTGCAATCTCATTCCATCATCTGATGGATAAACCAATCCGCGTGCAATTAACTCCGGAAGTACTTCTGTTGCAGCCTTTTCAGTTACTGCGACAACTTGTTTTTCATTAAATGGTTCATTGATTACCGCACACGCTTCGAGAACCTGAAATTGCCATTGATTAAGTGCATCAATTGCACGCGCAAGGCTTGGTGCACTACATGCGCGCACGGCAAGGGATGCAATATCTGATGGAACAGGAGAAATGAGATCAGCTCTTTTGGTGAAGAGCTCCAATAGGGCAGCGTCATCTACAGAACGTAGATAGTCGGTAAATGAACGCATTTGCATAACTTGCCTACATTACAGGGGTTTAGATGGTGCTGTGAAATCGAGTTAGCGTGAACGCCTGCCTGGTGCCAACCAAATTCCTGCGGCCGCAAGTCTAGAAATTGTTGGACCGATTATTTTGATGATAAATCGCGCTCTGCGAAAATCATGAATAGGCCAACCTTCTGCAAGTGCGCGCAAACTTAAAATTGCATCTGGATTAATTGCTGATGGATGTCCGACAGATTCGAGCAGTGGAAAATCATTGTGACTATCCGAGTATGCGTAACAATCGGAGAGATCGAACCCTTTTTCTTTTGCAAGTGCCGAAATTGCAACCGCTTTTTCTTTTCCGTGTAACAACTTGCCCAACATTGCTCCGGTGTACTTTCCATCGCGGACTTCAGCTCGACTTCCAAGGGCGCCGGTGAAACCTAAATTCTTTGCAATCAAAATAGCCATATCTTCAGGAGCGGCGGTTACAAGCCACACCTCTTCACCGGCGTTTAAATGTTTTTGTGCAATGTTGATTGTGCCCTGCCAACATGCTGGGGAAACGTACTCATCGTAAATTGCTTGTGCAATATTTTGAATTTCGAGGACATCATGCCCACCAATAAATTCTGTGGCTGCATCTTGAAAACGTTTAATTTCGTCTTGCTTTTCTTTGCCAGTTAACCTAAATCGCAAATTGGCAAAGGCAAAACGGGAAAGATCGGTCTTGGTGAAGTACCCACGTTTGTACATTCCTTTTCCAAGAAAAAACAGGGTTGAACCGCGGATAAGCGTGTTATCGACATCAAAAAAGGCAACTCGGTTCGGTGTGAGCGCCATGTCACAACCTTAGCGAGAAGAGATGGTTTATGACGCTTTATGCTTAGTAGGTGAGTTCGACGGTACATGTGGTCAGACATGGCGAAGTACATAACCCAGAAAAAATCCTTTATGGGCGTCAACCAGGTTGGACACTCTCAGAACGTGGCCACAAGATGGCAGCAACACTTGGTGATTGGTCAAAGAGCATTGATTTAGGTGCGTTACACGTTTCTCCTCTACAACGTGCGCAAGAAACAGCGGCGCCAATTTCTGCGGCACACAATATGAAAATCACAACTGATGAACGATTAATTGAAGCTGCAAATGTTTTTGAAGGAAAACCTTTTGGAATTGGTGATGGTGTTTTAAAGCATCCATCCGCATGGAAACACTTATGGAATCCATGGAAACCTTCTTGGGGCGAACCATATGATGAACAAATAAATCGAATGCTTGCCGCCGTCTTTGCAGCACGAGATGCAGCAAAGGGTAAAGACGCGATTGTCGTGTCCCATCAACTTCCAATTTGGATCCTGCGAAGCGCAATTGAAGGTCGCAGACTTTTGCACGATCCAAGAAAACGCGAGTGCTCTTTAGCGAGTGTGACGAGTGTTCATTTTGATAACGACGGAATGATTAGCGGAACAAGTTATTCAGAGCCCGCTGCTCATTTATTGCCCCCAAAGAAATGAAAATCAGAAACTTAATCTTTGTGCCATTAATGGCGCTCGTACTTTCTTCATGTGGTGGCGGTGGATCATCTATTGCTGAAGAGAGTTTTGTATCCGGCAATGGAAGTGTTTCTTATATCAAGTCATCTGATCGAATAGCAGCACCAGCACTTTCTGGAATGACACTTTCTGGCAATAACTACACATACAGCGTGGGTCAAGTTGCCGTTGTAAATGTGTGGGCATCGTGGTGCGCACCTTGTCGCGCGGAAGCGCCAACACTTGCAGCGTTGTCAGAGAAATACACAGACGTTGCTTTCATCGGAATTCTCACACGGGATAACCCAGTAAACGCGGAAGCTTTTGCTCGCCGCTTTGCTCTGCCATATCCAACACTTATTGATGATTCTGTATTAATTGGATTTAGAAAATCTTTACCAGCTAATGCGATTCCTTCAACAGTTCTAATTGATAAGCGCGGAAACGTAGCAGCACGCATTTCTGGCGAAGTGACTTATTCTTCACTCAGCGAACTCATTGAGAAGGTGAATGCAGAGTGAAAGATTTCTTTGTAGAGCAAATACTGGATGGTTACTTGATCACCGCTTTTCCAATCGCCCTCCTTGCCGGATTGATTTCTTTCTTATCTCCTTGTGTGCTGCCTTTGGTCCCTGGATACATTTCATATGCAGCTGGTTTTTCAAAGAGTCGTGGGCGAGTACTACTTGGATCAGTCTTATTCGTCTTTGGTTTTAGCGTTCTCTTTATTTCATACGGTGCACTCTTTGGTGGATTCGGTGCATATGTGTCAGCAAATGAAAAACTCATCACATCAATTCTTGGAGTCTTCACTATTGCACTGGGATTAATCTTTATTGGAGTGTTTCCGTTTGCTCCAACATATCGAGCAAAGATGCCTGTATCTCTTGGATTAGTAGGCGCACCATTACTTGGATTTTTATTTGGTGTTGGTTGGACACCATGTATCGGCCCTGCACTGGGCGCAGTTCAAACTCTGGCGTTTCAAGAATCCAGTGCGGTGCGTGGAGCAGTTCTGTCTCTTGGGTATTGCATTGGATTAGGCGCTCCATTTATCGCATCCGGATTGTTCCTTGATCGCTCAGAGAAGTTACGGAAATTCTTGGTTCGTCGTGGTGATCTGATTACAAAAATCGGTGGAGTGTTCTTAATTGTTATTGGCCTTGCCCAAGTATTTGGCTTATGGGGAAGTTTTAATAATGAGATGCGCTCATGGATCTCAGATTTTGTTCCGGTGATTTAAATGAGTCAAAACACACCAGAGATTGGAACAGTAGGACTACTACGTTTCATGTGGCGACAGCTCACAAGTATGCGCACCGCACTTGTGTTGTTATTAATGCTTGGTGTTGCAGCTATTCCTGGATCATTTATTCCGCAGCGAACACAGAATCCCATTGCTGTAAGTGATTTTTTTGCAACATCTCCAACGAGAGCTATGTGGTACGAACGATTCTCACTCTTTGATGTGTATTCATCGCCTTGGTTTAGCGCGATTTATATTCTTCTATTTATTTCACTTATTGGATGCGTCCTTCCGCGAACCTTTGAGCATTACAAAGCATCACGAGCTCTGCCACCTGTAACTCCCAAGAATCTTTCTCGTATGGAGCATCACACCGAGTGGAAAGGCACGGGAGACGAACTTGAAATTGCTCGGGCATGGTTTAAGAAGAACAGATTTAGGATTCGCGAACTAGATGGCTCGATTTCAGCGGAAAAAGGTTTTACTCGTGAAACCGGAAACCTATTCTTTCACTTAGCCCTTGTCTTAATTCTTCTTGGCGTTAGCTTTGGATCGCTCTTTGGAATGCGCGGAGACGCAATCGTTAACGTCGGTGAGCGATTCATTAACACCCCAACTACTTTCGATTCGCTCTCCTTTGGTAAGTTGTTTAACGAAAAATCATTACCACCATTTTCAATTGAAGTTGATAAATTCGTTGCTAAATACAATCCGGTGACTAATGCGCCTGAAGATTACACATTGTCAGTTACCGTCAAAGACACTCCAGAATCTGCTCCCGTTAAGAAAACTGTGAAAGTAAATAGTCCACTTACTTTTGGAAGCACACGCGTTTATCTACAAGCAAATGGATATTCACCAATCGTTACAGTCAGAGATTCAATTGGAAATGTCGCATTCCAAGGTCCTGTTCCGTTCTTGCCACAAGATTCAAATTTAACTTCAACGGGTGCGATTAAAGTTCCTGATGCAATACCTCAACTTGGTTTTGTTGGTTCTTTCTTTCCAACTATTGGTCGCGCAGATGAAGGTGGCGGAATCTCTGTGTACCCAGAGGCGCTAGATCCACAATTGTTCTTGGGCGCATGGACTGGTGATCTTGGTTTAGATAACGGCCGCCCACAATCGGTCTATCGAATTGATACAGATTCGCTGACAAAAATAGGACTTAAGTCACTTGCACCGGGAGAGACTTACGAATTTGCAGAGGGCTCCATCACATTTGAAACATATATTCCGTGGGTCAACCTGCAGGTAGTTCGAGATCCCGGCAAGAGTTATGCGCTGCTTGGCAGTATCGTTGCCATACTCGGATTACTTGCTTCGCTCTTTACGCGCAGACGCAGAATTTGGGTAAGCGTTACAAAGAAAAACATTCAAGTTGCCGGGTTAGCAAAGAATTCAGCGCCTGGTCTTGAAAATGAAATTGCACAACTAGCACGAGCTTTAGGGAGAGCAGAGTAAATGTCTACAACGTGGGCGTACATTTCAAATTATTTTGTGTATTCATCCATGGGTGTTTTCGCGCTGGCATTTATCGCTCACGCTTACGAAACAGCTTTCGCAGTGCGCGCGCCACACTTAGCTGATTCAGCTAAAGGAAATTTACGCACAAAAACTTTTGATTACTCACGTACAGAAAAAATTGCCCGTATCGCTACAGCCATGGTGATCTTAGGTTTCCTTCTTTTGTTAGCTGGAGTTGTGGGACGTGGAATTTCTGCAGGGCGAGTTCCATGGGGAAATATGTATGAGTTTTCAATAACGGGAGCTCTTGCCTTTACTACCGCTTATCTAGGTGCGCTCCGTAAATATGATCTTCGTTGGTTAGGTTTATTCGTTTCGCTTTCCGTATTGCTGACACTAGGCACAGCTGTCACCGTTTTGTACGTTCCTAGTGCACCACTTGTACCTGCACTCAAATCTCCATGGTTAGTCATACATGTTTCTACAGCAATTATTTCTGGTGGAGTCTTCTTGCTTGCAAATGTAATTGCTGGCGCATTCTTGTTTCTTGATTCAATGGAGAAAAAAGGCGAACGAGCACCGTGGGCTAAACGTCTTCCATCTTTAGATACCTTGGATCAACTCTCTTATCGACTCGTTGCATTCGTATTTCCGCTATGGACTTTTTCGGTTATTGCTGGAGCGATTTGGGCAGAGAGTGCGTGGGGCAGATATTGGGGCTGGGATCCAAAAGAAACGTGGGCATTTATTACGTGGGTTGCATATGCAGCATATTTACATGCGCGCGTAACAGTTGGTTGGCGCGGACGTAGAGCAGCTTGGTTGTGTATTTTTGCTGGTTCTACATTTTTGTTTAATTACATTTATGTAAATATTTGGGGAACCGGAAAGCACACGTACTCTGGTTTATAAGTTTATTTAAAGATTACGCAAGAAATCTGGGTCGTCATCTGGCCCAATAACTCTGCCACGTCCGCCGCGACTTGGTCCTTGTCTGCGTTGGCGTCCCCAAATTAAATAAGCAATTGCACCGAATACTCCGATGAAAATAATTATCAATAACCATGCCCACTTTGGTAAACCGCGGAGCAATTCTTGTTCAGTGCGTGCACAATCAATGAGTGCGTACAGCGTGACTCCTGCCGCGAGCAGAATTGGTAAGTAACGGAGCATGCGTTAATTCTACGCTTTTCTAAGGGAGCAACAAACCGAGAGACAAAAGGATTGCAAAGCGCAGTTGAAGCTTGCCTGTTGTGCCAAGAAGAGGAATTAATTGCGCGCCCACAGCGCCGCCGCGGATTGCTTTGATGAGTGAAAAGGTCATTGGAAGAAGCAAGAGAGTCAGTAAAGTCCATGGCTGCAGTAAAAAGAGAACGCTTATGTGGGCGATGAGCAATAGAGAAATAAATGCCTTGCGAGCACTGGCATCTCCGAGGCGAACAGCAAGTGTGCGTTTTCCAACTAATTCATCGGCAGCACGATCTCGCAGGTTGTTAATTGCGAGCAGTGCACATGAAAGACAGCCCATTGGGATAGATACAAGTAGGGATTTAAGAGTTAGTTCGCCAGTTTGCGCGTAGTACGTGCCCATCGTTGCAACCAAACCAAAGAACACAAATACTGCTAATTCACCGAATCCAAAGTACCCATAAGGATTTTT
>JAIYBJ010000007.1 GCA_027488575.1 Streptomycetaceae bacterium | reverse complement strand
TGATCCACTAAGAGTTGCGATGGCAGAGTTAACTCCGATGACTGCGCCAGTTGTGTCGATTAAAGGTCCACCTGAATTGCCGGGATTAATTGCAGCATCGGTTTGCAATGCGTTAATAAATGAACTCTCGCCTGCTGAGCCACCGGCAGTTACAGCACGATCCTTCGCGCTAATGATGCCGAGAGTTACAGTTCCTGATAATCCAAGCGGTGAACCAATTGCAATTACAGAATCACCCACGGCTACTTTGTCACTATCTCCAAATTGCAGGGCAGGCAATCCTGTTGCAAGAATTTTCAGGACAGCTAAGTCATATGAAGCATCTCGACCAACAATCTTGCTTTCGAATTCTTTGCCATTATTGAGTGTGACAATAATTTTTGCTTTGGAAAGTGCGGCGTCTTCAACCACGTGATTGTTTGTCAGAATAAATCCTGAACTGTCGATAATAAACCCTGAGCCAGAGCTTCCAGCAGATGTTGTAATTGATACAACTGATGGCAGAACTCGATTTGCTAAACCCGCTACTGAATCTGGTTTGCGTTCAACTGAATTTGAAGCAGACACTAAATTAGCTTTGCCTCCAAAAAAACCACCTGATGCATTTATGCCCAGTGCTCCACCAACTAGTCCAGCGATGATTGCAAGAATTACGAGTGCGCCAGGAGTGACTCCTCTGTTGGAGCGTGGAAAATCTTGAGAGTCCCACCACGGTGCATTTGTTGGCACGTTGGATTTTCGGGAACGAAACTTCATGGCGCTTATCCTGCTACAACTTTGTTGCGATTAACAAACCATCACCAACAGTGATGAGTGTGCTCACCCAAAGGTCTGTAGCCCCTTTAACGGTTTTGCCAGCTTCGCGCAGTGCAATGGTTCGTGGATCACGCTGTGATGGATCGCTAACTTTGCCTCCACCGAAAAATCCGTCGATAACCATAACTCCACCACTTCGCAGAATTCGGTGCGCTTCTTCAATTGTGTACGTCAGGTCTTCAGGATTGTGCCTCAAGACAACTAAGTCATATGCGCGATCAGTTAACTTCGTCATGACATCCATAATTGAATTTGTAATCAATCGATACCGTGATGGAGCAATATCAGCATCTTGCATTGCAATTCTGGCAATTCGTGAATGCTCGGTTTCATCATCAATAGACGTGAGAGTTCCGCTGGTAATCATTCCGCTTAAAATCCAAAGACTTCCGACTCCTGATCCAGTTCCAACTTCTACAACTGATTGTGCAGAAAGCTGATGTGCAAGAGCGCGAAGATAGGCACCAACACCTGTTGTTGCATCGTTAGCACCAACTTCTGCCCCTCGAGCACGTGCTCTGATTTGAAATTCATCTTCTTGGATGAAACTTTCGGCATATGCATGTGGATCTATTTTCATCATAAACTCATGATCCAATCAATTAGTAAGCGAACTCCAAAACCTGTACCGCCTTTAGGAGACTCTCCCGCGTCACTTTCACTTCGCGCTGTGCCTGCAACATCTAGATGAACCCATTTTCTATTGCCAGTAAATTTCTCAAGGAACAAAGCAGCAGTTACCGAACCTGCAGAGTAATCACCTTTATCTGCGGTGTGATTAAAGTCTGCGATGTCACTTTCAAGTGCATCTTGATAATCATCAATCAAAGGCATGTGCCACAGGCGATCACCTGATGATTCACCAGCTGCAACTAATTGCGATGCTAATTTCAAATCACGGGTATACATGGCGCCATATTGACGGCCTAAACCCAGTGTTGCAGAACCGGTGAGCGTTGCGATATCCAATAAGTAATCTGGATCAAGCTTTGCATCGGCGTACGCCAATCCATCTGCCAGTACTAAACGTCCCTCGGCATCAGTGTCTAGAACTTCTACTGTGGTTCCGCCGTAATGAGTAATCACATCACTTGGTCTTTGAGAAGTACCTGAGAGCGCATTTTCAGCGCACATCAATAGTGCTGTAACTTTCACGCGCGGTTTTAATTCTGGTAGCGCTCCCACAACGTTTAGAACAGCAGATGCACCAGCCATGTCACTCTTCATGGCCATCATCAAATCGTAAGGGCGCTTAAGTGAAACTCCGCCCGTATCAAAAGTAATTCCTTTACCAACTAAGACTACGTGTGGAACTTTCTTGCCATTTGATTTGGGCGTATAGGAAATCTGAATAAATCGGGGTCCTGGTTTAGGTGATGAGTTTCCTACCGCACGCAAACCGCCGAATTGTGCGAGTTCTTTTCCAGCTAATACTTTGATGGTGAGTTTGCCTTCTTTTGCAATCTTCTGCGCTTGTTGCGCCATCCAGAGCGGATTTTTTATATTCGATGGAGTATGAACTAAATCGCGAGCGCGACACACTGCATTTGCAATCACAGCAGCTTCGTCAACAATTTTTTCACTCTTGCCCACAATATTAAATGTTGGCTGATCAGTTTTCGTATCGCTCTTAAGTGTCCATGTGTATGAACCTAAAACTGCTGAGATTGCATGGGCTCGAATATCTTGTGTCTGACTAGCCAATAGATTTGAAACATTAATTTTTTTGCCGCGCAATTTTCTACCTAAGCTAGCGGCTGCGAGGCGATGAGATTGAGTGCTCTGATCTCCGAGGCCAATTACATAAACGCGATCAGCTTTTGTGGCTTTTTGACTCACTGGGATTTCAAGAATCTCGCCAGGTTTGCCTGCAGGTTGAAAAAAAGCAATTTCATCGATGAGATCAACTTCAAAGAATTTCTCTAATGATGCGATGGCATCAACAGCACCGACTAATTCGTATCCATCTTCTTCGGATTTAACGAAACCAACTGCGATTGCATCTGCACTGACAATATCTTCCAAGCGTGAAGAGATGCTCGCTAGTTGGGCATTAGGCATAACGCAAAGGCTAACTAAAAAAGGAAGAAATGCGCTCTATTTCTTAACGAGAGAGACTGCGGCATGTAACGCAGCGCTGAGGTTATTTGCTTCCTCTGCATTCATTTCAACTACGAGACGACCGCCGCCTTCTAGAGGAATTCGCATCACAAGTGAGCGAGCCTCCTTTGTGACCTCCATGGGACCATCACCAGTGCGGGGTTTCATAGCTGCCATCTGGGGACTCCTTAGGGAAGTAAATCGAAGAGCGTTCTGTAAGGGAGAAGTATCTCGCATGTAGAGCAAATATATGAAATCGAAAAAAGAGGCTTAAAGGCCCAGTACTTTGCTCAGGCGAGCCTTGCCTAAAGCGATGACCGCAGTAACCGAACGCTCTGGAACCCCTAAATGTTGAGCAATCTCACTGGGTGGCATGGATCGCAAATAATGCATCACCAAAATAATTCTTTCTTCGTCTGGGAGCGCAGCCAGAACTTCTGCCAAAGTTTTAGGCTCGCTCATATCTCAAAGTTTACTGTGCTAACGGCCAACCTTTGCCCGCATCTAGGCGAGTTATTGTGAGAGTTATCTTAGAGTTCGAGCGAATCTACGCAGAGAAATCCAAACTCCAACGTAAAGCGCTGGTTTGACTATCAAAAATATTATGCGCGGCGCCCAAATGACTTCTGACCAATTAAATCGGGAAGTGTGATTATCTATTTCAATAACTTCAAAGCGTCCTGTGCCTTTAAGTATTTTGCCTGTATGTAAAACATCACAGATGTGTGGTGGTTGCCAGTTTGTGACAACCATGGTGTCTAAAAGTCCTAAAAATTTAAAGCGTGGAAAGAGTTTATGAAGAGGACCGGTAAACGCTGCAATTTCAGTTCCTGGTCCTTTCTCTATTTCAGATGTAAGCCATACCGAAGTCTGTAACATCCATGAACCTTGTTTTTCCCAATTAGTAACTTCATCCCATGCGCGTTGCACGTTGCATGGCAGTGTGAGTGTGAGGGCAATGTGATTATCGGCCATTGCAGATATCCAATGCTTGATCGATTGTCGTACACCAATGCAACAACTCGCGTTGTCCCGGTTTAACGAAACCTTCGACTTCTAGATGATCAATTAATGTTTTGAGTGGGTCATACAAACCAAATGGATCGAGTACCACAACTGGTTTTTGATGAAAATTCAAGAAGCGTCCGACCCATATTTCAAATAACTCTTCTAGGGTTCCAAGGCCACCAGGTAGAGCAATAAATGCATCTGCCAGCTCTTCTATTTTGCCTTTACGCTCTCGCATCGAACCGACAATGTGTAGTTCATGGCTATCTTTGTCTGCAAACTCAATATCTACGAGCAGTTGTGGGATGACACCGATTGTGTGACCGCCAGATTTTCTAACCCCTCGTGCAACTGCGCCCATCATCGAGATGTGCCCGCCACCTGAAACAAGATTCCAGGAACGTGCACCGATTGCTTCTCCGAGTTCAAATGCTAAATCTTGATATTTCATATCAATAGTTGGAGAAGATGAGCAATACACAGATATACGTAACGACATGGGCGTAACAATAGGCGTTACGCTTAGCCCATGTCACAACGCATTGCATCAGGCCATGGACTTGCTACCGTTTCACTCAGTGGAGCGGTTTTAGATACGTGGTTTCCAGAACCTGTCTTAGGCAATCTGTCTGCCCCAGTCTTGCCATTTCTCTCGGCACTTGCAGGCGTTGATGAAATTCGCGGAGTAAAGCGTGAAGTTGTTTCACTTGAGATTGATTTAGATAAAGCCCCTGAATCCGTAAGCGATGCCTACCTTCGACTTCACTTACTGTCACATCGAGTCATCAAGCCTCACGGCGCCAACTTCGAAGGAATATTTGGAATATTAAATAATGTTGTGTGGACCTCTGTTGGTCCTTGTCCGGTTGAAAATTTTGAAATTACACGAGCAAATCTGAAGCAAAAGTACGGCGCTATAACAGTTCTTTCCGTTGATAAATTTCCACGGATGGTTGATTACGTTATTCCATCAGGAGTGCGGATTGCAGATGCTGATCGCGTGCGACTTGGAGCGCACTTAGCTTCTGGAACAACTGTGATGCATGAAGGTTTTGTTAACTTCAATGCCGGAACACTTGGAACATCAATGGTTGAAGGAAGAATTTCTGCCGGGGTAGTTGTTGGCGATGGAACAGATGTTGGTGGCGGCGCTTCAATCATGGGAACTCTCAGCGGAGGCGGAAAAGAAATTATCTCTATCGGAGAAAGGTGCCTGTTGGGTGCAAACTCTGGTCTCGGAATATCACTTGGAAATAACTGTGTAATCGAATCTGGTACTTACATAACAGCTGCAGCAAAGGTTCGCCTGCCAGATGGAGATGTCGTCAAGGCATCTTCTTTATCTGGAGCCAGTAATTTACTTTTTAGACGCAACTCGCTAGATGGTTGCTTAGAAGTGGTTATGCGAACAGGTTCGTGGGGCGGCTTGAACTCAGTTCTACATTCAAATTAAGTTAAACCAAGCCGATGGCAGTTGAGTCCTACTTCTAAAGGTTTCACCGCGCAGCGTAGAAGTTTTTCCATCACTCGACCTAGCTGTAATTCGCGCAACCGTTCCGGTTGTATTTCTAGATTCAATGTTTAACGCGACAATATCTGGGAGTACGAATGCTCGCGAAAGAACTGCTTGAGACAACGGTCGGTTCCAGGTGTAAAAACGTGGATTAAGAATCGGATCTTGGCTATAGGGATCAGCAACACTTGTTGTAAAACTTCTCTCTTGACCCCACGCATTTACACTCGTTTCAGTTTGACCTCCACTTGATGAGAAGAAAAATGCGGTGATTGGTAGAGCATTAAGTGTGATTACCTGCCCAGTTGTTTCAGAAGTTGAACTCGCCTGAACGGCTTCTTTCCATAACTTTCCATAGATTGGTTCAATCTCTTTTGAAAAGCCAACAAAAGATTGATCGGAAATATTGTTATAGACATTGCAGTCACATGCAGATTTTGGAGTTCCGAGTTTGCTCAGTGCATATGAGCGAGATGCAATTCCTTGAGCAATGAGTGCCTGAGTTGGCCACGAAGAAGGAACTTCACCAATTCCGTATAAATACTCATCGTGAATTCGAAGGGTGTTTGTCACAGCCATTCGGTGTCCCAATAGCGGTGCTCTCACGGATTTCACTTGTATTTGTCCGTAGCGATACTTCACACTCTTTGAATTAATTTTTAACGAAACTGTTGACGGGATTCCTTCTAAATAACGTGTGCCTGACCAACGAACACTCCAAGCGGAACTGTTACCAATAAATTGAGAGTTTTTTCCAGTCACAACAAATGCCGAAATACTGCGACCCAGTTGAATAAAGGAAATGCCAGATTTCGAATTTAGAGAGGCAATTGGAATCGCAGCGGTGTCCTCACCCACATCTGACATGTAAAGATTAAGCGTTGAATTTTGAGTTCCAGATTTGATTGTTGCTTGCGTAAGCATGTGACCAATGTTTACGCGAATATTCTGATTATCGTTTAATGAGAGTAGCTCAGTACCACCGTAATAATAAGAAAGAATTGATTGAGCGCTTGCCCCGCTAAGAGCCATCCCGCGAGCACCGATTTGGCTTAGACCAACACCGTGCCCATACCCGGTACCTTGAAAATTAAACTCTGCCGGAATTTCGAGAGCCTGCGCGGGTGTAGCTGAAAAAAGAAGTGCGAAAACTACTAAAAAAGTTTTAGAGATCCTCATCAATTGCAGAGCTCTTTCCTAGGTGCAAGAAATCTTGATACTCATCAATTATTTGATCTGGGTTGCCACGTGAGACTAATTTGCCTTTGTGTAGCCAAGCAACGTCATTACATATTTCACGAAGAGTCGCCATCGCATGACTGACAAGAATCAAGGCACGATCTTCGCTCCTGAGTTCCTTGATCTTGTTAAAACTCTTCTCTTTAAAGTGCGCATCTCCTGTGCTGAGCGCCTCATCAACAATCAAAATATCTGGCTGAACAGTTGCAGCTACTGAAAATGCTAAACGTGCATACATTCCTGATGAATAGGTGCGCATCGGTGCATCTATGGCATCTCCAAGTTCAGAAAACTCTGCGATTTCATCAAAGTGCTCTTCTATTTCTTTGCGCGTCATTCCTGCCGCAAGTCCACCAAGGTGAACATTTGCACGACCAGACATTGCAGGATTGAAGCCCACGCCAAGTGCTAGCAAAGTGCTTACTTTTCCGAAAACTTCTATGCGTCCCTGCGTTGGCGGAATGATTCCGGCAATAGTGCGCATTAAGGATGACTTACCGGCACCATTTGTTCCAATAACACCAAGGACTTGGCCATATGTAACATCAAGATTTACATTATCGAGTGCTTGCACAACACGTGTTTGTTTTGTGCCACGACCTAAAGATTTAACACGCGCCTTAAGCGTTGGCCTGCGATCAATTGCAGTTGTGTAAGTTAGACCAAGATTGTTAACGGAGACTGCAAGGTCACCTGTTTTATGAAGTGCGTTAGAGGCGGACAGCGAACTCACGCTCCCTCGATAAAAAGAAATATGTTCCGACAAGCAAGACTCCGAGAGCCCAACCACTGGCAGCGAGCATGCTTGCTAGCTCTGGAGTCTGCGCATGAACAATTGCTGTAGACCAAGAATCAAGTAGCGCAAAAAGTGGGTTGATGTGCTGAAGGATTCGTAGTTCTGGCTTGAGTGCTGATGCTTCGTAAAGGATTGGGGATAAGTACAGCAAAGTTCTGATTAGGTACGGCAGGAAGCTTGCTATATCTCGAAAATAAACATTTATTGTTGAAATCAAAATTGCAACGCCTAAAGCAAAAACCAGAGCAATAAGAATTATCGGAATTGCCCACAACATTTCCCACCCAAATGGCAGCCCCAATACTGTACGCATTATTAAGAATACGAACAGGGTTGGAATGAACTTAAAGAAAGCAATCACAGTGGCTGAAATTGGAAGCATCATTCGTGGAAACGCTGTGTTAAGAATTAAGCGCTGTCCGGCAGTAACTGATTTCACTCCTCCGCTTAAACTGTTACTAATTAAGTAAAAGAGGAAAAGACTTGCAGTGAGGTGGCCATAACGAAGTGCTCCCCCAGAGCCACCAATGATGACAATTAACAAGAAATAAACACCTGAAAGCAGAAGCGGATTAAGAATCAGCCATAGTTGTCCAAAGATTGAATCGAAGTGCTGTTCACGTAATTCAGATCGAGAATACTCAGCGATAAAAGTTCTTCGCGACCAGAGTGATCTCCAATATTTGCGAAGCGGTGGCAGCCCTGCTCTAAATGGTTCGTATACCTGCAATGGCGCGCTCACGGTGTACAGGCTACATCAGCCTTTACTTTCTTAGCCCTTGTCTGGAGCAAGAGTCTTGGGTGATGTGAGAAAACCAAGGCCCCACGACATCTGCATCGTGAATAAAACGATTGGCAAAAGTAGTTTTTCTGTTATGCCTTTTCCAGTTATAAGTGAGGCAAGAATTAAGAAGATTCCGTAAATTGCTGCAGGAATTATAAAAATTAAATTTATTACTATAGCCATCAACAGTGACAGAGTTGTTCCCATCAATGCAAAAGGTGGCGCTAAGTAACGATAATTGATTGTGCCTTGATGTCGGCGTGATACAACCCGACGCCATCTGCCATACTCAAAATATTGTTTAGCAAGAGCTTTAACAGTAGATCGTGGACGATACGTCACGTGCAACCGTGGGTCAAAAAATATTGTGCCTCCTGCTTGGCGAAGACGATAATTTAATTCCCAATCTTGCGCCCGAATAAAGCGTTCATCGAAGCCGCCTACAGCAATAACTGCCGAACGAAGAAAAACACCTAGGTACACAGTGTCTACGTACCCAGATTCACCGCCTGTATGAAATCTCGATGCGCCGACGCCAAGTGGGCTTCTCATTGCAGCAGCAACAGTTTTTTCAAAAGCTGATTTGCCTTCTGCTCCCATAACTCCACCAACATTTACGGCGCCACTTGATTTCATTACTTCAATTGCTTGGGAAATATAATTTTTTTGTAGCTCAGAATGTGCATCAACTCTGACGATGACGGGGTTTTTTGATTTGTTTATAGCCGCATTCAAACCCGCCGCAGTCCTGCCACTGGGATTTTCAACCAATGTAATTCGTGAATCTGATGCAGCTAGCTGCTTTGCTATTTCATCAGTTCTATCTTTCGATGGACCGAGTGCCAAAATTACTTCGAGTAAGCCTGAATAATCTTGAGCAAGAATGGAGTTAACTGCATTTGCTAAATGCAATTCTTCATTAAGGACAGGGAGCACGACGGAAACAGCGGGCAAATTGGTGCCCGGTGAGAGAGATAACTCAATTCCTGATGTCGACATAACCCCTACACGCTATCGTCCAAGTACGCTCTACCTGTGAATACTACGCGAGGAATTAAAGCGCTCACTGTCTTATCAGTAAGCGTTGTACTCGTATCTGCTTTTTCTTGGTTAGCCCTAGGCCAAGTCAGCGGCTCAATTAAGAGAATTGACGTATTCGGAAATTTAGATTCACGTCCAGAGAAAACATCGAAAGCGCTGAACTACTTGCTCGTGGGATCAGATACCCGCGAAGGACTTACAAAAGAACAGATGAAAGTGCTGCGCGTTGGAAGCACAAAAACTGCTGCTGGCGGTCGATCAGACACGATGTTGCTTGTTCATATTAGTAAAGCCCGAGATAAAGCGATGATTATTTCGCTGCCTCGAGATTCGCTGGTAACCATTCCTGCGCATCGCAGTTCTGATGGCACAAAAGATATTGGCGTAAGTAAATCAAAAATTAATGCAGCCTTTGCATGGGGCGGTGCACCGCTATTGATTGAAACTGTTGAACTTGCAACAAACTTACGCATTGATCATTACATCGAGGTTAACTTTGCCGGTTTTGCTGGAATTGTTGATGCACTCGGCGGAATTGAAGTCTGTACTAAGAAAGATATTGATGACCCTAAGAGCCACCTCGTACTTGCGGCAGGAGTTCATACACTCAACGGAATTGAATCGCTTAAGTACGTTCGAACCCGTGACTTTGATGGACTTGGTGACATCGGACGTATGCAACGTCAGCAACAATTCATGAGCTCTGTACTAAGAAAAGCTACAAGCACAGGTGTTTTACTTAATCCAATTAAACTTGTGAATTTTTTCAATGCTGCAATCTCAACAGTCAAAACAGATTCAGGATTAAATGAATCCGACTTACTCACTTTGGCAAAGCAATTGCGTAACTTGTCTGCAAGCAAAGTTCGAACATTGACTGTGCCAATTGATAATCCAAACGCATACGCAGATGGTGTCGGATCTGTTGTCACATGGGATTCTGTTCTAGCTGGTGAACTCTTTCAAAGATTGCGAGATGATCTGCCAATTGTTGATGAAGTGACCCCATCACCTAGTGCCTCCAGCACTGCTAAAGCAGAGAAAACAATCGTCGATAAATTCAAGACACGAACCGCTGATGAAAATCCATGCGGAGAACTGAAATAGGATTATCACTATGGCACTGAAGCTCTCTGTTGTTGGTTGCGGTTATTTAGGAGCAACGCACGCTGCATGTATGTCTTCCCTAGGTTTTGAAGTTATTGGTGTTGATACAGATCCTGAAAAAATTGCTTTACTCTCGAAGGGCGAACTACCTTTTTATGAACCCGGTCTTGATTCCTTACTTGCAACCGAGATAAAGACAGGTCGTCTTACATTCACAACTGATTTTTCGGCTGTCGCAGATGCCGATGTTCATTTTATTTGCGTAGGAACACCACAGAGCAAAGATGGATTGGCGGCAGACCTTACCTACGTTAAATCAGCTGTGGCAGCGATTGCTCCGTATTTGAAGAATGGATCTTTAGTCGTTGGAAAATCAACGGTTCCGGTTGGAACTGCACAAGGATTGCGCGAGCAATTAGCACAGAGTGCGCCACAATCTGATTTAGCCTGGAATCCAGAGTTTTTGCGAGAAGGTTTCGCTGTTGAAGACACGCTAACTCCAAATCGTTTAGTTGTCGGAGTTGCCAATGATCGTGCAGAAGAAGTTCTTAAAGAGGTTTACAAGCCAATTATTGATCTAGGTACGCCATGGATTCGAGCGGATCTTCCAACATCAGAATTAGTGAAGGTTGCTGCAAACTCCTTCCTTGCAACCAAAATTTCATTTATCAATGCGATGGCTGAAGTGTGTGAAGCAGCAGGTGGTGATGTAACTGTACTTGCGAAGGCAATCGGTTATGACCCACGAATCGGAAACCGTTTCTTACAAGCAGGTATTGGCTTTGGTGGTGGATGTCTTCCAAAAGATATCCGTGCATTTATGGCTCGTGCAGAAGAGTTGGGCGCTAAGCAAGCTCTCGAATTTTTGCGCGAAATCGATGCCATTAACTTGCGAGCTCGTCAGCGAGTAATTGATGTGGTTCGCGCTGAACTCACTGAAGATCTCACTGCATACAAGATTGCTGTACTCGGTGCTGCATTTAAGCCTGATAGTGATGATGTTCGAGACTCTCCAGCTTTAGATATCGCCGCACAATTACAGGCAGCAGGTGCAGATGTTGTTGTTCATGATCCAAAAGCAATCGAGAATGCTCGCAAGCGTTTTCCTAAGCTTGGTTTCGCGGTGAGTGTTGAAGAGTGTGTAAAAGATTCAGACTTAATCTTGCATCTAACTGAGTGGCGTGAGTATCGCGAACTAGATCCAAAAGCACTGGCTTCACTTGTAAAGAAGAAAATTGTTATTGATGGCAGAAATGCATTAGATCGAGATAAATGGCGTTCATCTGGTTGGCAATTTCACGCGCTAGGTCGCACCGATTAATACAAAGGAAGAGATATATCGCGTCCTTGGCTTGAAAACGTGGGCAATTTTAGGACTAAGTAATAACCCTGATCGAGCGGCTTATTCGGTTGCAGCGCTCTTAAAACAAAAGGGTCACACAATCATTCCTGTTCATCCAAAAGCAGAGAGTGTTCATGGTGAAAAAGGGTACGCAACTCTTGAAGAGATTCCAGTAAAAATTGATGTAGTTGATTTTTTCGTTAATTCAGAGCTGGTAGGCCCCCATGTCGACGTTGCTATCGCACTCGGTGCCAAAGCAATCTGGTTACAGCTTGGCGTGATTGATCAAGACTCTGTACAGCGCGCAGAAGCAGCGGGTTTAATAGCAATTATGGATCGGTGTCCTGCAATTGAGTATCGCGCTAAATAACTAGCTAGATCTCTTTTTTATTCTTCAATTTCACCGCTCATATAGTCAAGGGCGTGATGTATTTCGGTTTGCAAATTCTCAAGGTCATCTCCAACAACGGTGATATGACCAACTTCGCTGCCGGGGCGAACTTCATTTGCGTACATATGGAATTTGAGAGAAGGATTACGTGCCATTAAGTGAAGGTAAGGGCGATACATGTCAGATTTATCTTTTCCAATGATATTTCCCGTTACAACATAATCATCGAGCATCGTTGGATCACCCAGCGGAAGATCGAGAATGGCACGAATGTGTTGTTCGAATTGGCTCGTTTGCGAACCCTCGATACTCCAATTACCTGATACGTGCGGATGTAAAACGAGATTATTTACAAATACATTCTCACCCTTCACGCACATTAGAACTGCCATGACACCAATTAGTTTTATCTCAGCAGCAATATCTAGAGCAATTTTTTGGCTCTGCTCACTCATTTCAGCACTCATTAATGGTGCAGGTGAAATAGTTACAGAAAGAACTCCATCGCTTTTTATCAACTGCGTTGGCGCCCATGAAGTGGCTTGTGCGTGTGGTGATCGCGCGACCATCACAGAAATTTCATAATCAAAATCGGTTAAATCCTTTGTTAGGAGTTCTTCCCTTGAATACTCGAAAGTATGTGAACCGGGACGAACCCTGACCCCAGCAACTTCCAGGGCTTTAATGATGTGCAGTGGAACGAGTTCGTGCTCGAAGGTCACTACATCGCACAGTTCTGCAAATTTCTTGATGGCTTCAATATCTGAGTAATCACCAATCACGCAATGTGTTATCTGGGCGGCGCTATCTGCCTGACTTGATGCGAACGGAATTAACTTAATGCCCAACGCTGTTGCTGGTGCAACCATCATTCGTGCTAATTTGCCTGCGCCAATTACGCCCACGACTGGAAATTCAGATTTCACAGTAGTTATCTTATTGGCGGCTTGGCTCACCACTGACGTAATTCAATACCCGCCACTAGTACCGTACGGGTATGGACCGTGAACTGCGTACACCTGCGGCGCTATTTCAACTCAACAAATTTGAATCAGGACGAAAAAACTAAATGCCAAAAATTGTTCTAGCTTCTCAATCAACTTCTAGACGCAGACTCTTGGAGTCTGCTGGGCTTTCCCCACAGATTATGGTGAGCAATGTTGATGAAGAAACCGATTTCTTCAATGCAATGACACCTCAAGACATGGTTATTGCATTGGCAATCACCAAAGCGCACACAATTCGTGAGCAAATCGATTTTCCTGCAATCATTATTGGTTGCGACTCAACCTTTGAATTCGAAGGCGAATCACTTGGCAAACCTGGCGTTGCACATGTTGCTAAGCAGCGGGCCCAAAGAGTTCGAGGGAAATCTGGATATTTGCATACAGGCCATTGTGTGATCGATACAAGCCAGGGGCGAGAGATAAGTGATCGAATAACTACGAAAGTCACTTTTGCAGACATGTCAGATGCTGAAATAGATGATTACATAAACTCCGGTGAACCTCTTCACGTAGCAGGTGGCTTTACGCTCGATGGTTTTAGCTCTCCTTTCATTCCATCTATCGAAGGTGACTACACAAACGTTGTTGGTATCTCAATGCCCTTTCTTCGTAGCGCGATGAATCAACTTGGATATAGCTGGCCAGAAGTGAAGTTAATGAAATGAAATGCGCTTTGTGACATTATTGATACATGACTAGCGACCAACTGCTCTATAGCGATCCACTGAAGGCTGCCGAACAAGCTGCGGCTGATATTGCCAAACGCACAGGCGTAATTTCTCATGACATCGCATTAGTTATGGGTTCTGGATGGGTCGATGCAGTTTCAGCACTTGGTGCGCCAGATTACGAATGCAATGCTGATGAAATCACTGGATTTCTTCCGCCTGCTGTCGAAGGTCACTCCGGAAAAATTCGGTCTTACTCCATAAAAAGCGGTGACAAAGTTTTGCGTGCACTTGTATTTCTTGGCCGCACACATTTGTATGAAGGCAAAGGAATTGAACCGGTTGTTCATGGCGTCAGGACTGCAGTTAAATCTGGATGCAAAGTAGTAATTCTTACAAATGCTTGTGGCGGTATAAATAAAGATTATTCAGTCGGTCAACCAGTTTTAATTCGCGACCACATCTCTCTTACTGCAACATCTCCCCTAATCGGAGCGCACTTTGTTGATTTGACTGATCTTTATAGCAAGCGAATCAGATCTATTGTGAAGAGTGCAGATTCATCCTTAGCAGAAGGTGTCTACGTCCATTGGCGCGGACCAACGTATGAAACGCCCGCTGAGATTCTGATGATGAGAGCAATGGGCGCTGATTTAGTCGGAATGTCCACCGTTCCAGAAGCAATTGCAGCGCACGCATTAGGTGCAGAAGTTCTTGGAATCTCCTTAGTAACAAATGCTGCTGCAGGTGTAACAGGAGAAAAACTCAATCACGAAGAAGTTATTGCCGCTGGAAAAGCTGCAGCAACTCGCATGGGAACTCTTCTCAAGGAAGTAATTCCGAAGTTACTCTAGGTTTATGGATTCAAATCTTCTCGCCGAAGTTCGTGCATGGATTGAAGATGATCCAGATCCAGTAACAGCCGCACAGTTAAAGCAACTCCTTGACGCGGAAGATGAAGTAACTCTTCGTAAATTTTTCGCTGGGTTCCTGGAGTTCGGCACTGCTGGTTTGCGTGGCCCACTCGGACCTGGTCCTTCATGCATGAATCAAGCTGTTGTGGGCAAAACAGTTGCTGGCATCGTTAGATACATGAAAGAGCGTTCTCTTACATCAGTAGTGATTGGGCGCGATGCTAGATATGGATCCGATGTCTTTGAAAAAATCAGTGCTGAGATTTTTAGTGGCGCTGGCTTGAAAGTTTCAGTCTTGCCACGTCCCCTGCCAACACCAGTGCTTGCCTTTGCAGTAAATGAGTTAGGCGTTGATGTTGGGGTAATGGTTACCGCAAGCCATAATCCTGGAAGCGATAATGGTTACAAAGTTTATTTAGGTGGCACAGTCGATGGGGTTACGTACCGCGGCTCTCAAATAATCTCTCCTGCAGATAAACAAATTTCAACTCACATTAAGAGCATTAAATCACTCAAAGAAGTCCCACGAGGTTCTGGTTGGCAAGTACTTGATGAAGATATGGTCGAAAAATACGTCGAGCGAACAAAAGTCTTAGCACCGCGACCAGGTGATCTAAAAATTGTTTACACAGCGATGCACGGTGTAGGTACAAAAACTTTACAACGCGTCTTTCATCGTTCCGGTTTTCCATCGCTAATTCTTGTGCAATCTCAGGCGCAGCCAGATCCTGATTTTCCAACATTGCCATTTCCTAATCCCGAAGAGTCAGGAGCACTCGACCTGGCGCTTGAAACAGCAAAAACTTTTGATGCAGATTTGGTGATTGCAAATGATCCCGACGCCGATCGTTGTTCGGTTGCAATTAAAGATCGTGATCTCGGGTGGAGAGCGCTTCGTGGAGATGAAATTGGTGCAATTCTCGGTGAAGTTATAGCAAGAAACGCACAATCTGGAACTCTGGCTAACTCAATAGTTTCATCTACAGTTCTCTCTAAAATCGCCACTTATCACAAGTTAGATTTTGCAGAAACGCTTACTGGCTTTAAGTACATTGCCAAGATTCCTAACCTAATTTTTGGATATGAAGAAGCAATTGGCTTCTGTGTTGATTCACATACAGTAAATGATAAAGATGGAATATCTGCCGCGTTATTGCTCGCGCAAATTGCAACAGATTTAAAGAGTGAAGGAAAGACGCTTAGTGATTTACTGGATGAAATTTGGAAAACTTATGGTTTTCATGCAACTGAACAGATTTCTATCCGCGTAACTGACATTGCTCTTATCTCAACCATTATGAATAAGTTACGCGCAAATCCACTCTCAGAAATTGCTGGATTTAAGGTTGTATTAATGGATGATTTAGCAAAGCCTGCAAATTCTTTGCCCCCAACAGATGGACTTCGATTCACGCTAGAACAGAACATTCGAATTATCATCCGTCCAAGCGGTACAGAGCCAAAGATCAAGTGCTACATAGAAGTCGTTAACTCCGAAAAAACCATTGCAATGTCCCTACTTGAACAATTACGCCCTTCACTGAGAGAATTACTCTCTTAATCAACTAGGGATTGGATGAGGTGCATGAAGTACTACGGCCTCATTGACGGTTCTGATTCATCATTAAAAGAGTTTCTAAATAAATTACCTGGTGTCGACGCAGTTGGTGCAGATGCTCGCGCTGCAATGCTTGCCACTAGAAGCATTAAAACAACGAGCAAGCGCTGGGCTATTGACACTGCCATCTCAATGGTGGACTTAACAACACTTGAGGGTGCTGACACCGTGGGCAAAGTTCAGGCTTTATGTGCCAAGGCTGTGCGTCCAGATCCCACTGATTTGAGTGTGCCAAGTGTTGGTGCGGTCTGCGTGTACAACGACATGGTTGGCGTGGCAAGAAAACATTTGGATTCAATTGGTGGTGCACACGTTCCTGTTGCAGCAGTTTCAACTGCGTTTCCATCTGGTCGAGCATCAATGAAGGTCAAAATCCAAGATACTCAAGATGCGATTGATGCAGGTGCTGGCGAAATAGATATGGTCATCGATCGCGGCGCTTTTTTATCTGGAAATTACATTGAAGTCTTTAATGAAATAGTGGCCATCAAAGAAATTTGCGGAGAAAAAGCACACCTTAAAGTCATCTTTGAAACTGGTGAATTAGTTACCTATGACAATGTTCGCAAGGCGTCTTATTTAGCGATGCTAGCCGGTGCAGATTTCATCAAAACGTCCACTGGAAAAGTTGCACCTGCAGCTACTCCCCCCGTTGTACTTGTGATGCTCGAAGCTGTTCGAGACTTCTATGAAATGGCGGGCGTTCGCATCGGTGTAAAACCTGCGGGTGGAATCCGCAACACAAAGGATGCGATCAAACAACTAGTTCTGGTTAATGAGACAGCGGGCCCGGAATGGCTAACACCATCTCTATTTCGAATAGGTGCCAGCGCACTTCTCAATGATTTATTGATGCAACGCATGAAAATGGATGATGGCTACTACGCTAGCCCTCAGTACGTGACGATCGATTAATGGAGACATACGCATGACATTTGAATATGCACCGGCGCCTGAATCTCGCGCCAGCGTCACCATTAAACCCAAGTATGGGTATTACATCGGTGGAAAGTTTGTTGCGGGTGAAAAGCATTTTCCAACAATCAATCCAGCCACTGAAGAAGTTTTGAGCTCTATTTCACTTGGTGGAAAAAAAGATGTCGATGCAGCTGTAAAGGCTGCCAAGAAAGCGTTGGATTTACATTGGTCCAAACTTTCAGGGCGTGAACGTGGCAAGTATCTCTTCCGTATCGCTCGAATTTTGCAAGAACGTGCGCGCGAATTTGCCGTTCTTGAAAGTTTAGATAATGGAAAGCCAATTAGAGAATCTCGTGATGTCGATGTTCCACTTGCTGCTGCACACTTTTTCTACCACGCAGGCTGGGCAGACAAACTCGAATTTGCCGGTGTTGGAACAAAAGCAAAGCCACACGGCGTCGTAGGACAGATTATTCCGTGGAATTTTCCACTACTAATGCTGGCATGGAAGGTTGCACCCGCCCTTGCTACTGGCAACACAGTTGTTCTTAAACCAGCTGAAACAACGCCTTTGACCGCACTGTTATTTGCAGAAGTATGCGAGCAAGCAGGATTACCCGCTGGTGTTGTGAACATTGTTACCGGAGATGGATCAACTGGTGCTCTGATTGTGAATCATCCTGGCATCAACAAAATCGCATTCACGGGTTCGACAGAAGTTGGAAAGATAATCGCCGAATCAGTTGCTGGAACATCAAAGAGTGTGACCCTCGAACTAGGCGGCAAAGCCGCGAATCTTGTATTTGAAGATGCGGCAATTGATGAGAGCGTTGAAGGAATCGTTAACGGTATTTTCTTTAATCAAGGTCATGTCTGTTGCGCAGGTTCAAGACTCATTATCCAAGAGAGTATTTCTGATGAATTCATTAAGAAATTGCAGAAGCGTATGGAGAAAATTCGCGTAGGAGATCCTTTAGATAAGAACACGGACTTAGGCGCCATTAATTCACGTGCTCAATTAGAGAAAATCAAAGAGTTATCACTTGCTGGAGATGCCGAAGGTGCAGAGCGCTGGAGTCCGCAATGCTCCTTGCCAGACAAGGGTTTCTGGTTTGCGCCAACAATCTTTACTGGCGTTACGCAATCTCACAGAATCGCACGCGAGGAAATCTTTGGACCAGTGCTATCTGTTTTAACATTTCGTACTCCTCAAGAGGGTATCGATAAAGCGAATAACACTCCCTTTGGGTTATCAGCTGGTGTCTGGAGCGAAAAGGGATCTAAGACTCTATGGGCAGCGCAGAAGTTAAAGGCTGGTGTTATCTGGACTAATACATTCAATAAATTTGATCCAACGAGTCCATTTGGTGGATATAAAGAGTCTGGTTGGGGACGTGAAGGCGGTCGCCACGGTCTGACTGCTTATCTCAAAGGAGTAACTCATGAGTAAGCGCATTGATGTGAAAAAAACCTACAAGTTATTTATCGGTGGGGCTTTTCCTCGAACTGAATCAGGCCGAACTTATGAAGTAAAGAACGCACGTGGAGAATTTATTGCTAATCCATGTTTGGCATCACGCAAGGATCTAAAAGATGCAGTCGTTGCTGCTCGTGCTGCTCACTCAGGTTGGTCGAACGCAACCGCGTATAACCGCGGACAAATCCTTTATCGAATAGCTGAAATGCTAGAAGGTCGACGCGATCAATTTGTTTCAGAAATTATCGAACTCGCTGGAGTTGCACCGAAGAAAGCACAGGATGAAGTAGACGCAAGTATTGATCTTCTAGTTTGGTATGCAGGCTGGACAGATAAAATCAGTGCACTAGATGGTGCGACTAACCCTGTTGCGGGGCCGTATTACAACTTCACTATTCCAGAATCACTCGGTGTTGTGGGCTTCATTGCCCCGAAGAAATCTGCGCTCCTTGGATTTGTTGCAGGTATCGCTCCAATCATCGCTAGTGGAAATACCGTTATTGCTCTTGCAAGCGAGAGCGCTCCTCTGCCTGCAATGAGCCTTGCAGAAGTTATTGCAACCAGTGATGTTCCGGCTGGTGTTGTAAATATCTTGACTGGAAAGAGTGCTGAGCTTGCTCCATGGTTTGCTTCCCACATGGATATTGATGGTTTAGATATTTCTGGCTTGGATGCAAAGCTCGTGACTGAGATTAAAAAGAGTGGTGCGCAGAACTTAAAGAGAATTCACTCATTTAAAGATATTTCTTCACCTGCACGGATCTTGGCATTTATGGAGTCAAAGACAGTCTGGCACCCAATAGGCGTTTAGTTAGAAGTGTGGATCAATTGTTTTGAGCCACAATTGACGGATGCCTTCGACATCTAAATCGAGTGTGACATCAACTTTCGCAGCATTTTCTAACCTCAGTGGTTCTATCTCAAGTTCCAGGGCCGGTCTGCGATCAACAATCGTTTGACCTCGCGCAGGGCCAGCAGATGTATCAACAACTACATCAAAACGCTGCGTCGTAACTAATTCTGGTGCAATCACACTTGCTACAGCGCCGTAGTCGCCCAAAGTAACTGGCGAACCAATACGTTCAACGAATGCGTTGATTAATCTTCCAGCGAATTGGGCACATGGATCGGCGGATTTAGATAATTTGTCTGCCTCTTCTGCGCTCACACACGGGCGCATGAAGACATCAAGACCATACATCGTGATTGGAATTCCACTTTGGAAAACAATTGCAGCTGCTTCAGGATCGTGCCACACGTTGAACTCAGCTGCAGGGGTTGCGTTTCCAGCTGAAGCAGAACCACCCATTAAAACAATTCGCTTCAGTTTCTTTGCACTCTCAGGAAAAGCGCGCAAAAAAAGTGCGATGTTTGTTAATGGCGCCAGTGGGACTAGCGTCACCGGCTCAGAAGATTGATCAACTAAATCACGGAGTAATTCGATTGCAGATCGTGAATCCACACTTCTGCGAGATGGCGGTAAACCTAAATCGCCCATTCCATCTTCACCATGAACATACTCAGCATATTGAGATTGTCCCAAGAGAGGACGAATAGCACCTCGTGCTACTGGAATGTCTCCTGCTCCAGCAGCATCTAGAACCTGAAGTGTGTTTGCTACAACTTGTGCCACATTCGTATTTCCGTCAACGCAGGTAACGCCCAATAACTTTATTGATGGATGTCGCGCTGCGAACAAAATAGCGAATGCATCATCAATTCCTGTATCTACATCAAGAATGACGGGTGTGGAATTCATGGAGGTAGCCTATTATCTATTTCATGGCCAAAGCACCAGTGATCGCCGTTGTAGGCAGCGCGAGTATGGATTTAACTTGCTATGCAGATGTATTGCCACAAGCAGGGCAAACACTTTATGGCAATCAATTTACAACTGGCTTTGGCGGAAAAGGCGCAAACCAAGCAGTGATGGCAGCCCTAGCTGGTGCCAACGTGTACATGGTGGGAAGTATCGGAAATGACCTTTTTGGAAAATCATTAGAAGAAAATTTTAAGAATCGAAAAGTTAACTCAGAACATATCAAGATTTCTGATTTACCAACAGGAGTCGCGCATATTTGGGTTGATGCGCAGGGTCAAAATAGAATTTTGATTGTTCCTGGTGCTAATCATGACTTTAATGAGAGTCATGCTGCACAGGCAGTCGCATCAATTCCAGAGCTTTCAATAGTTTTAGGTCAATGCGAGGTCCCACAATCTGTTACAACAGCCGCATTCGTTGCTGCCAAAAAACGTGGAGCAATAACAATCTTCAATCCGGCGCCTTATCAAGTGCTTTCCCCCGATTTATTGTCGGTAACTGATTGGTTAATTCCAAACGAAGTTGAATTTGAAGAATTTGTTGGCGCTGCTCCAACATCTGAATCTCTCTCACAATTTCGTCCTGGAAAGAATTCAATTGTCACTCTAGGAGATAAAGGTGCAGTTTTAATCTCTGAAGATGGTGCGTTAACTTCGATTGCAACGACAAAAGTTCAAGCTGTTGACTCAACTGGTGCGGGAGATTGTTTTATTGGCTCATTCTCATTCGCAATCGCTTCGGGCTTAGATGCCAAGAGCGCAGCTGAATTTGCCTGTCGCATTGCTGCACTAAGTGTTACAAGAAAAGGCGCACAGTCTTCTTATCCGACTGCAGCTGAGATATCTACACTTTCATAACCACGCAGAACAAAAGTTGGGCGTCGCTTTGGGGTACTCGCTAATTCAATATCGTTAAATCGTTCGAAGAGTGCGGGTAGCGATATTGCCATTTCGAGTCGAGCAAGTGGGCCACCTAAGCAAAAATGTATGCCCGCACCAAAACCAATATGTGGGTTTGGATTTCGCAATAAATTCATCTCATTTGAGTTCTCGAAAACGCTTTCATCGCGATTAGCAGAGCCGAGTAATGAAGCAATTTTCTGACCCTCTCGAACAGTTACTCCCCCAATTTCAGTATCAGCAGTTGCTGTTCGTTCAAATAAATGTAAAGGTGCATCGAATCTCAAAAACTCCTCAACGGCAGTCTCTGCAATTTCTCTTGATTTGGTGCGTAATAACTCTGCTTGATCAGGACGCGAGAGCGCAGCCACCATTCCATTTCCAAAAGCATTAACGCTTGCCTCGTGACCTGCGTTGAGCAAGAGAACGCACGTTGCCACGAGTTCATGTGCGCTTAGTTTTTCACCACTCTCTTCGACAGCAGCAAGATCGCTAATCAAATCTGTACCAGGATTCTTCTTGCGTTCATGCATCAGCCCAAGTACATAATCAGCAAAAGCTTTTGCAGCTGCTTTGGCTTCATTTTGATGTTCTATAGATGGATTTACTTCATACATCTTCACAATAGATTGGGACCAAGGTCTTAAAAGATGCTCGTCTTCAGCTGGAAATCCCAAAAGTGCGGCGATAACTTTTACCGGAAGTGGTTCGGCATAATCTGCAATCACATCAAAAGTTTGACCTGCACGAACTTTGATCTCTATGGCGTCGAGTAAATCATTCGTAATTTTCTCAATCGCTGGCCTCTGGCTTTCAATCTTATTTCGGTTAAATGCCTTGGCGACTAGTGAGCGCAATCGTGTGTGTTTAGGTGGCTCGCTATCCAGGATTGAATCTGAATGAAGCCAGTTAAATACATCCCATTCAAAATCTGGCTCTTTTGCCTTAAAGATTCTTCCAAGAGATTTCGTGCGAAGTACGTCATTAGCGTCTTCATAACGTGCCGCTAGATACATCCCAACACCTTCGTGCCAGACAGGTTTACCTTCTGAGCGTAACTTCTCTAGTGCTGGATAAGGATTTTCGATGAATTTGTGATCGAGAAAATCAATCATTTATTCAGAAGCAATCGCTGCATATCCCGGCTTAATAATCTTTTCAATTATCTCAAGCCGTTCTGGGTAAGGGATAAATGCGCTCTTCATGCCATTGATTGTGACTCTTTGTAAATCAGCGAAATCCCATTTAAATGCACCAACAAGTTCGGTCATTTCGTGAGTCATTGAAGTTTGGCTCATGAGGCGGTTGTCGGTATTGAGCGTTACACGAAAACGTAATTTAGCCAATATTCCAATTGGGTGCTGTGAAATATTCTTTGCGGCACCTGTTTGCAAATTAGATGTTGGACAGAGTTCTAGAGGAATTCTGCGATCGCGAATATATGACGCTAGTTGTCCTAATTTTGGTTCTGGGCCTGAAACATCTATGTCGTCAATAATTCTTACGCCATGGCCTAGTCGTTCTGCCCCGCACAACTGAATTGCTTCCCAAATAGATGGCAAACCGTATGCCTCGCCAGCATGAATTGTGAAGTGAGCATCTTCGCGACGAAGATATTCGAAAGTTTCCTGTTGGTTTGAAGGTGGAAAACCATCTTCTGGTCCAGCAATATCAAAACCAACAACACCTTTGTCGCGATACTTCACGGCAAGTTCAGCAACTTCTTGCGAACGGTTGTTTTGTCGCATTCCGCATAGGAGCGAACGAACCTGAATTGTGAAGCCTTCTTTTCGAGCTAACTCTTCACCTTCCCGATAGCCATCAAGAGTCGCCTGGACAACTTGTTCAAGGGTGAGGCCTTGTTCGGTAAATAACTCTGGTGCACCACGAACTTCAGCATAAACAACACCATCTCGTGCAAGATCAAGCGCGCACTCACGAGCTACTTGAAGGATATCTTCACGTGTCTGCATAACTGCGATTGTGTGGCTAAAAGTTTCCAAGTAACGAACCAACGAGCCCGAATCGCATGATTCACGAAACCATGTGGCTAATTCTTCTGCGTCCATTGTTGGTAGTGCGGTGTATCCAATTTTTTTCGCGATATCAATAATAGTTTGTGGGCGAAGGCCGCCATCTAAGTGATCATGTAGAAGGACTTTCGGAACTCGCTTAATTTGTTCTACCGTTGGGATACTTTGCATGCTCACTTTTTCACCAATTTCAGCTAATTCGTTCAACAATAAGTGGGAGTCGCTTCACTTCTCCGCTTCCGATTGCAACACTACCTTCTAACACTTCTTGCGCTCGTGCAAATCGTTCAGGCGTATCCGTATGCAGCGTGTAAATCGCTTCACCTGTTGTGATCTTTTCACCTGGTTTTTTGTGAATTTCGATGCCCGCTCCTGATTGCACGCTTTCGCCCTGACGTGAACGTCCAGCCCCTAGTCTCCACGCTGCAACTCCGACTGCCATTGCGTCCATGGAAAGCATTGTTCCACTGGAATCTGCGGTGATCGTTAGATTTTCTTTTGCTATCGGCAACGGTGCATCCGGATTTCCACCCTGCGCACTAATCATTTTTCGCCAGACATCCATAGCTGAACCATCTTTAAGCGCTTTGGCTGGATCTTTGCCTTTAATTCCAACGAGTTCCAACATTTCTTGAGCAAAAATGACAGTTAATTCAACGACATCTGCCGGGCCACCACCTGATAAAACTTCGATTGATTCGCGAACTTCTAGTGCATTTCCGGCAGTAAGTCCCAGTGGAATATCCATTGCAGTAATTAGTGCAAGGGTTTTCACTCCGGCATCTTTTCCGAGACCAACCATTGTCTGTGCTAACTCGCGCGCCTTAAGTGGATCGCTCATAAAAGCACCACCGCCGGTTTTAACATCCAGCACCAGTGCACTTGTACCTTCTGCAATTTTTTTACTCATGATCGATGAAGCAATAAGCGGAATCGCTTCAACCGTAGCTGTTACATCACGAAGGGCATAAAGTTTTTTGTCTGCGGGTGCAAGGCCTGCGCCAGCTGCGCAAATAACTGCCCCACACTCTTGCAAAACTTGCAACATTTTTTCATTACTTAAAGATGCTTGCCATCCTGAGATTGCTTCTAACTTATCGAGTGTTCCACCTGTATGACCTAATCCACGACCAGATAGTTGTGGAACAGCAGCGCCACAAGCTGCAACAAGTGGTGCAAGTGGCAGGGTAATTTTGTCACCAACGCCGCCAGTTGAATGCTTATCCACTGTTGGTCGATCCAGCGCCGACCAATTCATTTTTTCACCGCTATTTATCATTGCATTAGTCCAACGAGAAATTTCCTGTGAATTCATTCCATTGAGTAAAATTGCCATCAGCAATGCAGACATTTGTTCATCTGCAACGATGCCACGAGTGTATGCATCAATAACCCAATCAATTTGTGGGTTTGTCAGAGTTGCTTTATCTCGCTTTGCCGCAATTATCTCTACAGCTGAAAATGGTTCGACAGCACTCATGTAAAATTAATTGCGATCTAAATCATCTGGACCAAATGCCCACGGCAAAATAGTAGACATTTTCATTGGTCCATCAGGTGTCATCAGCAAAAGTTCATTTCCACCATGTTCAAAGAGAAGTTGTCTGCAACGTCCACACGGGGCCAAATAATCACCTTGTGCATCAACGCACAAAACAGCAACCAGGCGCCCTCCTCCACTCATTACTAGCTCTGATGTCATGCTGCATTCGGCACATAAACCGAGGCCATAACTAGCATTTTCAACGTTGCAACCACTAACTATTCGACCATCGCTAACTAAACCTGCGACTCCGACTGGAAAGTTTGAATACGGTGCATAGGCTTTTTTACTCGCAGCAATGGCAGTTGTATGTAACAGCTGCCAATCAGGTGTGAGTGACATTTACTTTAATCCACCACGTCTGTATGGGAAGCCCGCAGCAGCAGGTCCACGTAATCGCTGCGACGCCAGGGATAGAACAATCAATGTTGCGAGATATGGAGTCATTGTTACAAGTTGGCCTGGAAGTTCTTCAAAGGCAACGAAGAACCATGCAAAGAATCCGGCCAGTGCCAGAGCCACGATGGTTGCAATCCGTTGACCCTTCTTAAATGATCTCCATGATGCAAACAACAAGAATGCAATGATCAACAAAATGAGTGCGTGAATAGCAGCAGAATCTCGAAGTTGTAGCGCGTCAGCAAATCCAAATAGTGCAGAACCTGCAAGTAATCCACCCGGGCGCCAATTGCCAAAGAGCATTGCTGCTAATCCGATATATCCGCGGCCTCCTACTTGATTCTCTTGATAGTGATTTGCCGCAACAATTGCGAGGAAGCCACCACCTAAACCAGCGAAGCCACCAGAGAGTAATACGCCCCAATACTTCATTACGTAAACATTTACACCGAGTGATTCAGCTGCAACAGGAGATTCACCTGTGCTTCGTAAGCGCAACCCAAATGAAGTTTTCCATAAGAGGAAATAGCTCAGTGGGACAAGAGCGATAGCAATCATCGTTACGTAAGAAAGCTCTCCAGTTAATCCACGCAAAACACGAGATACATCTGAAATCAAGAACCAGTTTTTCTCACCAATTGAATTGAGAATATCTGGACTCTTCCAACCAAAATAATGTCCACCAGAGAGTATTGGCAAACCATTTTGCCCAATTGGCTCGACATCCGGTGACTGTGAAGGTCCCGGCCATGACCCACCTTGGGCCAAAATAGTTGAGATGTAGCGAACTAAACCCGCTGCAATGATGTTAATTGCAACGCCAGATACCACGTGGTCAACACCAAATGTAATTGTTGCAACTGCGTGAACAAGTGCACCAACTGCGCCAAAAATAATTGCTCCAACTAATCCCATCCATGGTCCATGAACGCTTCCAATAAATCCGCCAGCCCATGCGCCCATAATCATCATGCCTTCAAGGCCAATGTTTACAACACCAGCACGTTCGGCAAATAAGCCACCGAGTGCTGCCAAAACAATTGGAACGGAGAGCAACAAAGCGGCTTGCGCAGTTCCAACGCTTGTTAAATCAGATGCACCTGTTACAACTCGAATAATGGAGAGGATTGCGATAATTCCGAAGAAGATGATTATGGAGCGACGCATTCCTGAAAGTTTGCCTTTTTCTAACATTATTTGTCACCTGCCTTAGCAAGTGCGTGACTTTGCAGTGTTAGTTGGTATCTGCGAACAACTTCGTAGGCAATCACTGCACTGAGAAGAATTGAACCTTGCATGATCACATATGTTTCTGGAGCGATATCAATTAGCTCGAGAGTACGTGATGCGACTTCAAGGAAGCCAAATAGCATCGCGCTAATTGCCATACCAAGTGCTGTGTTTCTACCAAGAAGGGCGATTGCAATTGCCGTAAATCCAACACCGCCTCGGAATCCGAGTGTGTAACTATGTGTGTCACCAAGCAGTGTTGGCAAGCCAGCAAGACCTGCAATCGCACCACTAGCAACGAGGGCAATAAAGGTCATCTTCTTTGAGTTAACTCCGCTTACTCGCGCAGCAATTGGATTCATGCCACTGGAACGTAATTCAAATCCAAAACGTGTGCGATTAACAACAAACCAAAATGCGATACCCAAAATGATTGCGATTATGAGCATTCCATACACGCCGCCGCCAGGTTGCTCTTCTACACCCATCTTCTTTAGGACAGGCATCAAATCTGGGAACTGACCGCTAGCAGGTAGTGGCTTGGTTGCTAAGTCATTGCTGCCTTCAACTTTGACCATAAAGTGTTTGGACAATAAGTACGCAGACAAACCGCCGGCAATGCTGTTGAGCATAATCGTCGAAATAACTTCGCTGACGCCACGTTTGACCTTCATGTATGCAGCAATTGCTGCCCACAAACCACCAATAAACATTGCGATTAGAAAAATCGCAAGAATATGTAGGACTGGTGGGAGAACAATCATGGCTCCAAAGTAGGCGGCAAAAAGAGAACCCAAGCGAAGTTGTCCTTCAACGCCGATATTAAATAAACCTGCTCGGAATGTAAGTGCAATTGCAATTGCTGCGATGTAATAAGAGGTCGCAAGATTGACAGCTTCCATAAGTGAGCCAGCACCAGAACCGAACTCCCACATAAGTGCAAAGGCTTCGCGAGGTGATTTATTGGTGGCAATTAGTGAGGCACTTGAAACTGCCAAACTAAATACTGCTGCAAAAACAGGTGCGGCAATTGCGAGTGCAATTTTTCCTGGTTTGTATCTCATCACGCAGCGCCCGTCATTGCCGAACCGAGTGATTCTGGAGTTGTCTTCGCGGGATCTAACTCTGCAGTCACAGCACCACGTAGCATGACAATCAAACGATCAGATAAGCCAATTAGTTCTTCGAGATCAGCGCTTATGAGAACAATTGCCATTCCCTTTTCGCGAGCTGCGCGTAGTTCATTCCAAATTGCAGCTTGTGCACCAACATCTACTCCGCGAGTTGGGTGTGAAGCCAGAAGCAACGAAGGTGATCCGCTCATTTCGCGACCAACAATAAACTTTTGTTGATTTCCACCTGAGAGTGCCAACGCCAACGTGTCTGGTCCCGGAGCTCGGACATCAAACTCTTGCATTATTCGAACAGTGTCCTTCATTGTCGCCTTGCGATCAATCAGTGCGCCATTCATTACAGGTTTTCCACGTTGGTGCCCCAAAATTCTATTTTCCCACAGTGGTGAAGCCATCAGTAGAGCTTGGCGTTGGCGATCCTCTGGAATAAAACCGATTCCCATGTCGCGACGTTCAGAGACTGATTCATCATCGAGTGGTTCGCCTTTAAAAATAACTGTTCCGGTGTAATTACGTAATCCAAGTATTGCTTCGATTAACTCACTTTGGCCGTTACCTTCTACGCCTGCAATTCCAAGGACTTCGCCCGCGTGCAATGTGAAGCTCACATCGCTAACAAGATTGCGCGCACCAGATTCCGCTGGAACTGTGAGTTTTGAAAGTGAGAGTGTTACTTCACTGCGCTTAGCGCTTCCATGAATTTCAGGCGATGGCAGTTCGCTGCCAACCATTAGCTCGGCCAATTTTTTAGCACTGACATCACTCGCTTTAACTTCAGCAACAGTGGATCCTGCGCGAATAACTGTGACGTCATCGGCCACACGTAATACTTCATCTAGTTTATGGGTAATGAAGATGACCGTTAACCCGTCTTTACGTAGACCCTGTAGTGCTTCAAATAGCTCATCTACTTCCTGCGGAACAAGTACAGCAGTTGGTTCATCAAAAATTAGAATCTTTGCGCCACGGTATAAAACTTTAAGAATTTCAACTCTCTGTCGCTGTCCCACACCTAAATCTTCAACCAGAGCATCTGGGTCGACGGTCAGACCGTACGCCGCAGCCATTTCGTTAATTTTGTTACGGGCTGCGCTGAAATCAATAACACCACCACGAGAAGGTTCGTAACCTAAAACAATATTTTCTAACACTGTGAAGTTATCTGCCAACATGAAGTGCTGGTGAACCATGCCGATTCCTGCTTCAATGGAATCTGCCGGCTTCTTAAATTGAACACTCTGGCCATTGACAAAAATCTCGCCACTATCTGGACGTTGCATTCCGTACAAAATTTTCATAACAGTGGATTTACCAGCACCATTTTCACCAATTAAAGCGTGAACAGAACCGGACTCCACTTTGATAGAGACATCTTTATTTGCAATGACTCCAGGAAATCTCTTGCTTATATGTCGAAGCTCAACTGCTATCGCCACAACAACAGACTCCTTTTCTTTTGACTGTCACTTGCACTAAAGAGTAGCGCCCGGTCCAGTAAGTGAATCTAACTCCACTTTTGGACCGAGCGCTACTGCTTTTGTTAACTATTACTCAACTACTTGGAATTACTTTGCTGGAGTTGTTGGAACTTTGATTTTTCCAGAAGCAATTGCCTTTGAAGCAGCTTCGATCTTTGCCTTGTACTTGTTGATGTAACCGCCAGAGTATGAAACTCCAACTCCACCAAGCTTCAAGCCGTAGGCACGGCCAAATGCTCCGCCACCTAGTGGATCGTTAACTTTCTTACCAGCTGTCGCTGCAGCAATTACGTCATAAACAGCATTGTCAACGCGCTTTAGCATTGATGTGAGCATGTTCTTCTGTTCTGCTGCTGATGCTGTTAGGTACTGATCGGAGTCAACACCGATTGTCCATACCTTGTTACCGTACTTAGCAGAGTCAACTGCAGCTGCGAAGTTACCCGCACCTGAACCACCTGCTGCTGAGTAAATAACATCGATACCACGATCGATCATTCCGTTAGCAATAACCTTTGCTTTTGCTGGGTCATTGAACCCACCGAAGTCAGGTGGCTCTGTAACGTACTTAACGTCAACTGAAGCACTCTTATCTGTTGCCTTAACACCTGCAACGAATCCAGCTTCAAACTTCTGAAGCAACGGAATACGTACGCCGCCGATGTAGCCAATTTCACCAGTTACTGATGCAAGTGCAGCAGCTACGCCAGCTAGGTATGAACCTTGCTCTTCAGCGAAAACAAGTGATGAAACGTTTGGAAGTGCAACTGATGAATCATCAACGATTGCGAATTGTGTCTTTGGAAATTCAGTAGCAACCTTCTTGAGTGGTCCTGCATAAAGGAATCCGACTGCAATGATTGGGTTGTGTCCTGCTTTAGCGAGAAGACGTAGTTTGTCTTCACGCTCTGAATCAGATCCTTGTGTAACTGTTACTTCACGAACAGTTACGCCAAACTTCTTCTTTGCGCGATCGAGACCGGCTGCAGCTGAGTCATTGAATGACTTGTCGCCACGTCCACCGATGTCGTAGGCAACTGCTGCCTTTACTTTGCTTGCTGCGTTTGCAGTTGGAGCAATAAGTGCGCCAGCTGCAAGAGTTGCAGCTGCGACGATTGCCGCAATGCGAATTGACTTCTTCAATTTTCCTCCAAGGAGTCCTAGTTATATGTGAAACACCTATAGCTAGGGGGGTTGTCGTTGGTGGTGAGCCTAGTATTTTTGTGGCAGGAAACCCAAAAATTAAACAAAAATTAATGTGTCGTGGAAAGTAAGAAAGATAACTTTTCTAAAACTCTCAACCTTAAGTTGAAACTCTAAAGCGTATTAGCGGACTAAACCTAAGTTCTCGTACGTTTTAGTAAGGGTTGTGGACGCCACGCCTTGCGCCTTAGCCGCCCCTTGAGAGAGCACTGCCAGCAGATGTGACTCATCAGAGAGTAGTTCAAGGGTTTTTTCACGAATGGGCTGGAGGTATTCCACAACCACATCCGCTACTTCACCTTTGAGGTCTCCATAACCCTTACCTGCAAAGTGGTTTTCAAGCTCGGAAATACTCTGTCCCGACAGCGCACTGTGAATTGTTAACAGATTACTGACGCCAGGTTTTTCCTTTTCATCAAATTTTATTTCACGCCCCGCATCAGTCACTGCTGATTTAATCTTCTTTGCATTAACTTCTGGAGTATCCAGAATCTCAATAAGTCCTGAAACTGACTCGGCAGACTTGCTCATTTTGGCGGTTGGATTTTGAAGATCATAAATTTTTGCGCCTTGCTTGAGAATAAACCCAGCCGGAATAGTAAATGTTGCTCCGTAGCGGGAGTTAAATCGTTCCGCTAAATCTCTTGTCAGTTCGATGTGTTGGCGTTGATCCTCGCCCACCGGAACTAAATCAGCTTGATACAACAAAATATCTGCTGCCATCAACATTGGGTACGTAAAAACTCCGACCTTGGTGCTGTCAGATCCCCCTTTTGCGGTTCTGTCTTTGAATTGAGTCATGCGACTTGCTTCGCCAAAGCCAGTAATGCACTCCATTATCCAAGCTAATTGATTGTGTTCTGGAACTTGTGATTGCACGAAGAGCGTAGATTTTTCTGGAGAAATTCCAAGGGCTAATAACTGTGCCGCAGAAACCAGTGTTCGTTTGCGCATTAAGGCTGGATCGGTTTCAACTGTCAAAGCGTGCAGATCAACGATGCAATAAAAGGCATCGTGGCCATCTTGTAACTCAACCCACTGCTTAACAGCGCCAAGGTAGTTACCTAGATGAAAAGAGTCACTCGTTGGCTGTATGCCTGAAAGAACTCTCTTAGTACTCATAGTCTTTATTCTCGCACGAACTAGGCGTTTCGAGAGATCAATAGCTGACCCGCTCGCTTACCTTCGAGTGTCAGAACCGTAAATCTCAATCCATTAATACTTACGACATCGTTTACGACTGGAATGCGGCCAAGTACATGCATCACAAATCCGCTGGCTGTTTCGTAGGGCCCTTCAGGAATTTCGAGTCCAGTTTGTTCACACAAATCTTCAATTGAAATTAGACCATCAACTTCGAAATCACCGGTGCGGGATTCGATTTGTACTTCCATTTCATCCGAGTCGTATTCGTCACGGATATCGCCAATTAGACACTCAACTAAATCTTCAAGTGTGATGATTCCATCCGTGCCACCGTACTCGTCTAAAACAATTGCAAGGTGCTGTCTCTGATTACGCATTTCTGTAAGTGCAGGCAAAACACCCTTTGTACCTGGTAAGTACATAATATTTCGAACAAGTTCCTGAACTTTTCCACCAGTTGAAACCAGAGACGTATCAAGCAAATCACGTACGTGAATAAATCCAATGACTTCATCTGTTGAACCACGAACAACCGGATAACGAGAATGTGCCTTATCGACTGCCAGTTCAATTGCTTTAGAGACCGTAAGTGAAGCGTCCATAAAGTCAACTTCGGTACGCGGAACCATCAACTCATGAATCTGCCGCTCTGATGCATTAAAAACTTCTTCAACAATATCGCGCTCTTCATCTGTCAATGCTGCGTGGCCTGCTACTAAATCAAGTAACTCTTCTTCAGACATGGCTGTGCGTTGTTCTTTTGGATCAACACCAAAAATTCGAACAACAATGTCAGTTGAGTGAGAAAGTAGCCAAATAATCGGACGAAATAGTTTTGCGACAACGTCAATTATCGGAGCGAGCGCCAGGGAAATCTGTTCTGTACGAAATAGTGCCAAGCGCTTTGGAACTAGCTCACCAAAGACCAATGAGAAATAAGCAATAATCACGGTTAGGCCGATGAGTGATGTAATTGAACTCAAAGATTCACTAATGCCTAAGTCCTCAAGCCAAGGAATAACGTAATCACCGAGTTTTTCGGCACCCAATGCTGCGGATAGAAATCCGCATAGTGTGATCCCTACTTGAACAGCAGCTAAGAATCGATTTGGGTTTTCAGACAGTGCTGCTACACGCTTACCGCGTTTACCTTTCGTGGCCATCTGTCGAATCTGGCTTTCACGAAGAGAGATAAGTGCAATTTCAGCGGCAACGAAGAGTGAGCCTAAAAGTATGAGAGCCGTGACAGTTGCTAAAGCCGCGATTAATCCGCCGAACGAGTGGGGCTCCATAAGGGTGCTAACTCTACAGGACTCTTCATTGTCGCCAGAGGCTAAATACCTTAACCTTGGCTTCGTTGAGTCCAGATGGGCTCAGCACCTTCACCTACGGATCGTCGGGCACGTACCTGCCCGGAGAAGGAGAAATTTCTCATGGCTACAGTTGTATTTGAAAACGCTTCGCGCATTTACCCGGGATCAACAACACCGGCAGTAAATAATTTGAATCTCGTTGTAAAAGATGGCGAGTTTTTAGTTCTTGTCGGACCATCGGGATGCGGAAAATCAACATCACTTCGTATGCTCGCAGGACTTGAAGAAGTTGATAGCGGTCGAATCTTAATTGGCGACAAAGATGTAACACACACAGCACCTAAAGATCGTGATATCGCAATGGTTTTTCAATCATATGCGTTATACCCACATATGAGCGTTGCAGAAAATATGGGGTTCGCATTAAAAATTGCGGGCACTCCAAAAGAAGAGCGTGACCGCAGAGTTTTAGAAGCTGCAAAGTTGCTGGATCTCGAGGCATACCTTGATCGCAAACCAAAGGCGCTATCAGGTGGTCAACGTCAGCGTGTAGCAATGGGCCGAGCAATTGTTCGTGAACCACAAGTATTTCTTATGGACGAACCGCTCTCTAACCTCGATGCAAAATTACGCGTGGCAACTCGCACCCAAATTGCTGCACTTCAACGCCGACTTGGAATCACCACTGTTTATGTAACCCATGATCAAGTTGAAGCAATGACAATGGGTGACCGCGTTGCCGTCCTCAAAGATGGCGTTTTGCAACAAGTAGATACCCCACGCAATTTGTATGACAATCCTGCAAATGCTTTTGTGGCTGGATTTATTGGTTCACCTGCAATGAATTTATTGAAAACTGCAGTCAGTGCTGGCAAAGCGCACCTTGGAAAACTCTCATTCGATGTACCTGCCAGTGCAGGAGCTTCAGTAATTGTCGGAATACGCCCAGAAGGATTTGCTCCAGCAACTGACGGATTCGCAGTAAAAGTTGAAGTTGTCGAAGAACTTGGTTCGGATGCATTTGTTTACGGACAACCTGCTGATTCAAGTGTTTCGTATGCGCAGGCAACAGAAGAAGGTGCACAAATTATTGTTCGCTGGGATCCAAAGAACCCGCCAAAACCAGGTGACACAATAACTGTAAGTGCTGATACATCAGCCATACATCTTTTTGATGCACAATCAGGCGAAAGATTGAAGTAAGGCAACCTCTTCGCCACTTGCAAATGTTTGTGGCGAATCAGGAAGTCCTTTAAGGACATGCACACGTGCACGGCCTTGAACTCGCCATTTCTCGGTGAGTACAAGTGCTGTGTCTTCATCGATTCCAACTAAGTAAGATCCTTTATCGCTACGAAGTGCAATGGATGCAATGCGATCTGGAACCCATCCAAGAAACTTGTCATAGTGAGGAATCACTTCAATTTCTGGAATTAAACCTAACCCACTTTGCACATGAGACTTACGGATGCCAACAATTTTTGATCCGAACGCCATGGCGCCAGCTGAGCAACCAGCGAGTGAGCTCCCGGAATAAAACTCTGACTTTATTTTTTCCCAGAGCGGAGTTCCTTCAAATACTTCAGTGATGTAGCCCGGATCACCGCCAGAGAAATAAATGAGTCCCGCATTTGTTACTTCTTCTATGTATGCCTCATTGAAAGCATCGTCTCGCTTTAAAATCGGAAGGAATCTGCATTCGGACCCAATTCGATTAGCTTGCGCCGCTCCACGCTCTTTCCAAAACTCAATGCGATCTTCACCTTCTTGACCCGCACCGGTTGGAATTTGAATGTAGGTATTTGATTTACCTTTAGAAATGCCTCGATGCAGAAGATCAGTTTCGATCTCCTGCATCTGAACTAAATATTCACCTGAGCCAACAAGTGCCAGAGCACCGCGCTCAGAACTCATTGTGGCTACGCCATCGCCTTCTTGAGGTTTTCATCAATTGAATTGAGGAACTCCTGCGTTGTTTGCCATGGAGCATTTTCTGAAATAAGTAGTGATAAATCCTTTGTCATCTTTCCTTGTTCAACTGTTTGAATACACACCTGTTCGAGAGTGTCGCAGAATCGTGCGAGCTCCTTGTTGTTATCGAGTTTGGCGCGGTGAGCAAGTCCTCGAGTCCAAGCAAATATAGATGCGATCGGATTTGTAGAAGTTGCTTTACCTGCTTGGTGATCGCGGTAGTGACGAGTAACAGTTCCGTGTGCGGCCTCTGATTCGACGACTTTTCCATCTGGTGTCATCAACACAGATGTCATTAATCCGAGGGAACCATAACCTTGTGCGACGGTGTCTGACTGAACATCGCCATCGTAATTCTTGCAAGCCCAGACGTATCCACCTTCCATGCGCAGTGACATTGCAACCATGTCATCGATTAGGCGGTGTTCATACCAAATACCCACTGCATCAAAAGCAGATTTAAACTCTGCTTGGTAAATCTCTTCAAAGATATCTTTAAAGCGACCATCGTATGCCTTAAGAATTGTGTTCTTTGTTGATAGATAAACAGGGAACTTTCGATTCAATCCGTAGTTAAGGGATGCGCGCGCAAAGTCGCGAATTGAATCATCAAGGTTGTACATACCCATAGCAACGCCCGCAGCTGGGAAGTCAAAGACATTAAATTCCATTGGCGCTGAGCCATCTTCTGGAACAAATGAGAGCGTGAGTTTTCCTGGACCAGGAACTTTAAAATCTGTTGCTTTGTACTGATCACCAAATGCGTGACGTCCGATAACGATTGGTTGTGTCCAGTGAGGTACTAAACGGGGCACATTGCTAATGATGATTGGCTCGCGGAAAATTACTCCGCCCAAGATATTGCGAATAGTTCCGTTTGGAGACTTCCACATTTTCTTGAGGCCAAACTCTTCAACGCGAGCTTCATCAGGAGTAATGGTTGCGCACTTGATACCAACACCATGCTTTTGAATTGCGCGTGCTGCATCAATCGTTATTTGATCATCAGTTTCATCGCGCTTTTGCATTCCAAGATCATAATATTCAAGATTTACATCGAGGTAAGGAAGTATCAAAGAATCCTTGATGAACTGCCAGATGATGCGAGTCATTTCATCGCCATCTAATTCAACGACTGTTCCTTCGACTTTGATCTTGGCCATGCTCTGCGCTCCCTTTAGAGTGTCTGTACGTCTGCTTGTTTTGCTCGAACTGCCTCTGCAGCAACTTTGAGTGCTGCTAATTCAGAGTCAGTAAGTTTTGTTTCAACAACTTTCTTTACTCCTTGGCGACCAATCTGCGCTTCTACACCGAGATAAACACCAGAGATTCCGTATTCGCCATCAACCCATGCACATACAGGCATTGTTGCACCGGAGTCTTCAATGACAGCTTTGGCCATACGAGCAGCTGCAGCTGATGGTGCGTAGTAAGCAGAACCTGTCTTAAGCAGTGCAACAACTTCTGCGCCGCCGTTACGTGTGCGATCAACGAGTTCGTCAATTTCGGCTTGAGATAATTTCTCGCTCAGTGCTTTGCCATCAACAGTGCAACGGCTTGGTACTGGAACCATTGTTTCTCCGTGAGAACCAAGTGTGAGTGTGCTTACTGAGGAGACTGGAACATGTAGTTTTTCTGCAACAAAATCTGTAAAGCGGGCGGTATCTAGCATTCCTGCTTGACCCATTACACGATTATGCGGAAAAGCTGTGGCAAGTTGAGTTAATGCTGTCATTTCATCGAGTGGGTTTGAAACCACAATGATTACGGCATTAGGTGAATGCTTAGCGATGTTTTCAGCTACTCCGCGCACAATTCCAGCGTTAACACCAATGAGATCCATGCGGCTCATTCCGGGTTTGCGTGGTAATCCAGCCGTAATGACAACCACATCTGAGTTTGCAGTTGCTTCGTAGCCGGCACCATCAGCACTTGTTGTGGCGCCAATTATCTTTGTTTCAAATCCCTCGATAGATCGAGATTGATTCATATCTAAGGCCAAACCTTCTGGCTTGCCTTCGAGAATGTCAGTCAGAACTACTGTGTCAAAAATATTGTATTCAGCTAATCGCATCGCAGTTGTTGAACCATAAAAACCTGCACCAACGACGGTTACTTTGCCTGCCATGGACTTCGTCCCTCTTTCGAAATGTGGTTTTACATCTGCCTTGATATCGAGATAACTCTACAACCCGTGCGGCAGTGAAATTGCCAGGACAAAGAGCCCGACTGCAATGCCCACTGGGAAATAGAACTCAATTGTGCGCAAATGACGTGCTGGAAAAGCTATGCCTAAAGTTCCAAGAGCAATTAGGAGTGAGCCGGATCGCACAAAACTCAAGGCTCCTAAAACAACACCAACTACAACGAATGCATAGCTAGCGAATCTAATGACTCGTGAATCTAGGAACACGCGTCCACAACATTCGTAACAAGCATTGCTCTAGTCATTGGTCCAACTCCACCTGGCATTGGCGCTACGAAGCCAGCCTTTTGCATAACATCTGGATGTACATCTCCGAGTAAACCTGCATCGGTGCGTGAAATACCAACATCTAGAATTGCAGCGCCCTCTTTAATCATTGATGCGTTGAGAAAATGCGCCTGTCCGACCGCTGCAACAACTATGTCAGCACTTCGAGTATGCAGAGCTAAATCCTTTGTTCCGGTATGAGTCAATGTAACGGTTGCATTTTCTTGTCTGCGAGTTAACAAGAGTCCAAGTGGGCGACCAACTGTTAAACCACGACCTATAACAGTGACTTCTGCGCCATTAAGTGGCACGTTGTAGTGCTGCAAGAGCGCAACAATTCCGCGAGGTGTACATGGAAGTGGTGCGGCATAGCCTGCAACAAGTCTGCCCAAGTTCAT
>JAIYBJ010000010.1 GCA_027488575.1 Streptomycetaceae bacterium | reverse complement strand
CGCTTTATCGGCAAGAAATCGCTGATTGCACTTCGCGAACCTTCACTCGGTCCAGTCTTTGGAATGAAGGGAGGAGCAGCGGGCGGCGGATACGCACAAGTTGTTCCGATGGAAGATATCAATCTTCACTTCACAGGAGATTTCAGTGCAATTGCGTTAGCAAATAACTTACTTGCAGCACTTTTGGATAACCACATCCATCACGGTAACACATTAGATATTGATGTGCGCCGTGTTGCTTGGAAGCGCGTAGTAGACATGAATGATCGTGCGCTTCGCGAAATCGTCGCATCCCTTGGTGGCGTCGGAAACGGCATGCCTCGTCAGGATGGTTTCGACATTGTTGTGGCATCAGAAATCATGGCGATTTTCTGTCTTGCAACATCTATCGAAGATCTCAAAGAACGTATGGGCAAGATTGTTGTGGCATACACACGCGATAAGAAGCCAGTTCTTGCTAGTGATCTCAATGCTCATGGCGCAATGACAGTAATTCTTAAAGATGCGTTCCAACCAAACTTGGTGCAAACTCTAGAAAACACACCAGCTTTTGTTCATGGTGGTCCATTTGCAAATATCGCTCATGGCTGCAACTCAGTTGTTGCGACAACATCTGCACTCAAGCTTGCAGATTACGTTGTGACAGAGGCGGGCTTTGGCGCAGATCTCGGTGCTGAAAAGTTCATAGATATTAAGTGTCGCAAGGCTGGCATCGCACCATCTGCGTGCGTACTTGTTGCAACAATTCGTGCACTCAAATACCACGGCGGTGCAGACCTAAAGACAATTACTGATGAGAACCTTGATGCACTCGAGAAGGGCATCGTTAACCTTGAACGTCATATCAAGAACATCACAACTGTCTATAACTTGCCATTGGTTGTTTCAATTAACCACTTTACAAGTGATACAAAAGCTGAAGTTGATCTGCTTCGCACAAAAGTGGAAGCACTCGGAGTCAAAATTGTTCTTGCAACTCACTGGGCAGATGGCGGTAAGGGCGCTGCAGATCTTGCGCACGCTGTCGTAGAACTCTGCGAACAGCCTTCGAAGATGACATATGTCTACGAAGACGGTGCAACTCTGTGGGATAAAGTCACAGCAGTTGCTACAAAGATTTATGGCGCTGCAGATGTGACAGCGGACGCGAAGGTGCGCAACAAGATTAAAGAATTACAAGATGGTGGCTATGGTCACTTCCCAATCTGTGTTGCAAAGACTCAATACTCATTCTCAACTGATGCGGGATTGCGCGGTGCACCTAGTGGACACTCACTTAACATCCGCGAAGTTCGCTTATCAGCTGGTGCTGAGTTCATTGTTCTTGTATGCGGTGAAATCATGACAATGCCAGGACTTCCAAAGGTTCCATCGGCTGAACGCATCGATTATGTCGATGGCAAGGTTGTAGGTCTTTTCTAAGATGTCATATCCATCATGGAGTATCGAAGAAGCAACACGAGTGTTGTCTCCTTTGAAAAATGTTCAAGGTCCAGTGCTTATTGCGCTGCAAGCCGTGCAAGAGCGTTTTGGATATGTCCATGAGGATGCAGTTGGTTTGATTGCAGAAACTTTCAATGTTTCTAGAGCAGATGTACACGGCGTGCTTACGTATTATCACGATCTACGTACTTCGCCAGCGCCTGCTCGCAGCATTCAAATCTGTGTGGCAGAGGCCTGCCAATCAGTTGGATCTCGCGAATTAGTCACAGCAGTTGAGAAAAAGCTCGGCAAGAAAATTGATGAAACCTACGCTGATATAGAAATCAAGTCAGCGTACTGTTTTGGAAATTGCGCTTTAGGACCATCTGCAATGGTTGATGGAGAACTCATCGGACGTGCAAGTGTTGAAAAGGTGACGGCATGAGCACTGTTATCTATGTTCCTAATGACAGCGCAGCTATTTCAATAGGTGCTGATCAAGTTGCAGCTTTGATTGCACAGGAAGCAGTTAAGCGCTCACTCGATGTAACCATTATTCGAAATGGAACACGTGGTGCTCTTTGGCTTGAAACACTCGTGGAAGTTCTTACTTCACAAGGTCGCATCGCATACGGTCCCGTGCAGCCAGAAGATGTTTCATCTTTATTTGACTCTGATTTCCTACAGGGCGGCGCTCATAAACTCTCACTTGGCTTAACCGAAGAGATTGCATGGTTTGCCGGACAAGATCGCGTTACGTACAAGCGCGTAGGTTTAATTGATCCGCTTTCACTAAAGGATTATGAAGCTCACGGCGGTTTAGTTGGTTTGCGTAAAGCAATCACACAGAACGGCAGCGAAATCGTTGCTGAAGTAACAGCTTCTGGTTTGCGTGGTCGTGGGGGAGCAGGCTTTCCTGCAGGCATTAAATGGAAAACCGTATTGGATGCACCGGCAGATCAGAAGTATGTCTGTTGTAACGCAGATGAAGGCGACAGCGGAACATTTGCAGACCGCATATTGATTGAAGCAGATCCATTCACACTGATTGAAGGGATGGCGATTGCCGCAGTCGCAGTCGGTGCAACACAAGGTTTTGTGTACTTACGTTCTGAATATCCAACTGCAATTACACGGATGCGCGATGCAATTGCCATTGCAGAAAAAGCTGGAGTACTTGGTTCATCTGTTCTTGGCAGCAAGCATGCGTTTAATCTTGAAGTTCGAGTTGGCGCTGGTTCATATGTATGCGGTGAAGAAACAGCCATGCTTGAAAGCCTTGAAGGAAAGCGCGGTGTGATTCGTTCAAAGCCACCGCTACCTGCAATTGCAGGTCTCTTTGGTAAACCAACAATTATCAATAACGTTTTAACACTTGCAAGTGTTCCTGCAGTTATTGCCGATGGCGCTGCTGCATACGCTGCGCGCGGAACAGGTCGCTCCCTTGGCACACAAGTTTTCCAGTTAGCAGGCAACATAGCTCGCGGTGGAGTCATTGAAACAGCATTTGGAATTACATTAGAAACTCTCGTACATACTTTTGGTGGCGGAACACTAAGTGGCAAGCCACTTCGCGCAGTACAAATTGGTGGACCACTCGGTGCCTACTTCAACTCTTCACACCTCGGTGTTTCCATGGATTACGAGTCACTTGCAGCCGCTGGGGGAATGCTTGGCCACGGTGGCGTTGTTCTATTTGATGATTCTGTCGATCTTGCCCAACAAGCAAAGTTTGCAATGGAGTTCTGTGCTCTCGAATCGTGCGGAAAGTGCACTCCATGTCGCCTGGGTTCTACACGCGGGGCTGAAACAATCCAGAAAATAATTTCTGGCGTGGATGTTCCCGCAAATAAGTTATTGCTCTTAGACTTGTGTGACGTGATGACCGATGGATCGCTCTGCGCAATGGGTGGACTTACTCCACTTCCAGTAAAGAGTGCCATGAATAATTTTCCAGAAGACTTCACAGGAGGTGCGAAGAAATGACAATGATCATTGAGCCTGATTTCGGCACTCCTGCAAGCAAGAAGAACGAAACAGTAACTGTAGAAATTGATGGACAATCCGTAACTGTTCCTGCTGAAACTTCGATTATGCGAGCAGCAGCAATGCTCGGAAATAACATTCCAAAGCTCTGTGCAACGGATCGCCTTAAGGCTTTTGGTTCTTGTCGTTTATGCGTTGTAGAAATTGATGGACGAAACGGCACACCATCTTCCTGCACAACTCCTGTAACAGATGGCATGAAAGTTTCGACCAAGACAAATCGCGTGCAGAAGATTCGCCGCGGTGTCATGGAGCTATACATGTCAGATCACCCAGCAAATTGCGAAACTGGCGATGAGTGCAGCATGCATGGCATGGCGAAAGAAGTTGGCCTAACCGAAGTTCGCTATGAAGGTAAGACTCACTTAGGTCTTGTAAAAGATGAAACCAATCCATACTTCACATTTGATTCAACCGAGTGCATCGTCTGCAACCGCTGTGTGCGTGCATGCGATGAAGTACAGGGAACGTTTGCGCTAACCATTGAAAACCGTGGCTTCGAAGCCCGTGTTTCTTCATCTGGAACTTCATTTATCGAAAGTGAATGCGTCTCTTGCGGTGCATGTGTACAAGCGTGTCCAACCGGTGCGCTCACAGAAAAGACCTTGCTAACAATTGGTGCTCCAACTCGTTCAGTTATTACAACGTGCGCATATTGCGGAGTTGGTTGCTCATTTAAGGCTGAAATGCGTGGGGACGAACTCGTGCGCATGGTTCCACTTAAAGATGGTGGCGCTAATGCTGGTCACTCGTGTGTAAAGGGACGATTTGCATGGGGATATGCAACACACTCTGACCGCATCACTAAGCCAATGATCCGCGAAAAGATTACGGATGAATGGCGTGAAGTTTCATTTGAGGAAGCGATTGCATTTGCTGCAGCTGGACTTAAGAAGATTCAATCTGAGAGTGGTCCAGATTCCATCGGTGGAATCACATCATCTCGTTGTACCAACGAAGAGGTTTACGTCGTTCAAAAGATGGTGCGTGCAGCATTTGGAAATAACAACGTAGATACGTGTGCGCGTGTATGTCACTCACCAACTGGTTATGGATTGAGCAAGACATTTGGAACATCTGCAGGAACTCAAGACTTTGAATCTGTCGAATTCGCAGATGTCATCATGGTTATTGGTGCCAATCCGGCTGCTGCCCACCCTGTATTTAACTCACGCATGAAGCAGGCGCTTCGTCGTGGTGCAAAGTTAATTGTTGTAGATCCACGCGTGACAGAAACAGTTAAATCAGCTCACGTAGAAGCAGAACATCACCTTCAGCTATTGCCTGGAACAAATGTTGCTGTCATCAACGCACTTGCTCACGTGATTGCAACTGAAGGTTTAATTGATCGCACATTCGTTGAGCAGCGTTGCGATATGCACGCCTTCGCTGAGTGGGAAAGATTTATATCTTTGCCTGAAAATAGTCCAGAAACTTTAGAAGCCGCCTCTGGCGTGCCCGCACAAAAGATTCGCGAAGCAGCTCGTCTATTTGCTGCCGCTCCAAATGGTGCAATTTATTATGGACTCGGTGTAACAGAACATAGCCAAGGTTCAACAATGGTTATGGGTATTGCAAATCTTGCAATGGCAACAGGAAACATCGGTCGCAAGGGCGTTGGAGTTAATCCACTTCGTGGACAAAACAACGTGCAGGGCTCTTGTGACATGGGTTCATTCCCACACGAGCTTCCTGGATACCGTCACATTTCACGTGATGACGTTCGCGATATCTATAACAAGAAGTGGGGCGTAACTCTTCGCCCAGAACCAGGTCTGCGTATTCCAAATATGTTTGATGCAGCCCTTGGTAATAAGTTCCGCGGAATCTATGTGCACGGTGAAGATATTGCTCAATCAGATCCAAATACAACTCACGTTCATGCAGCTCTTCGCGCAATGGATATGGTGATTGTTCAAGATTTGTTCTTAAATGAAACTTCTAAATTCGCTCACATCTTTTTGCCTGGAACATCATTTCTTGAAAAAGATGGAACATTTACAAATGCTGAGCGCCGTATCAATCGTGTTCGCCCAGTAATGCCATCAAAGACAGGCAAAACTGAGTACGAAGTTACCTGCGATCTAGCTCGCGCTATGGGGTATGACATGTCCTATAACAGTGCAGCAGAAATCATGGATGAAATCGCGGCAACAACTCCAACATTTGCTGGAGTTTCATTCGAGCATTTAGATCGCGTTGGTTCACTTCAATGGCCAGTAAATAAGAAGGCGCCTGAGGGCACACCTACTATGCACATCAACGAATTCGTTCGCGGCGAAGGAAAGTTCATGCCAACGCCTTATGTTGCAACGCAAGAAAAATCGACTCGCAAGTTTCCACTATTGCTTACAACTGGTCGCATCTTGAGCCAGTACAACGTAGGCGCACAAACACGTCGCACGGCCAATAACATCTGGCATAACGAAGATATTTTGGATATTCACGAGTCAGACGCCGAAATGCGCGGAATTAAAGATGGTTCATGGGTAAAGCTTTCATCCCGTGTGGGCGAAACAATCATGCATGCACGAATTACTGACTCAGTTCCTGCCGGTGTTGTGTATACAACCTTCCATTTCCCAGAATCTGGCGCCAACGTCATTACAACTGATTACTCGGATTGGGCCACTAACTGTCCTGAATACAAAGTTACGGCAGTTGAAATTTCACCAAGTCAAAAGGGTCCAGCCGTTATTCACCCGCATGAAATTGCAGGGGATTCAGAGCTAGATTCAATCATTCGCATGGCAAATCAAATTGCTGACAACGTTCCAACAACGAGTGCACCTGAAATTGAAGTTGCTCACCATATTGTTCAGTTCTGGACACCTGAAATGCGTGAGCGCCTGCATAACGATGTAGATCGCAGCAAACTAAGCCCTATTGTTCTAAAGGCTATGGAATTGGAATCAGTTAAGTAGTTCCAAGATTTGTTCTTTAAGGCTGCCTTCACCAACAACATCAATTTCAAGTTCTAGACCGATCAGGTCTGCAGCCGCATGTGCCATAACGCTTAACTCAGGGGTTGGATTTTGCGCTAACCACACCATCTTCTTGTAGTGCTTAAAGTAATCATCACGAAGATCTGGGCGTTTATCTAAACCAAGTTCAACAATGACGCTTCGGTGAAAAGACTTGACGAGAAAATCAGTCAAAAAATATGTACCCGCATCGGCGTCCATGATTGCTTGAATCTTCTCTTTTCCAGCGAAAATGTCATAGCAGTGGTTTCCGCCCAAGCGCTTTAGCCCAAGCTTTTCAATAACAGTATCGAGTGCGCCATATGTGCCGCAATCCGCATATGCAACGGCACATTTGGAGTGCTTATCTTTAATCTCTAAATAAGTTTTCTCGACCTCGCCAGCAATTTTGGCTGGTTGGTTATGAAGAAGCGGAGGCAGGGGATAAATCGTTACATCTAACTTTTCGGCATCTGTTATGTGTGAAATATGTGTAGCAATTGCGCCACAGGCAATCACAGCAACTGACATGTTTTATGCAGGAAAGCTAAGGCGCTCAACGAACTTATCGTTAAAGTCTGCGCGATCAGATAATTCGATGTAATCAATTGAATCAAGGAGTGCCATCGCACCATTGCGTTCTTGAGCAGATAGCAAGACCATCTTGGCGCCTTCACCAGCTACGTTACCGGCAGAGACAATGCGCATGACTGGAAGCTTAGGAACCAAACCGATGTTCACAGCAGAAGCTGGAGACAAGTATGAACCGAATGAGCCAGCGAGTAATACCTGTTGTACTTCACTCTCTGCCACGCCGAACTCTTCTAGAAGCAGCGCCCAACCAGTTGCAATTGCAGCTTTAGCGAATTGAAGTTCACGAACATCGCGTTGTGTCAGGAATACGCAATCGTTGAGATCGCCTTCTTTGCCACCCCACGTCAAAACAAATACTCGTTCACCTTCGCGTTCGACGAGTCTGTTTGCAACTTTTGGTGCAACCTTTTCGGCAACATCTTGAGGAACAAAGCGACCAGAGTGATCCAGTAGTCCTAACTGAACAAGGGATGCGCACGCATCTACAAGACCAGAACCGCAGATACCGATTGCTTTTGTATTCTCAATTGTTCCAATTTCAAGTTCGCCATCGACAACTTTGATTGTTTCGATGGCGCCAGATGCCGCGCGAACACCACATTTAATTGATGCAGCTTCAAAGGCAGGACCAGCAGGGGCGGCAGTTGCAAGAATCTTGTCGCCATCTCCCAAAATAATTTCACAGTTTGTGCCCACATCAATAAACAAGCGAAGTCGCTTGTCGCGATCCATTCCAGATGCCAATGCACCAGCGACAATATCGCCGCCAACGTATGCACCTAATGAAGGCATGATTACTGCTTTTGCACGTGGATGAACATTGATACCGAGTTCAGATGCTTGAACGTCAGGAAAAGATGCGCTGACCATAATAAATGGAGCAACACCGAGTGGTTCTGGGTCAATGCCAAGTGCTAATTGCGTCATGGTTGCATTGCCAGCAAGTGCTACTTCGTACACATTGAGTGGATTAACGCCTGCTTCTTCGCAAACTTCAGCACTGAGTTCTGCCAAAGTTTGTTGTGCAAAACCACGCAGACGATCGAGCGCGGTTGTATCCATCATGGTTGCTGAAATTCGAGAGATAACATCTGCGCCAAATGGTTGCTGCTTATTCAGCATCGATTTAACTGCAACCGGTGTGCCAGTGTTTAGATCTAGCAGAGTTGCCACAACTGTTGTTGTGCCTAAGTCATAGGCAATTCCATAGCGAATTTCAGTTGTGTCACCTGGTTCAATATCGATCAGCTCTTGATCGACGAAGACCGCAGTTACCTTGAAATATGAAGAGCGAAGCACCTTTGGAAGGTTGCGCATTGCAGCTAATGAGACTGTGGCCTCGATGTCATCAATTGCATCCAATAAACGCACAATATCTGTGCGCTGATCATGAAGAGTTGGCTCTTCTAATTCGACGTAACGCTTTTGAACAGCAGGGCGCAAAATAACTTGGCGTCCAACGCCCACAGTTGCTGCCTTTGGACGAGTTGTCAGCGGTGGAACATCGAGTGTGACATCTTTCGCGGCGCGCACTAGGCACGCTAGGCGCCAACCATCTTTAATTTCACTTTCTGTAAACGCACGGTAATCAAGTTTGGAAGGTTCGACATCTCCTGTTGTAACTTTGATACGACACTTTTTACACGTGCCATAGCCACCGCAGGTTGAATCAATTGCAATTCCGTTCCAAGACGCAGCATCAAATGCGCTGACACCTGTTGGAACAGTGAATCCTTTTTCATTTGCAACTGAACCATCTTTTTCGAGCACGCGAAAAGTCAGCTTGATGCGACCTGTTCCATCGTGTGCTGGAATAAGTGATGGGTCGAGCTCTTTTTTACTAATGATTTATCCTTCTGTCTTTGCAGCTTCTTGTGCGCGGAATCGTGAAATCCAATTTCCGCCCCATTGATCCATGCCGAGCAATAGATCGGCTGCGCGAACTGCTTCATTAATCGCTGGTGTGCGAGCATCCATAACCGCGCATGTCAGACCATGTGACATTGCAGCAGGCAAGAATGCAGCGTTGAGTGCGTGACGATTTGGAAGGCCAAATGAAATATTTGATGCACCAAGTGTCATGTTTAGGCCAAACTTTTCACGGATGAGGTGAATTGTCTCCAGTGTAATTTTCACAGCATCAGGATCTGCGCCCACTGTCATTGCAAGTGGATCGATTACCAAGTTATCGAGTGAGATACCGTGCTTTTCAACGGTTCGAATAATCTTTTCAGTAATAACAATGCGTTCTGCAGCAGTCGCCGGAATACCAATTTCATCATTAGGCAGCGCAATGATTGCCGCGTTGTGCTTTTTGATAAGCGGCAGGATTAACTCCATACGATCATCTTCACCGGTCATTGAGTTAACGAGCGCTTTTCCTTCGTACGCCTCAAGACCTGCTTGCAACGCTTCGATAACGGATGAGTCAATACAAATTGGCATATCTGTCATGCCTTGAATCATCTTGATTGCTTTGGACAAAAGTGCTGGTTCATCAGTCAACGGCACACCCATGTTGACATCGAGCATGTCAGCGCCGCCGTTGATTTGGGATTCAACATCTACAGCGATAGTCGATAGGTCACCTGCACGGAGCAACTCTTGAAACTTCTTACGACCAGTTGGGTTAATGCGTTCACCAATAATGACGAAAGGTTGGTCGTGGCCGATAGTGACGGTCTTCGACGCTGATTGAACGACTGTATGCATGTAGTTGCTCCTGTTACTTGTATTGGTTTGGTGTTCGGCCGAGGTCGTACATTAACCGCTCAAGAGTGTCATCGTGGCGGAAATCTGTGATGTGCAATCCACGCACACCAGGAAGAGCGAGTGCATGTTT
>JAIYBJ010000019.1 GCA_027488575.1 Streptomycetaceae bacterium | reverse complement strand
ATAACAGTGACTTCTGCGCCATTAAGTGGCACGTTGTAGTGCTGCAAGAGCGCAACAATTCCGCGAGGTGTACATGGAAGTGGTGCGGCATAGCCTGCAACAAGTCTGCCCAAGTTCATGGGGTGTAATCCATCAGCATCTTTCGAAGGATCAATCGCTTCCAGAATTACTTGTGGGTCGATTCCCTTTGGCATCGGAAGTTGCACGATGTATCCAGTGCACTCTTTGGCGTTATTGAGATCTTTTATTGCTGCTAACACATCAGCTTGTGTAGCGCTCTCGGGAAGATCAACACGAATAGAAGTAACTCCAACTTCTTGGCAATCTTTGTGCTTTCCTCCAACGTAAGAGTGTGATCCTGGGTCATCTCCTACGAGAACTGTTCCTAGTCCTGGAGTAATACCTTTTTTCTTGAGTTCTACAACTCGCGCTGCCAAATCTTTTTTAATTGATGCAGCCAGTGCCTTGCCATCGAGAATAGTTGCGGTCATGTACTTATCTTATTGGAAATTATGAGTGCGAGAAATGCCGTGTATCTGTGAAATATAAGCTGATTCCGGCCTCTTCTGCGGCGGCAATAACTTCTTCATCGCGAACACTTCCACCAGGTGAAACAACTGCTGTGATTCCGGCATTGATAAGAATTTTCAAACCATCGGCGAATGGGAAAAATGCATCGCTGGAGGCAACACTTCCTTCGGCGCGATGGCCAGCACGCTTTACTGCCAACTCAGCGCTATCTACTCGATTTACTTGGCCCATACCAATACCAACGCTTGCTCCATCTTTAGCCAAAAGAATTGCATTACTTTTTACTGACCGCACAGCACGCCATGCAAATTCAAGATCCTTCATCGTTTCAGAATTTGCCTGCGCACCAGCGACTAGCTTCCAGTTGGCAGAAGAATCTCCAGTTGAATTAATTGCATCAACCTCTTGAAGCAATGCTCCGCCACTGATTGGTCGCAACTCCACGCCTTGTGTAATTGTTGTAGGACATTGAAGAATACGAAGAGATGGCTTTTGAGTCAGAATTTCTAGCGCTTGGCTTTCATAGCCAGGTGCAAGTAAAACTTCGGTGAAAGTTTCTGATAAGGCCAAAGCCATTTGTTTTGTCACAATTCGGTTGGCAGCGACTACTGCTCCATAAGCTGAAACAACATCACACTCATGTGCCTTTGTGTAGGCAAGTGCAATATCTTTATTAACAGCGATTCCACATGGATTGGAGTGCTTAATAATTGCGACGCATGGATCTGAGTGATCATAAGCTGCGCGCCACGCTGCATCAGCGTCTGTGTAGTTATTAAATGACATCTCTTTGCCATGTATTTGCTCTGCTTGAACAATGCCTTTTGAACCATCACTGAAAATAGCCGCGCTCTGGTGAGGGTTTTCGCCGTATCTAAGAGCACCAACTTCTCTAAAAATTCGTCCAAACCATTCTGGAATTTTCGATGTTGAATTGTGACCTAACCAATTGGCAATGGATAAGTCATATTCTGCAGTTACTCGAAATACTTCTAAGGCAAATCGCTGACGTTCTTCTTTTGTAAAACCACCTGCGGTAATTGCTGCTAGCAGTTGGTCATACTGACTTGTCTTTGAGATTGCCGCTACCGAGCCGTGATTCTTTGCGGCGGCGCGCAACATGGTCGGTCCTCCGATATCAATTTGTTCGATGCATTGCGCATATGAAGCACCTGATGCAATCGTGGCTTGAAATGGATAGAGATTAATAATGACAAGATCGAAGGGATCGATCTTTAACTCATTAATTGCAGCCATATGTTCGGAATTATTGTGATCAGCGAGAATTGCAGAGTGGATTGCGGGATGTAGCGTCTTTACTCTTCCACCCATAACTTCAGGAAATCCAGTGACCATGCTGACTTCAATAGTTGATATACCCGCAGCGGTAAGTGTCTTCGCAGTTGAACCCGTGGCAACAATTTCAACACCAGCACCACTGAGAGCTCTACCGATTTCTTCTAACCGACTCTTGTCATAAACGCTGATGAGCGCTCTGCGAATTTGTTTGCGCTCATCCATCGATTTTAGATTTTCTCGTCGGCAAAGAAATTTGAGGGATAAAGATTGCCATAGCAATACCTAACCCCATTTGAATTGCCACACTCAATGGAAACTTCCACAGCGATGGACCGACGGTTGACATCTCTGTTGTAAGTAAAGACCCACTGGAAAAATAAGTTAGAAGAAAGATACTGGCGATGCTAACAAAGTAACTCTGCCATAAGACTCTTGAATTTAGCGCAATTGTCCAACTAGCAAGCAGTGCTCCTGCCATGACAAAGAAGAATATTGAAAAGAGAAATAGTGGATGTTCAGTTGTTGGAAGTGCACCAAGAATTGGCAACGCTGGGATTTGTGAGACGGTGTATTCAAGTGGCGATACCAATGTGTTTGCGCCAACTCCAAACCCAGTTCCACTTAAGTAAGCCATCGTAGCTACTGCAGCATTTGGAAGATAAACAATATTGATTAACAAAAGCAAGAATCCGCCAATAATTCCTGGCCGCAAAACTGTAATCAGATCTTTTACAGTGGAAAGGTTCATAAATAGCGAGATAGATAGGAATACTGCGCTGATGGCTAGAAGCATTGCGACAATACGGGTTCCCAAATTAACTGGCTGCGTCAGGGTCACTTTCTTTCCGACAGTTAAAGTCGTTAAATAAACACCGGGAATCAAGATTGCAAGTGCGAAATACCACATAGGGCGAATTGCCTCTGTTTTCGATGCAAAGATTAAAATCTCTGCAATAAGGCAGTAAAAAATAGTGAATTGGACTCGAGCAATATTGATTAAATTTGTATCTCGATCTAAGCGATCTACTATTCGAGAAAATGAATTTCTAATTGCGATAAATGGAAACATCAATGCACCTAAGGGTAGATACGAAAGAAATCCCGCAACTCCTGCTGGTGGAATACTGAGTGCAAAAGGAATGTTATGTACGCCCAGCCACACCCACATTGCTGCGCGAATTGGATCAGATGTATTTCCGGTAATGCTTCCCGCTGTTGCCCATGCGATCAGTGATAAAAATGCAATTGGAAGAAGGACCAGTGCGACGCTACGCAAAACTTGTGACAACGAGACCCATAGGACGCGTTGAAACATTGAAACTAGCGCCCCAATATCGCGCGCATTAATTGCGCGCTCTCACTTGGTGTTTTTCCAACTTTTACACCTGCAGCTTCGAGTGCATCTTTCTTTGCTTGTGCTGTTCCGGATGATCCCGAAACAATTGCACCAGCGTGACCCATCGTTTTTCCTTCAGGAGCTGTAAATCCTGCAACATATCCAACAACAGGCTTGGTTACATATTCACTGATGAATGCAGCAGCGCGTTCTTCGGCGTCGCCACCAATTTCACCAATCATCACGATTGCTTTGGTCTCTGGATCATCTTGAAATGCTCGCAAGCAATCAATGTGAGTTGTTCCGATTACCGGATCTCCACCGATTCCAACTGCTGTGCTAAAACCAATATCGCGTAATTCATACATCATTTGATAGGTAAGTGTTCCGGATTTTGAAACCAAACCAATAGGACCGCTAATGGTGATGTCTGCAGGAATAATTCCAACATTAGATTTTCCAGGACTAATTAATCCTGGGCAGTTTGGACCAATGATTCTTGTTGTGCCTTTAGTTACTGCATGCGCATAAAAGCTTGCAGAATCATGAACAGGAATTCCCTCAGTAATGACAACAACTAGAGGCATGGCGGCATCGATTGCATCAATAACTGCGGCCTTGGCAAACTTTGGTGGAACGAATACAACAGATGTATTGGCACCCGTTGCACTCATTGCTTCTGCAACAGTGTTAAAAACTGGAAGATTATGCCCATCAATATCAACGCTCTGACCACCTTTGCCGGGTGTAACTCCACCAACAACTTTTGTGCCAGAAGCCAACATGCGCTTTGTGTGCTTAGTTCCTTCAGCGCCCGTCATTCCTTGAACTATGACTGTGCTCTTTTCATCGAGAAAAATAGACATTACTTTGCCGCCAATTCTGCAGCGCGATTTGCTGCTCCATCCATAGTGTCTACTTGCTCGATTAATGGATGTGCAGCTGCTTTAAGAATTGCACGTCCTTCAATAACGTTATTGCCATCTAGTCGCACAACAATTGGTTTCGTAGCTTTTGGCCCCAATAATTCGAGTGCTTGAACAATTCCGTTTGCAACAGCATCACACGCAGTGATTCCGCCAAATACATTTACAAAAACACTCTTTACATCTGAATCACCCAAAATGATTGAGAGTCCATCTGCCATCACTTGCGCTGATGCTCCACCACCGATATCTAGGAAGTTTGCCGGGCGGACTCCCCCGAACTTTTCTCCAGCGTATGCAACGACATCGAGTGTGCTCATGACTAGACCAGCGCCGTTGCCAATAATTCCAACTTGTCCATCAAGCTTTACGTAGTTCAGATCTTTCTCTTTTGCAGCAGCTTCTAGGACATTTGTTGCTGCATGATCAATGAGTGCTTCGTGATCTGGATGTCTAAAGCCTGCATTCTCATCGAGCGTTACTTTGCCATCGAGTGCAATTATTTTTCCATCTACTGTTTTAACTAGTGGATTTACTTCTACGAGTGTTGCATCTTCAGATTGGAAGACTTTCCACAGCGTTAGGAGCACTTCTTCAACTTGTGGCGCTACATCTGCTGGAAAAGCTGCGGCTGCGACAATCTCCTTTGCTTTCTGTGCACTGATTCCTAGATTGGCATCGACAGGAATTTTTGCCAGTTTTTCCGGAGCGGAATGTGCAACTTCTTCAATATCCATTCCACCTGAAACAGATGCCATCACGAGAAACGTTCTATTTGATCGATCTAACAAAATTGCTAAATAGTATTCAGAATCAATTGGAGCAGCTTGGGCGATCATCACTGTGCGAACTGTGTGACCTTTAATGTCCATTCCAAGAATTGCACTTGCTTTTTCTTTAGCCTCGGTTGCATTTTCAGCGACTTTAACTCCGCCAGCTTTTCCACGGCCTCCAACTTTTACTTGGGCTTTCACGACAACTTTGCCACCAATTTTTGCTGCAGCATCGTGTGCTTGCTCGGGAGTTGTTGCAATTGCAGCGGCAAGTACAGGTACTCCGTGCTTTTCGAAGAGATCTCGCGCTTGGTATTCAAAGAGATCCACAGAAAACTCCAGTCATATCGTTAAAAAGTATTTGCTAATACTAGAGCTTCTCAACTGGTGCATAACGCAGCAGTAATCGCTTCTCTCCGTACTGACCGAAGTTTATGGTGGCTTCGGACTTATCTCCTTCACCTGCAATAGCCACAACAGTTCCGAGCCCAAATGTGTCATGTGACACACGCTCGCCCACTGTTAATTGCATTGCTGTGCTCTTCTTTCCAGTTGGCCGAGGTGGTGGCGCTGTTGCGACGCGAGATTTACGAACAAGTGATGGTGACAGTGATGCAGATGCACAACCGTGATTTCTCCACTCGATAACACCCTCAGGAATTTCATCAAGGAAACGTGATGCTGGGTTATATGTTGGCGATCCCCATGAAGATCGATACTCCGCACGCGAAATGTAGAGTCGTTTTTCTGCGCGTGTTAGGCCAACGTATGCAAGACGACGTTCCTCTTCAATTTCATCTTTCTCACCGAGCGTTCGTGAATGTGGAAATATTCCATCTTCCATTCCTGTAAGAAATACAGTTGGAAACTCCAAACCTTTTGCGGTGTGCAGAGTCATGAGTGTTACAACTCCGCCATGATCTTCGCCTTCTGGAATTTCATCTGCATCTGCAACAAGTGAAACTTTCTCAAGGAAACCAGCCAGTGATATTTCTTCGTCTTCACCTAATTCTTCAAATGGTCGTTCTTCATACTCCATTGATACAGCTACTAATTCTTTGAGGTTTTCTACGCGCACTTCATCTTGTGGATCTGTGCTTGCGGACAACTCTGCAAGCAATCCCGACTGTTCAAGAATCGCTTCGATAATCACTGATGGTCGAGTCTTTGCTTCAACGAGTGTGCGTAGTGCAACCATCATGGATACGAACTCGTTGACTGACTGGGCCGCTCGAGCAGGCATTCCAGGTGCTTGATCACATTGCGACAGGGCACTCCAGAAAGAGATGTTGGTGGTTTGTGCATGCTGATCAACACATTCAATTGCTCGATCACCTATTCCACGTTTTGGAACATTAATGATTCGTCGCAATGAGATTTCATCTTCTAAGTTTGCGAGCACTCGCAGATACGCCAATAAATCTTTAATTTCTTTGCGCTCATAAAACCGAAGGCCGCCAACAACTTTATATGGCAAGGCCGAGCGCATAAATACTTCTTCAAAGACACGAGACTGTGCATTTGTGCGATAAAAAATTGCTGTGTCCCCTGGTTCAGATTGACCGCTACGTTGCAATTCACGAATTTCATCTTTTACAAACTCTGCTTCATCGTGCTCAGACTCTGCGACATAACCAATGAGGGGCGCACCTGCACCTTCTTCAGACCACAAGTTCTTTTCTTTGCGACTCTCGTTTTTGGTGATTACGGCGTTGGCGGCGGAGAGAATATTTTGTGTCGAACGATAGTTTTGTTCGAGCAAGACTGTTGTTGCGTTTGGATAATCCAATTCAAATTGAAGAATATTTCTAATGGTTGCACCGCGGAATCCATAAATTGATTGATCAGCGTCCCCCACCACACACAGTTCGGCTGGAGCTAAACCCTCTTGGGCGTTGCCTACGAGTTCTTTAACCAAGATGTATTGGGCGTGATTTGTATCTTGATACTCATCTACAAGGACGTGCTTAAAGCGTGAACGTAGGCGAGCCTTTGCTTCAGGATACTTCTGAAGAACTTCGACTGTTTTCAAAATGAGGTCATCAAAATCCATCGCATTGGCTTGCTGCAACCTACGCTGATAAACCGCATATACATCGGCAACAACTTCTTCGAACTGATTCTTGGTTGCATTTACATAATCATTGGGACCCATCAACTCATTCTTGGCATTAGAAATAATTGATTGGAATTGACGAGCTGGATAGCGCTTTGGATCTAAGTTCAGCTCTTTTGCAACAATGGTGATGAGTCGCAAGCTATCGGCAGAGTCATAAATGCTAAATGAATTTCCATAACCGAGGCGAACAGCTTCTTGTCTTAGTAAACGCACGCAAGCAGAGTGAAATGTAGAAACCCACATTGATTTAGCAACTGGGCCTACTAGCGCTGCAACGCGGTCTTTCATTTCGCCAGCAGCTTTATTTGTAAATGTAATTGCCAAAATTTCATATGGGGCAACACCACGGCGGGCCATCAAGTACGCGATTCTGCGAGTGAGTACTCGGGTTTTTCCAGAGCCAGCACCAGCAACCACAAGAAGTGGACCACCGCTATGAATAACAGCGGCTTGCTGTTGCGGATTGAGGCCTTCTAATAAGGCGTCGGTACTTTTCATGGCAGTGAGTCTATTAGGCTTGCCGACATGGAGCCGATTGCAGATAACGAAATCAAGCGCGTACTTGTTATTAACGCCCACCCTGATGATTCTGACTTTGGAGCATCTGGAACGATTGCACAGTGGGTAAAAAAGGGAATACACGTGTCATACGTTTTTTGCACCAATGGTGATCAAGGTGGCGAAGAGTCAGGTATTGCTAAAGAAGATATGCCACAAGTACGTCAGCGCGAACAGCGTGAAGCTGGCGCAGTTATCGGCGTAACTGACATTACATTTTTGAATTACGTTGATGGTCACCTAGAGCCAACAATTGCTTTACGTAAAGATATTGTTCGCCAAATTCGCCGTGTAAAACCAGATCGAATGGTGTGCCAAAGTCCTGAAAGAAATTGGGAAAGAATTGGAGCTAGCCATCCAGATCACTTAGCTGCAGGTGAAGCTGCTGTTCAAGCGGTTTATCCAGATGCCAGAAATCCTTTTGCATTCACTGATTTATTGGAAAATGAGAAGCTAGAACCGTGGAAAGTACGCGAAGTCTGGATGATGGGTTTTTCAAACCCAGATCATTTTGTTGATGTTACTGACACATTTGAATTGAAGATTAAGGCACTGCACGCTCATGCTTCCCAAACTTCTCATAATGCAGAGCTCGAAAAGATGGTGCGTGAATGGGGCGCACGCAACGCAGCAGCAGCTGGATATCCCGAAGGCAGACTTGCTGAAGCCTTTAAAATTGTTAATACAAATTAATTAACTAAAACTTTTGAAATCGCAATAGTTTTTGCAGGTTTTCCATCTGGTGCGCCACCGACTGCTCCTGCTTTAGCAATTGCTTTCACGATATCTAAACCAGATGTAATAGTCCCCCAAATTGTGTAACTAGGTGCAAGCGTTGTGTTTGCATACACCAAGAAAAATTGGCTTCCATTTGTATTTGGTCCTGAATTAGCCATCGCAACTGTGCCCGCTGGGTAGTTATTGCTCTTATTGGCAGGCAAATTTTCATCTGGGTACGTGAACTCGGGACCACCGCTACCAGTGGCAGTTGGATCCCCGCACTGCAAGACAAACAAACCCTGAGTCGTTAGTCGGTGGCAGAGAGTGTTGTTGTAAAACCCACCCTTTGCCAAAGCTGCGATAGATGTCATTGTGAAGGGAGCTTTAGCGCCTACTGAGGAAATTTCGATGTTTCCGCAATTCGTAACCAGTGTAAATTTCTTTGGAAAAGTAGTTAAAACTTTCTTGGGAGTTGCAATCTTCTTAGGAGTGATGCCCTTAGCTTTTGTGGGAGCGCATTTAATTGTGGCCGCTTGTGCAGCAGGGACAAAAGTAATTGAAGTCACCGCAAAGAGAATTGCGATACCTGCTGCTAGTTTTTTCTTCACTTTTACTCCCACTCGATCGTTGCTGGCGGCTTACTGGTCACATCTAACACGACTCGATTTACTTCGCGCACCTCATTAGTGATACGTGTCGAAATCTTCTCAAGAACTTCATAGGGAATGCGTGACCAATCTGCCGTCATTGCATCTTCACTAGATACGGGACGCAAAACAATTGGGTGGCCATAGGTGCGTCCATCGCCTTGTACTCCAACGCTTCGAACATCAGCGAGCAAAATTACTGGGCACTGCCAAATATCTCTATCGAGTCCGGCTGCCTTTAACTCTTCACGAGCGATCAAATCGGCAGAGCGCAATATATCCAAACAATCACGAGTGACTTCTCCGATTATTCGTATGCCAAGACCTGGACCTGGAAATGGTTGTCGCCAAATAATTTGCTCAGGCAAACCTAATTCTGCTCCAACGTTTCGTACTTCATCCTTAAAGAGTTCGCGCAGTGGTTCAACCAAACTGAACTTAAGATCATCTGGTAATCCACCGACATTGTGATGTGACTTAATGTTTGCAGTTCCTGTT
>JAIYBJ010000037.1 GCA_027488575.1 Streptomycetaceae bacterium | reverse complement strand
TGAAGGATTTGAACCTTCGAAGGCAGAGCCGGGGGATTTACAGTCCCCTCCCATTGGCCGCTCGGGCAACCCGCCAAGGTCGAACGTTTTACGGCTGGTGAAGATTACCTCAAATTAATCGGCAGAGGTAATTCGTCGCTTGCGGGAGCGAATAGCCAACCCAATGAACAGCACTACTGCTGCCCCAAGGATTGCTTTCACAGAATTAGTAAGAAGATTTGATCCCGATTCAGAATCTACTGTTTTTTCATTTTCACTTGTTACAACAGCTGCCTCTGTTACGTTAAAAATGAAACTTCCATTGAGAATATGTCCATCGGAAGAAACAACACGATACTTAACTTGAAAAGCACCTAACTCAGAAGTCGTATTCAGTAGACGCGTAATTCGGGCGCCATCTGTGGTTGTTTCGCCCATACCCAAATCTTCGCCACTTGGACTCATGATCGAGACTGAATTACCACTTCCTAAATTTAAAAGTTCTTCGTTAAATTCCAACTCAATCTGCTCTGGCAACTCTTGGATATATGAAGATGCACTTGGATTCGATGAAACTAATTCAGAGTGAGCGTGTGCAGATGGGAAAACGGAACTCAATAAAATGGCTGAGAATAAAACTAGTAGTTTTTTCATACTCTCTTCTTTGGGTGAGCTAATAAGTAATCAATGGTTGACTTTGCAAAGTTAGCAGATAACTCAGGAGCATGTTTACCTTTATTGATTGTCCAGAGTTCTGAATTTGCACCAGTCTTGCAACCTTTATATCTCATGACTGTAGTTTCAGCTCCAGCAAGTTTGCTATCTAAATCCAATCGCGGAAGCACTCGGTATGGCTTCTTGCCACACTGATTTAACTTTCCCCACAAGTCAATGGTTTTTCGGGCAGATGGATATGCGCTGCTAAACAAGTATCCGCCCGTGTATGAAATAACCGCGTCAAATGTTCCATGAACTTGAAGCACACTTACTGGCGACGTTGGTTTACAACTTTGAGGGTTTGAATATGTAGCACCAGCCAAGCTGACAATGGCTGCGATGCGTTCTGATTGATTGCACGCCATGCGATGAGCCATAAAGCCGCCGTTTGAGTGGCCCATTAAGTAGACGCGATCAGGGTCAACGGAATAATCCTTTGAAACTAAATCAATAATGTTTAACAAATACGCTTCGTCATCGACCGTACTGGAATCAAAATTGCAGCATGCTGGAGTTGCATTCCAAAAGAGGCGATCATTTGAATCCTTGGTGCCGCTTGGATACACAGCCAAGATTCCTTTTTCATCTGCAACTTTTCCAAGAGCAAAATAACTCTCTGCGTATGGACTTTGTGCGGTGTATCCATGCATCGCAATAATCAGTGGCGCTGGTGTGCCTGATTTATATTTTGCAGGCACAACTAAAGTAAATGGCCGCTCCCCTTGATAGGCAACATCTGTGGCCTGTGCTTGCGACATCGGCAGAATGCTTATCAGCAAAAGCAATACGGATAAGCGCGCTCGAATCATGGTAAAAATCTAGTCCACCAAAGCAGAAATTTCATAACTTATCGGGTGAGAAGATAAGATGAGTAAATGGCTGATAGCAGTTTTGACATCACTTCCAAGATTGATCGCATGGAACTCGATAATGCGATTAACCAAGCAATCCGAGAAATTGATACTCGCTTTGATTTCAAGAACACAGGTTCTTCTATCGAACTCAAGGGTGAAGTAATCAACATCGAAGCTGACACCGAAGAGCGTGCGAAGGCAGCTCTGGATGTAGTCAAAGACAAGATGGTTAAGCGCGGTGTGTCTCTAAAGCATTTAGATGCTGGCACTCCACAACTCAGTGGAAAGATTTACAAGATTGCCGCACCACTTAAAGAGGGTATCTCGACTGAAAATGCCAAGAAGGTTGCAAAGTTTTTACGCGATGAAGGTCCAAAGTCTTTAAAGACTCAGATTCAAGGTGATGAACTTCGTGTAACAAGTAAGAGCCGCGATGATTTACAGACAGCCATGGCACTTGTAAAAGATGGCGCATGGGACTTTGCAGTTCAATTTACGAATTTCCGTTAATTGACTAGATATAAAACCGGATTAATCTTCGGTGTCTCCGCTTACACATTGTGGGGTGCATTCCCCTTGTACTGGCCACTTTTGCAGCAAGCAACTCCAATGGAAATTGTTTCTCACCGTGCTGTCTGGTCTCTATTTTTCTGCTTAGTGGCACTTGGAATTGCTAAACAACTTAAAAGCACATACGCACTACTAAAGATTCCACGAGTCTTTTTCCGTTTGTTATTTGCTGCAGGGTTGATTTCAGTAAATTGGCTGGTTTATATCTGGGGAGTAAACAATAAGCACGTCGTTGAAACTGCACTTGGGTACTACATCAATCCGCTCATCATTATTGCCTTTGGTGTCATTGTGTTGCGCGAAAAAATGCGCACACTTCAATGGGTTGCAGTTGGTTTTGGAGCACTCGGCGTCGTCGTATTAACAATTGATTATGGTCGTCTTCCATGGATTGCATTGGCGCTAGCTTTTTCTTGGGGCTCTTATGGACTTGTAAAGAAGCAACTAAACATTGGTGCACTTGAAGGTTTAGCTATCGAAACATTACTTTCACTCCCGTTTTACGGTGGTTATTTGATCTATGTCGGGCTCAACGGAACCGGACAGTTGGGATCATCTCTTGGTTTATCTCTATTGCTAATCGGTGCTGGTGTTGTTACGGCAATTCCGCTCTTGTTATTTAACGGCTCAACAACTCGGCTGCCATTTACGATCATTGGTTTACTTCAATACATCACACCAACAATTCAGTTCTCTATTGGAGTCTGGGTGCGCCACGAAGATATGCCAACGGCTCGTTGGATTGGATTTATGATTATTTGGGCTGCGTTAATAACGCTTGCAATTGATTTACTTAAATCAGGCCGTGCGGTCAATAACAGCGTCGCACAGGGATAACAACGCACCTGTTGCTTCACCCACCGGCAGCGGACCAAGAGCTGCTCGTGCTTCTTTAGCAATTGAAACTAATTGAGAGCGTGATTCATCAAGAGCTTTGTGTTGACGTAATTCACGTAGCACTTGAGCAACTGTTGCTTCATCTTCGATTGGTGCACTGAGTAAGTGGCGAAGTTCTGCATCAGCTGGATGCTGAGATTTCATAACATTTAGAGTGACAAGTGTTGGAACGCCTTCACGTAAATCAGTGCCAGGTGTTTTACCTGATTCAAATGATTCACTTGCAATATCAATTACATCGTCAGCTAATTGGAATGCAACACCCATTTTTTCTCCAAAGAGCGTCAGCGTTTCCATAGTTTCGCGTGGCGCGCCAGATAGAAGTGCGCCAAATCGTGCACTGGTTGCAATCAGTGATCCAGTTTTGTCGGCGACAACATTTAGGTAGTGATCAATGGCATCGACGCCCGCACTTGGTCCTTGAGTCTCCATAATCTGACCAATAACAAGTCTTTCAAATGTGCGTGCCTGTAGACGAACAGCTTCTGCGCCCATATCTGCAAGCAAATCTGAAACCTTTGCGAAGAGATAATCACCAGTCAAAATTGCAACGGAGTTTGTCCAGCGTGTATTTGCACTCATGACTCCACGGCGAAGTGGTGCCTCATCCATAACATCATCGTGATACAAAGTACCTAGGTGGGTTAATTCGCAGACAACGGCAGCATCAATAACTTGTGCGCGACTTGGGTCTCCATAGTGTGATGCAATCAGAGTCAATAGTGGGCGTAAGCGCTTTCCACCTGCATCAACAAGGTGACGTGAAGTTTCAATAACAAGCGGATATTTTCCAACAATCTGTTCGCGCAATCGTGTTTCAACGAGTGCTAAACCATTAGAGAGTTGCGCCTCAAACTCTGGCGAAATCTCAGGAATTCCGAGTGATGCCATTATCGAATAAAGATCGCGATGTTGCTGATGAAATCAAGAAGTGGTGACGGGAATACACCTAAGAAAATTGTGACAACGGCTGAGAATAGAACCGTAATGCGTGTGAGAATTGAAGGAATCAATACGCTCGTTGCATCTTCTAGTGGATCTGAGAAGAACATCAAGACAATTACGCGGATATAGAAAAACGCTGCGATTGCACTTGAAAGCACACCAGCGATAACAACTGCAGTTGCACCGCTTTCATATGCTGCTGAGAAGATTGAGAATTTTCCGATGAATCCGCTTGTAAGTGGAATTCCTGCAAAAGCGAGAAGGAAAGTCGCAAAGGAAGTCGCTACCCACGGTGATCGCTTTCCAAGACCAGCCCAGCGATTGAGATCTGTAACTTCGCCCGCACTATCTCGAACCAGTGTTACCACTGCAAAAGCACCAACTGTTGCGATGCCGTACGCAAATAAATAATAAATGCTTGCATCAAGGCCAGCTTTATTTAGTGCAATAACACCGGTGAGCAAGAAGCCCGCATGAGCAATTGAAGAGTAAGCAAGCATGCGCTTTACATCGCGCTGTGCGATTGCAACGAGTGAACCAAATACCATGGAAATAATTGCGATTGCTGTAAGCAATGGGCGCCATGACCATTCGGCATTTGCAAATACTGTGTAATAAATACGGAGCATTGCACCAAAGGCTGCAACCTTTGTAGCTGCGGCCATGAAAGCTGTAACTGGAGTTGGTGCGCCTTGATACACATCAGGTGACCAAGCATGGAATGGGACTGCGCCCACTTTAAACAAGAGCCCGATTGAAAGAAATGCCATACCGATTAATAGGAAGACATCGTTTCCTGTGCCACCAACGACTGCTTCGCGAATGCCAGCAAATGAAATCGAACCTGAATATCCGTAAAGGTATGCAGCGCCAAATAAGAAGAATGCAGATGAGAATGCACCCAACAAGAAGTACTTGAGTGCGGACTCTTGAGAGAGCAAGCGACGTCTGCGTGAAAGTCCTGCCATCAAATAAAGCGGAAGCGAAAGAACTTCTAGCGCAACAAAGAGTGTGATCAAATCTGATGAAACAGGGAATATCAACATTCCTGCAACAGCGAACAGGGTAAGTGGAAAGACTTCAGTGACTTGTTGGCCACGAGCAATTGATTCGCGCTCTTCTGGAGAGCCAGGAATTGCAGCAGCTGCTGCAGCAAAGTTTTCAGTATCTGCAATCAGAAATATTGCGATGATAGAAATAACAAGGATGGTGCCCTGTAGCAATAAACCGGGTCCATCAATAATGACTGAGCCCATTGCAGCTGTCGTTGAACTCGAGTTTCGAATTCTCCAAACTTGAACAAGCGCTAAAACAAGAGTTCCGATGCTGACGCTCACTTGAGCGATTGGGCGAATTGATTTAGATGCAAAAGCTTCGATTAATACACCAATGATTGCTCCAGCAAAGACTACGAGAATTGGAGACAGGAGCGAGTAGGAAAGCGTTGGTGAAATAAATTCAGTCACTTACTTGCCTCCATGTGTAGGTGCCGGATCAGTGAATCCCATTTGAGAAACTACTTGGGCCGCCGCTGGATTAATAATGTTAAGCGCTGGGGCTGGATAGAAACCAAGAAGAACAATGACAGCGATTATTGGTGCAATTGCAATCTTTTCACGAAGGTTTAGATCGTTCAGATTTTCATTGCCAGGCTCAGTTGGACCGTGCAGTGCACGTTGAACTGGAATCAAGATGTACAACGCTGCGAGAACAATTCCAAATGTCGCAAGCACTGCAGCAACTGGATATCTCGTAAATGTTCCAACTAATACTAAAAATTCGCTCACGAAACTTGATAAACCAGGAAGTGCCAAGCTCGACATTCCAGCGATAAAGAATGACCACGCCATAACTGGTGTTACTCGTTGCAGGCCGCCAAAGTCTGCAATTGTTGAAGAACCGCGGCGAGAAATCATCCAACCTGCAACTAAGAAGAGTGCCGCTGTTGAGAAGCCGTGGTTGAACATATACAGAGTTGCACCGCTTTGAGCTTGTGTTGTCATCGCAAAAATACCGAGCGTGATGAAACCAAAGTGAGAAATAGATGTGTATGCAATCAGACGCTTAATGTCTTTCGCGCCAATTGCAAGGAATGCGCCGTAGAGAATTGAAATCACTGCAAGTGTGATGATTACCGGGGTAAATGTTTTGGTTGCATCTGGAAATAGCGCTAAGCAATAGCGGATCATTCCAAATGTTCCGACCTTATCTAGAACACCTAAGAGAAGTACTGATGTGCCCGGAGTCGCTGACTTTGCAGCATCTGGAAGCCACGTATGAAATGGGAAGAGTGGAGCTTTAATTGCAAAGGCAATAAAGAATCCAAGGAATAACAAGTTCTGAGTTGTCGAACTCATTTCAAGTTGTGAGAGAGCGCCAATATCAAATGTGTGTCCACCTTGTTCGCCGGAAAGAACGTACAAAGCAATAATGGATGCGAGCATCAATAATCCACCGAATAGTGAATAGAGCAAGAACTTCACAGCAGCAGCTGTTCGTTCACCGCTTCCGTAACCACCAATAAGGAAGTAAACCGGTACCAACATTGCTTCAAAGAAGACATAGAAGAGGAATACATCGGTGGCAGCAAATACTCCAAATGACATTGTTTGTAATACCAAGATCAGGATGTAGAAAGTCTTGGTGCTCCAACGTCCGCCTTCAGATTCATTCCAGCCAGCCAAAACTACAATTGGAGTTAGAAGTGCGGTCATGAGGATTAGTACAAGTGCAATTCCATCGACACCGACTGCGTACTTAATTCCAAATGCCTTAATCCAGTCATAACTTTCAACAAATTGCAGAGCTGTATTAGAACGCTCAAATTTGGTTGTCATGAAAATTGTTGCGATTGCAGCAACAAGAGTTGTGCCGAGAGCAAATTGCTTTGCGAGCAAAGATTTACTCTGTGGCAGCGTTGCAATGAGTGCGGCACCCAAGAGTGGAATAGCCATAATCAACGTCAAATAGTTCATAGAGTCACCGCCCAAATCGCTGCGATGAGCGCAATTGCTCCAATAACAATGAGTGCTGCATAGCTACGGACAAAACCTGTCTGTGAGGTACGAAGTGCAGCACCTGATCCAAGAGTTGCCGATGCAACACCGCGAACAGCACCATCTACTACTACATCATCGGTCTTAACCAATAAACGAGTGAGCGCTTGTCCTGGGCGCATGAATACGCTTTCGTTAAAGTCATCTTGTAACAAGTCGCGACGCGCGATGCGAGTGAAGATTGAAACATTGGTTGGCGCTGTATCTGCAATTGGTCCACGACCATACTTAAACCACGCAAACGATGCACCGATAATGACGACACCCAGAGCCATTAATGAAATAACAACAGGAGGCAATATCTCCGGACCGTGACCTTCATGTGCATGAAAGAGTGGCTCTAGCCAGTGAACTAGTGCTTCACCACGTGCAAGTAAGAATCCAGATGCAACAGAACCAATGGCAAGAATTCCCATTGGAAGCAACATTAAAAATGATGATTCGTGTGGGGGATTATTAATGTCATAACGCGGTGTTCCCGCAAATGTAAGGATCATTACGCGAGTCATATAGAAGGCAGTAAGGGCTGCGCCAAATAATGCGATGGATCCAATAAGAATTCCCTTAATTCCACCGGAGTAAAAAGCGGTTTCAATGATTTTATCTTTTGAATAGAAGCCGGCAAATGGAGGAACTCCCAAAATAGCCAAGTAACCAAGTCCAAATGTTGCAAACGTAATTGGCATGAAATGTCGGATGCCACCAAATTTGCGCATATTTACTTCATCACCAGTTCCGTGCATTACTGAACCTGCTCCAAGGAACATTCCAGCCTTAAAGAATCCATGAGTAAGTAGGTGCATGATTGCGAATGCATAACCAACTGGTCCAAGACCTGTTGCTAAAACCATGTAACCGATCTGCGACATTGTTGAAGCAGCGAGTGCTTTCTTAATGTCATCTTTAGCAGTACCGATAATTGCACCAAATAGAAGTGTTATTGCGCCCACGATTACAACAAGTAATTGCGCAGTTGGCGCTGCATCGAAAATAAAGTTAGAACGAGTAATTAAATAAACGCCTGCTGTAACCATGGTCGCCGCGTGGATCAAAGCCGAAACAGGGGTTGGGCCTGCCATCGCATCGCCTAGCCATGCTTGCAGAGGGAATTGCGCAGATTTTCCAGTTGCTGCGAGCAACAACATAAGACCAATTGCTGTTAGCGCTCCCTGTGACGAGCCTTCTGCTGCTTCCTTAACGCCCTTAAATGAAACGGTTCCCATTGTTGCAAAGGCAATCATGATTGCAAATGAAAGTCCCATGTCACCAACGCGGTTAGCAATAAAGGCTTTCTTTGAGGCAGTTGCGTATGCAGGCTTTTGATTCCAGAAACCAATAAGTAAGTAAGAAGCTAAACCAACGCCTTCCCAACCAACATACAGATTGAGATATGAATCGCCCATCACCAATAACAACATCGCTGCGATGAAGAGGTTGAGATAGGCGAAGAATCTGCGGCGATCCTTATCGTGATCCATGTAAGCAATTGAATAAATATGAATCAGTGTTCCAACGCCAGTGATGAGCAGTACAAAACAAATTGATAGCTGATCAAGCAATAGACCAGCGTCTACATTGAATGAGCCAACTGAAATCCAAGTAAATAACTTTTGAGTGACCGCGCGATTTTCAGCATCGCGTCCGAGCATCTCGTAGAACTGAACCGCACCCAAGACAAATGACATTGCTGACATTGCTGTTGCAAATAAGTGGCCCCATTTATCGGCGCGACGTCCCGCCAATAACAAAAGCGCAGAGCCGAAGAGTGGCAGTGCGATGAGATAAACAAGTCCGTTATTTACCAACATTTTTATCGCCTCAACAAACTAGCATCATCGACAGATGCTGATCGGCGAGAACGATAGATAGTCACAATAATTGCAAGACCAACCACAACTTCGCAGGCTGCAACAACCATCGTAAAGAATGCAACAACTTGGCCATCTAAGTTGCCATTCATTCGTGCAAAAGTTACGAATGAAAGATTTGCGGCATTTAGCATCAATTCAATGCACATGAAAACCACGATTGCATTACGGCGAACCACAACACCAATTGCTCCAATTGTGAAAAGGAGCGCGGAGATATACAGATAGTTAGTTGGATTCATTACTTCTCATCCTTAACTTCTGTATTCACTTGATCAAGCTGGAACTGAGAAGAATCCCTCATGTCACCGCGCGCGCGAAGAGTTTCAGATATTGATGCTGGCGCAGGAGTTCCATCAGGTAAAAGTGCTGGAACATCTACTGCGTTGTGACGAGCAAAAACTCCAGGACCTGGAAGTCCTGCTGCAGTTGCTAGAGAACCTGAACGGAAACGTTGTTCTGAAAGATCGCGTTGTGTAGAGCGTGGAACTTCGCGCTGATGATGCGCAAGCACCATCGCACCCATTGCTGCAGTAATCAACAGAGCTGATACTGCTTCAAATGGAAAAACGTACGTTGAAAACAATTGGTATGCCAAGCCTTCGACGTTTCCTGCAGCGTTTGCTTGATCAAGGCCAACAGATTCGCGACCCAATGTTGCGCGACCGATTAGTGAAACCATTAGGCCACCGAAGCCAATCGCTGCTGTAATTGCAATTGGTCGCAATCCGCGAATTGTTTCGGTCAATGAATCAGATGCATCAACACCAACTAGCATCAAGATAAACAAGAAGAGCATCATTACGGCGCCGGTGTACACAACAATTTGAACGATTCCCAAGAAGAGTGCGCCTTGTGCAATATAGAAAAATGCGAGAGTAATCATTACCCAAGCGAGCAAGAGTGCAGAGTGAACTGCTTTCTTAACTAAAAGCATTCCAATGGCAGCAATGACTGCCAATGGACCCATGATCCAAAAAAGAACGGACTCTGGCATTACTTATTCACCTCTTGTGATGGATGAGCTTCTGGAACTTCACCACGGTAATAAGTGTGGTGATCCGCTTCTGGATACATTGGATGCGGTGGCATCAACATTCCTGCACGAAGCGGTGCTAGCAAATCATCTTTTTCAAATATCAAACTTGAGCGAGAGTTATCTGCAAGTTCGTATTCATTTGTCATTGTGAGCGCACGAGTTGGGCACGCTTCAATACACAATCCGCAGAAAACGCAGCGCAAATAATTAATCTGATAAACCTTGCCATAGCGCTCACCAGGTGACATGCGATTTTCTTCGGTGTTATCTGCGCCTTCAACATAAATTGCATCCGCAGGACATGCCCACGCACAGAGTTCGCAACCAATACATTTTTCTAAACCATCTGGGTGGCGATTGAGTTGGTGGCGCCCATGAAAACGCTCTTGTGTTGGAGCTTTTACTTCAGGATATTCAACAGCAAGTGTCTTCTTAAACATTGTGCGGAATGTGATCCAAAAACCCTTAAGTTGTGCGGGAAGCGAAGAAGGACCGTTATTAACAACTGGTGTGAATTCAACGTTGTTAACATCAACATCTTTAGAAGCCTTTGGCTCTAATTGATCAGACACGATCGCTCCCCTTGTTTGGTAACTCTGGAACCGCAAAATCTGGTTTAGATAATGTCGGACGTGGAGTGTTCTTCTTTTTCTGTTTTGCGTTATCAAATGCAATATTTACAAACATGATGATTGCAATAACAACTCCTGAAACAATCAATAAACCTGTGCGTGAAGTACCTTGTTGTGAAAGCAAACGAAGTGTTGCCACGGTCAAGATCCAGAAGAGTGAAACAGGAATAAGGACTTTCCAACCGAACTGCATGAACTGGTCGTAACGCATGCGTGGAAGTGTTCCGCGCAACCATACGAATAAGAAGAAGAAGGCAGCGACCTTTGCAAAGAACCAGATTGCTGTGAACCAGCCGCCAAGCCAACTTTCAGTAAATCCAAGTCCTGGAGGTGCGTGGTATCCGCCAAGGAACAGAGTTGTCGCAAGTGCTGATACGCCAACAATGTTCACGTATTCAGCCAAGAAGAAGAGTGCGAATTTAAGTGATGAGTACTCGGTGTGGAAACCACCGACGAGTTCGCCTTCTGCTTCTGCCAAGTCAAATGGTGCGCGGTTTGTTTCACCGACCATTGAAATTGCATAAATTACAAATGATGGAAAGAGAACAACCGCGTACCACCATTGACTCTGCGCAGCCACAATGTCAGATGTTGACATTGATCCTGAATAGATAAAGACAGAAACGAGTGAGAGTCCCATTGCAACTTCATAGGAAATAACCTGCGCACTTGAACGCAAACCACCAAGCAGCGGATACGTAGAACCTGAAGACCAGCCAGCAAGAACAATTCCGTAAACGCCAACAGATGCGACAGCTAGAACGTAGAGAACGCCAACAGGAATATCAGTCATCTGCATAACTGTTTGGTGTCCGAAGAGTGATACCTGACCTGTTACTGGAATAACTGCAAATGCCATGAAGCACGTTGTTGCGCTAATGATTGGAGCAAGAACGAAGATGATTTTATCTGCCGCTGCTGGAATCAAATCTTCTTTAAGCGCTAACTTCACGCCATCAGATAAGGATTGAAGTAAACCAAGCGGACCAACTCTGTTTGGACCTGGACGCTCTTGCATACGAGCGACGATTCGACGTTCAGCCCAGATTGCTAGAAGAGTAAGAACAACACAAGTAGCAAAAACAAGAAGGCCTTTGACCAAAATAATCCAACCTGGATCTGTTGCAATTATCTCTGCGTTACTCATGCCTTCACCACCTTAACGACTACGCCATGTGCGCTACCAAGCTTTGCAAGGAGTTCTGATCCACGTGAATTACGTGGCGCCCAGACTGCATCGTCGTGAATATCTTCAACCAGAACAGGAAGTACAACACTTCCGAGCGAATTTGAAATAGAAACTTGATCGCCAGTTGTCACACCAATTGCAGATGCACGCTTTGGCGAAATCACTGCAACGGTTTGGCGCGCTGTTCCCGCAAGATTGTCTTCGCCCTTTTGAAGAGTTCCGAGATCGAGCAAGCGGCGCCAAGAAGTTATGAGTGCTTCATCTGCAGCAAGTGTTGCTGCACTGCCGGCTGGTGTTGCAGTAAATGCAGCACGTGCACCATCCCATGGACCAAGCGATGCGATTTCGCGAGCGGCTGCTGAAACTGTTCCGAGTGAAATTGTCTTGCCTAGTTCATCAGCAATCATTGAAAGAATTCGAACATCGCTGCGATTTAATGAATCTGCAACTGCTGCATCAAATGCACGCGCGCTGCCTGTCCAGTTAAGGAAGGATCCACTCTTTTCTGTGACAGCAGCAACTGGCAAAACAACATCAGCGCGTTCTGTTACGGCACTTGGAGCGATTTCTAGTGAAACCACAAAAGCTTTTTTAAGTGCTGAAAGCGTTTCAGTTGAGTTATCAAGATCCAGCGGATCGACACCACCAACAACTAGAGCGCTGAGTTCACCTGAGTTAATTGCAGAAACAATCTCTTTAGTTGAGCGACCGACATTCGTTGGTACTGAAGCAACTGACCAAGCACTTGCTAAATCAACACGAGCTGCAGCATCTGTAACAGGACGTCCGCCTGGAAGAAGATTTCCAATTGCGCCTGCTTCGAGTGCACCGCGTTCTCCGGCACGACGTGGAATCCATGCAATCTTTGCGCCAGATTGCGCTGCAAGTGCTGCGACAGCTGAGAGAGCACCAGCACTTTCAGATGCGCGTTCTCCAACCAAAATCAGTGATTGTGCTGTGAGTGATTGTGAAGCAATCGCTGCGCTTTCAGCTCCTGGTGCAACCTTTACAAAAGTTGCTCCGAGTTTTTCAACTCCAATTGAAAGCTTTGTTCCAATTGATGTGACCTTTAGTTTGCGCTTTCTTACTTGCTTATTTAGTCTCAAGAAAACAATTGGCGACTCTTCTTCTGGTTCAAAACCAACTAGAAGAACGTGATCAGCTTTATCAATATCTTTATAGGTTGTACTTGTTCCAACTATGTGTGCTGCTAAGAAATCGCGTTCTTCATCTGATGTGACACGAGCGCGGAAATCAATGTCATTTGTGCCAAGTGCTACGCGAGCAAACTTGCTGTAACCGTAAGCATCTTCATATGTTGCACGGCCACCGACTAGAACTGCAGCTTTTGCACCAGATAATCCTGCAGCTGCTGCTGCAATTGCTTCTGGCCAAGAGGCAACAACTAATTCGCCATCTGAGTTGCGAACCATAGGTTGTGCAAGGCGATCAATTGCTGTGATGTATTTAAATGCCCAACGACCCTTATCGCAGTTCCACTCTTCATTAATTGTTGGATCATCGCCACCGAGGCGACGAAGTGTTTTTCCCCGACGAACATCGGTACGCATATCGCAACCAGATGCGCAGTGCTCGCACGCTGATGGAGTTGAAACTAAATCAAATGGACGTGCGCGGAATCGATATGAGGCACCAGTGAGTGCACCTACTGGGCAAATCTGAACTGTGTTTCCTGAGAAATAAGATTCAAATGGTTGTTCTTCATAAATACCAACTTGTTGCAGTGCACCACGTTCGTTAAGAGTAATGAATGGATCACTTGCAATCTGCTCTGAGAAACGTGTGCAACGTGCACAAAGAACGCAACGTTCACGATCTAGCAATACTTGTGAAGACAGATTAATTGGCTTTTCAAATGTGCGCTTCTTGCCTTCAAAACGTGACTCTGCTTGGCCATTACTCATTGCTTGGTTTTGCAGCGGGCACTCTCCACCCTTGTCGCACACTGGGCAATCAAGTGGGTGGTTAACAAGAAGTAACTCCATAACTCCACGTTGCGCTTTTTCTGCGACATCTGAAGTGAGTTGGGTTTTAACAATCATTCCTGGTTCTACAGGAATTGTGCATGAAGCTTGTGGCTTTGGAAATGCGCGACCATTAATTTCGATATCAACCAAACATTGGCGACATGCACCAACTGGATCTAGTAGTGGGTGATCACAGAAACGTGGGATTTGAATTCCAAGTTTTTCTGCTGCACGAATCACAAGTGTTCCCTTTGGAACACTGACTTCGAATCCATCGATTACAACAGTAATCATGTCTACAACTTCAGTTGTCTGTGATTGAGTTGTTGTCATCGCGCACCTGCGCCCGAAAATATCGTTGAAGCAACAGGATCAAATGGACATCCTTTGCCAGTTACGTGTGCGATGTATTCGTCGCGGAAATATTTGATTGAAGATGTAATTGGACTTGTTGCTCCATCACCGAGTGCACAGAAAGAACGGCCCATGATGTTGTCACACAAATCTAGAAGCTTGGCAAGATCTTCTTCGGAACCTGAACCATTTTCAAGATCACGAAGAATCTGAACAAGCCACCATGTGCCTTCGCGACAAGGTGTGCACTTTCCACATGATTCGTGCTTATAAAACTCTGTCCAGCGAAGTACGGCGCGAACTACACACGTTGTCTCATCAAAAATTTGTAGCGCTTTTGTTCCAAGCATTGAACCTGCTGCAGAAACGCCTTCGTAATCAAGTGCGATATCAAGGTGTGCATCCGTAAATAGTGGAGTTGATGATCCACCTGGTGTCCAGAACTTAAGTTTGTGACCGGTGCGAACACCACCTGCTAGTTCGAGAATTTCACGAAGAGTGATTCCGAGCGGAGCTTCAAATTGTCCTGGGTTGTTAACGTGTCCTGAAAGAGAGTAAAGAGTCATTCCCTTGCTCTTTTCAGTTCCGTACTTTTGATACCACTCTGCACCGTTAGCAATAATTGCTGGAACAGATGCAATTGATTCAACGTTATTTACAACAGTTGGACGTGCATACAAACCAGCGATGGCTGGAAATGGTGGGCGCAAACGTGGTTGACCGCGGAAACCTTCTAGTGAATCAAGCAGCGCTGTTTCTTCACCGCAAATATATGCACCTGCACCAACGTGTAGAACAAGATCAATTCCTTTACCAAGATGACCTGCTTTGTATGCATCTTCAATAGCTTGGTTAAGGCGACGAACAACGTGTGTAACTTCGCCGCGAATATAAACAAATGCATGCTTTGCACGAATTGCATGGCAAGCAATGATGCAACCTTCGATAAGCACATGCGGATTAGCCATTAACAAAGGTGTGTCTTTGCATGTTCCTGGTTCTGACTCGTCAGCGTTAACAACTAAGTAGTGTTCTTTGTTATCGCCTTGAGGAATAAATCCCCACTTCATTCCAGTTGGGAAGCCTGCACCACCGCGACCGCGTAATCCAGAGTCTTTTACTAATTGGATTACTGCATCAGGATCCATTGCAAGAGCTTTTGCTGATGCTTTGTATCCACCGTTACGTGTGTATGCCTCAATTGTGAATGAATCTTTTTCATCCCAATGTGCAGAAAGGACAGGCGTTAGCTTTGACATTGCTTATTTACCTTCCTTTGCTAATTTCAAACCGAGAAGAGTTGGTTCGCCCGCTTGCACACCTTCATTTGCGCGACCATCGTTAATTCCTGCAAGAACTGCAGAGTTTTCTTTCCACGTTGGAAGCGATTTTGGTCCACGAGTTGGTGGGATTGGATTTCCTTGACGCATTGAATCAACTAAATCCTTTGCTGATTCAACGCTTTGGTTGTCATAAAACTCCCAGTTAGCCATAACAACTGGTGCATAGTCACACGCTGCGTTGCATTCGATGTGCTCGAGTGAAACTTTGCCATCTGCAGTTACACCGTCGTTTTCAATACCAAGATGGTTCTTGAGGCCAGCAAAAATTGCGTCGCCGCCCATGACTGCACACAGAGTATTTGTACATACTCCAACGTGATATTCGCCAACTGGCTTGCGCTTGTATTGCGTATAGAAAGTTGCAACGGCTGATACTTCTGCAGTTTCAAGCGTTAAAAGCTTTGCAATTAATTCGATGCCTTCATTCGTTACATAACCAGCTTTTGATTGCACATAGTGAAGCAAAGGCATGATCGCAGAACGGCTACGTGGATAACGCTTGATGATTGAATCCATTACGGCAAGATCTTGATCAGAAAACATTAGCGATCAACACCTCCCATAACAGGATCGATAGAAGCAACAGCGCCGATGATGTCGGCAACCATGCTTCCTTCACACATTGCAGCTGTTGACTGCAAATTGTTAAAGGATGGTTCGCGGAAGTGCATGCGATAAGGACGTGTTCCACCATCGGAAACAATGTGAGCACCGAGTTCGCCGCGTGGTGATTCAACAGCTGCGTAAACCTGACCAGCAGGAACGCGGAAACCTTCTGTCACTAATTTAAAGTGATGAATAAGTGATTCCATCGATGTGCCCATAATTTCGCGGATGTGATTAAGTGAATTACCCAGTCCATCGCCACCCATTGCTAATTGTGCAGGCCACGCAATTTTCTTATCTTCAACCATGACTGGCGCACCAGCAAGTTTGTCGATCTTGTCGCATGCTTGTTCGATGATGCGAAGTGATTGTTCTAATTCATTCATGCGAATTAAGAAACGTCCGTACACATCACATGTATCAGTAGTTACAACATCAAAATCGTAATTTTCATAGCCGCAATATGGTTGTGTCTTGCGCAGATCCCAAGGAAGACCAGTTGAACGCAGTACTGGTCCTGTAATTCCAAGAGTTGTACAGCCTGCAAGGTCTAGGTAACCAATACCTTCGGTGCGCTTCATCCAGATTGAGTTGCCGATCAAAAGAGTTGAGTTATCTTTAAATGCCTTACGCATCTCTTTTACAGTTTCGCGAATCTTTTGTGTGGCACCAGCTGGTAGATCTTGTTGAACTCCACCTGGGCGGATGTAGGCCATATTCATGCGCAAACCAGAGATCATTTCGAAGATATCTAATACGCGTTCACGTTCACGGAATGCAAAGAACATTGGAGTAATTGCTCCTAGTTCAAGTGCACCAGTACCGAGTGCAACCATGTGTGAAGAGATTCGATTGAGCTCCATCATCAATACACGAATTGCAGATGCACGCTCTGGAACATCATTTGTGATTCCAAGAAGTTTTTCAGTTGCTAAACAGTATGCAGTCTCGTTAAAGAGTGGAGACAAATAATCCATGCGAGTTACGAAAGTAACGCCCTGGGTCCAGCTGCGGTATTCGATGTTCTTTTCAATGCCTGTGTGTAAATAACCAATTCCGCAACGAACTTCAGTAACAGTTTCGCCTTCAAGTTCTAGAACTAGACGGAGCACTCCGTGAGTTGATGGGTGCTGTGGACCCATGTTTACAACGATGCGCTCTTCTTTAGTCGCACCAATTTCTGTAACGAGTTCGTTCCAGTCGCCACCAGTAACTGAGAAGACTGTGCCTTCTGTGGTTTCGCGTGATGATGAATATGGATCAGTAAATGTTGTCATCGGTATGACCTGCGCTCATCAGGTGACGGAACTGTTGCACCTTTGTACTCAACTGAAATTCCACCCAATGCATAATCTTTACGTTGTGGGTGACCTTGCCAATCATCTGGCATCAAAATTCTTGTAAGTCCTGGATGTCCATCAAAAATAATTCCGAACATGTCAAAAGTTTCACGTTCGTGCCAGTTATTTCCTGCCCATACTTCAACAACGGAAGGGATATGTGCATCACTATCTGGAACAGAAACTTCTAGACGAATACGTCGATTATTTGTAATTGAAAGCAGTGGATAGACAGCATGTAATTCGCGACCAGTTTGTTCTGGGTAGTGAATTCCTGAAACACCCATGCACATTTCAAACTTAAGTGAATCGCGAAGAATCTTTGAAACTTCAACGAGTTTTTCGCGCTTTACGTGAAGAGTTAGTTCGCCGCGATCGACAACAACACGTTCGATAGCATCTGAAAAACCAGGGTATGCACGCTCTAAATCATCAGCAACATCATCAAAATAAGAGCCATATGGGCGCTCACTTGAACCCGTTGCTGCAGGGGTGCGTACTAATCCACCGTAACCAGATGTGTCTCCTGTGCCATGTGCACCAAACATTCCGTGATCGCTCATTTAGGCAAGCAATCCCTTCATTTGGTGAGTAGGAAGTGCGTTAAGCGCTGCTTCTTCTACTGACTTGATAACTGCTTCGCGGTTAGGTCCGAGCTTCTCGTCGTAAATGCTTGTGTGCAATTTAAGAATTGCATCCATCAACATTTCTGGACGTGGCGGACAACCTGGAAGATAAATATCTACTGGAACTACGTGATCTACGCCTTGAACAATTGCGTAGTTATTAAACATTCCGCCTGAAGATGCACACGCACCCATTGCAAGAACCCATTTAGGTGCTGCCATTTGATCATAAATTTGGCGAAGTACTGGTGCCATTTTATTTGATACGCGACCAGCAACAATCATGAGATCTGCTTGGCGTGGAGAAGCGCGGAAAACTTCCATACCAAAGCGTGAAATGTCGTACTTTGCAGCAGAACCAACAGCCATCATTTCAATTGCACAACATGCAAGACCAAATGTTGCTGGCCACAATGAGTTCTTGCGCATATAACCCGCAAGCTTTTCAACAGTTGTGAGGACGAATCCACTCGGTAATTTTTCTTCTAGACCCATGATTAATCCCAATCCAATCCGCCGCGGCGCCATACATAAGCAAAAGCTACGAAGACAGTTCCGATAAAGATCGCCATTTCAACTAGTCCAAAGAGACCAAGTTGATCAAATGTCACTGCCCATGGATAAAGGAAAACAATTTCAATATCAAAGATAATAAATAGCATTGCAGTTAAGAAGTACTTAACTGGGAAACGTCCACCTTCAATAGCAGAAGGTGATGGTTCGATTCCGCACTCGTATGCATCTAACTTCGCTCTGTTGTAACGCTTTGGACCAGTGAGTGCACCTGCTGCAACCGAGATAATCGCAAAACCGAAGCCAATGGCTCCGATTACGAGAATCGGTACGTATGGGTTAGATGCAGCAGTCATGATGTCCAAATCTTAGAGTGCCGAAGAAGTACTTTTGACCGCGTCAGGAGTTGATGGCTCTGTGAACTGCGACAACCCCACCGCTCAGATTGCGCCAACCCACTTGAGACCAGCCGGCTTGGGCAATTCGGGCCGCGAGCGCCGCCTGATCTGGCCATGCCCGAATGGATTCGGCTAGATAAACATAGGCATCGGGATTGGAAGATGTTTTGGATGCAATAGCTGGCAGTGCCTTCATTAAATAATTTATATAAATAGTACGAAATGGTTTAAAGGTTGGTGATGAAAATTCTGCAATAACAAGTGAGCCGCCTTTTTTAGTTACACGTTTCGCTTCACTCAGGGCTTTGTCCATATCTGATGTGTTGCGCAAACCAAATGAAATTGTTACGACATCAAATGTTTCATTTTCAAATGGCAAGTTAAGTGCATCTGCTTTTGTAAACTTTAAATGTGGACGTGCACGCCGACCTGCTTCGAGCATTCCATCTGAAAAATCTGCAGGAATAACATCGGCTCCAGCTGCATGCAATGGTTCTGAACTCGAACCTGTTCCGGCTGCAAGATCCAGAATTTTCATTCCTGGTTTTGGAGCAATTGTGGCTGTAGTTGCCTTGCGCCATCTCTTTGTCTGCCCGAGGCTCAAAATGTCATTGACTAGGTCATAACGCTTGGCGACCGCATCGAACATCGCGGCTACTTCAGCAGGATTTTTATCCATATTGGCGCGGGACATAGGCTTATTGTGCTTCAGAGTAGGCTCCTCCACAACTTCAAGAAAAGGTGCATGAAATGTCTACAGCAACTACCTTTCTTGCACTCAGCCCGCAAATTGCGCAACGAAAGATTTCATAAGAAAAATACATATGCCTTCCCTAACTCCTGTAACAACCGTGCGCCTCGGTGAACACCTGCCACTTTTAGAGTTGTTGCCGCGCGGCGAAAATTTTTCATGGGTGCGCGGTGGCGATGGCGTAGTTGGCTGGGGAGTACATGCAAGCACAACTGTTAAAGGGCCTAACCGTTTTAACGAAGCAAGAACATGGTGGCACTCACAGTTAGAAAAATTTGCCATTACAAACAATGTGCAAGGAAGTGCAACCGGGCCAATTCTCTTTACATCATTCTCTTTCTCACCAGATGAAGACTCTGTATTGGTCATTCCAAAGGTGATCGTCGGTATGAATAGCGGAAACTCATGGATTACGTGGATCGGCTCTGACGCACAACCACAACTTCTGGAATCTCCGGACGCAATTGCAAAGCCAGCATTTCTATGGAATGACGATGAACTATCGAGCGAACACTGGAAAACACGAGTTGCGCAAGCGGTAGCAAAGATTCATAGTGGCGAAATTGAAAAAGTTGTCATGGCGCGTGATCTCACAGCAACTGCTGCACAAGCAATTGATGAACGCGCAGCCCTTCAAAAACTTTCTGCGCTATATCCATCTACATGGGTTTTTAGTGTTAGAGGATTAATTGGTGCGACACCAGAACTGCTGCTGCGCCTAAAGCGTGGAATGGTTACGTCTCGCGTACTTGCAGGAACAATCAGCAAATCTGGCGATGATGAACGCGACTTAGCTTTAGCTGGTTCACTTGCTCGATCATCAAAAGATCTTGAAGAACACGAATACGCAGTTCGTTCTGTGGCAGATGCGCTCGAACCATTTTGTTCTTCAACAAATATTCCTGAAACGCCATTTGTTCTGCACTTGGCAAATGTCATGCACTTGGCAACTGATGTAACTGGTGCGCTCATTGAGTCAAAGAGCCATGTCGATGTCTTTACTCTGCTCAATCAACTTCATCCATCAGCTGCGGTCTGTGGAACTCCAACCGATAAAGCCGCAAAAGTAATTAGTGAAATTGAAGGAATGTCACGTGGTCGTTATGCAGGTCCTGTCGGTTGGATTGATGCTCGCGGCGACGGTGAACTAGGAATCGCACTTCGTTGTGGACAGATAACGGATGATTCAATTCGTTTGTATGCAGGGTGTGGAATCGTTGCTGGTTCTGATCCCGAAAAAGAATTAGCTGAAAGTGACGCTAAATTTTCTGCAATGAAGAGTGCACTTGCTTAATTAAGTCAGCATTACTTTCGCGATCTGGCATCTGTGCAACAACGACTCGAAGCCCGTCTATCGGTTGCGCGAGTTCCTTTACTAGCTGATCCACTGAATTGATGGTGCTGGACTTTATCTTCAACGCACTAGCAATTGCAGATAAATCTAAATCGTGAGGTGTTCCGAAGATGCTTTCGAATCCATCTGATCCACGGTGGGCAAGAGTTGAGAAGATGCCGCCACCATTGTTATCGACTACAAGAATAAGCAGATTTGGCTTTTCGCCATGAATCAAACCTGTTAGATCGTGCAGGAATGAGAGATCACCCAGCACTGCAACCGTTGACGTACGAGCTGTTGCAATACCAATGGCCGTTGAGATGTTTCCATCAATTCCTGCAAGGCCTCGATTGGCAAAGGTTTCAATACCTGTACGCGCGCGAGCAAATGCTTCGATATCTCGTACTGGCCTGGAGGATGAAACAAATAACGTTGTGCCATCTTTGATTGCGGCTGCAACAGTGCGTGCCAATACTGGCTCTGACCATTGAGTGATTTTTTCTAATTCGTTACCAGTGCGATCGGAAAACTTCTGCCATTTTTCTAGCCACTCTGAATCGACTGCATTAGTTTCAACCGTTGGGATTTGCGTGAAGCGTTTATCTGCATTTCGGTCAGTATCTACGGTTGCGATTCGTGAATCGATAACAATGTTCTTATCTGCAGATGCTATGAAGTTATTGATAGAGCGCGAAAGCGTTGTGCGTCCAAAAACAATTACGGTTTTTGGAGTGAGCTCTTTTGAAATGGCAGTTACTGCTAAGAACAAAGAGGCGTGAGCAATTGAATTCTTAAGCGAGAGTGGATCTTCGCTAATAACTGGCCAGCCAAGACGCTGCGCAAATGCATTAACTTCATCAGTACTAAATCCGCCGCGATCATGGCCAATGATTAAAACTCCGCGTTCGCTCTTAACTTTCAAGGAAGCAGGCGCCTTTGTGGATTTAATGTTGCGCGGAGCAACTTTTATTTCATCCAGCCAGGTTGTATCTGAATCTGCAGCAAGTGGTTCTTCGAATTGAATATTTAAATGAACTGGGCCGCTGGCCAATGAATAGAGTGGCAACTCCATTGGAAACACTGCGCCTGAAATATCTGCAAAGTAGCGCACAGATTTTCCAAAGATACGTGCCTGCTCTGTAGTTTGATTTGCGCCAGTTTTGCGCAAGCGTGCTGGACGATCTGCTGTTAAGACGAGCAGTGGTGTGTTTGTGTGATGTGCTTCTAAAACTGCTGGATGGTAATTAGCAACGGCTGTTCCACTTGTGCAGACAATAGGAACAGGGCGAGCACTTGCTTTTGCTAAACCGAGTGCAAAGAAAGCTGCTGTTCTTTCATCGATGCGAGTATGCAGCTTTATCAATCCCTTTTGAGATGCGGCAAAGAAAGCAAAGCTCAATGGGGCATTGCGTGAACCCGGTGAAATAACTACATCGGTTATTCCGGCTTCAACTATTTGGCGCACAATGACGCGTGCAAGCGAAGTGGTTTCACTCACCAGTGCCACCCCATCTCGCTAATAATTTCATCCGCACCAGCACTCCATGTTTTTCGAACCCGATCCTGCCACCATTTTGTTCGCTCTGCACTTGCTTCGAGTTCAATCATCGCTGCTTCACTTGGTGTCACATCTGCAACGCGCATTTTTCCGCCCTCAATTGGAATGTTTGCTACATCGGATGCAAGCAATTGTCCTGTAGCTAAACCGCACGCAAAATCCAGAGTTGTAAGTGCGCCAGCAAGACGAATTCCGTGACCAATACCAACCGCACTTTCAAGTGCGCTAGAAACAACAACAGGCAATCTGTGATGAGCAGCCAATGCAAGGCTGCGTTCAATTCCACCAAGTGGTGCAACCTTTAGCACCAAGATGTCCACAGCATCTTCAAGATTTAATTCGAATGGATCTTCTGCTTTTCTAATTACTTCATCGCCTGCAATTTTTACAGGCACCATGCATGCCGCTTTAAGTTCGCGGAGTTCATCTAACGTTGCACATGGCTGCTCGATGTACTGCAATAAATCTTCATCAAATGAGTCATAAAACCCGTAGATGAATTCGAGTGCTTCTTCTACTGCCCAAGTCCCGTTGACATCTAGGCGCAGTGGAGCATTTGGCAATATTTCATTTACGAATTTAATGCGTGCTAAATCTTTTTCAGCGCCAGTGCCCACTTTGATTTTGACTGTTGTAGCCCCTGGATACAAAGACAAAATGTTTTCTACTT
>JAIYBJ010000009.1 GCA_027488575.1 Streptomycetaceae bacterium | reverse complement strand
TTTTGTTGCGGTGCAAACTCAAATCGTTCCGCTGATTGGTGTTGCGATTTATTCAGTCGCATCAATTGCAGGCCAGAGCGCAACATCGTTACTTGTTGATCGAATCGGGTTTACTGGCGGCGGGAAAAAACCAATTAGCCTTCGCCGAATCGCTGCAGCAGTAGTCACTGTTTTAGCAGTTTTAGTCTCTGTATTGGATCGAATTGATGCACGAAACTTATCTCTGATCGCTGTAGCGCTAGCTGGATTAGCAGGTGCAATTGTTGGCGTTCAAAGAGCGCTCAATGGATTAATCAATGAACACTCGGGTCAGAGTTTTACAACATCTCTACTTAATTTCATTATGGGATCAAGTGCATTAGGTATTGCTCTTCTTGTGGCTGTTGCAATCGGCAAAGTTGAATTCGTTGCGCTACCTGCTGGTCCTTGGTGGATATACATGGGCGGAACAATTGGTGTTATCTATATTGCTTTTACTTCAACGATTGTTCAGCACCTAGGTGTTTTAACTTTCACGTTATTTAGTACAGGCGGACAATTAGTTGGTGCCCTCTTTATTGATATTTATTCACCGACAGAAGGCGTCAGCGTTAGCGCTTACTTAGTAAGCGGAATTGTTATGACTTTTCTTGGGGTTCTTGTGGGCGGCGTGAATAGTTCCAAACCATTGAAACGATAGACGCAGTAATAAAGAATCCTGCAATTGCATAGCTTGAAGTCTTAACCCAAGGAATTGTTGCTGCATAAAAACCAGCAAGTGTTATTCCTACTCCCCACAAAAATGCACCGAGGGCGTTTGCAGACAAAAACTTGTAGTAATTCATTCGAGAAGCACCAGCAATTACCGGAACGAATGTGCGCACCCACGGAAAGAATCTCGCGGTAACAACTGCCCACCAACCAGTTTGTTCATAGAAACGATCCGCACGAATAATCAGGTTTTGGATTCGCTTTGATTGACGCTTATCCAAATATGGACGTCCATAAACACGACCAATCACAAAACCAACTTGATCGCCAAAGAAAGCAGCAAGGAAAATTACAGTTACAAGAATGACAATATTTATGTTGCCGTGAGCTGCTGCTACAAGTCCGGCACTAAAGAGAAGTGAGTCACCCGGTAAGAAAAACCCAAGAAGAATGCCTGTTTCAATAAAGACAATGACGCCAACAATTAGGTAGAAAAAGAATGGGGCAAGGGAAGAAAGCTGTTCATCAAATGAAGCTGCTAATTCGATCACACTGATTTCCTAACGGCTGCGGCAACAGCTGTGACAACGTGGGCATCAAAGACGCTTGGAACAATAAAAGATGTATTGAGTTGCTCAGGCGAAACACAATCTGCAATTGCAGTTGCTGCGGCAACTAATAACTCATCAGTGATCTTGTGAGCGTTGGCATCTAGCAAGCCGCGGAAAATTCCTGGGAAAGCCAACACGTTATTAATTTGATTTGGTTGATCGCTGCGTCCGGTAGCAACAACTGTTGCGTGTTTTCGAGCAAGAGATGGATCAATCTCTGGATCAGGATTAGCTAGTGCAAAGACAATCGAACCCTTCGCCATTGCGGCAATATCTGATTCGACCAAGATATTTGGTGCACTCACACCGATAAAGACATCCGCACCGACTAGAGCCTCAGACATTGTTCCTTTGAAATTATCCTTATTGCTATGTTCGATAAACCAACGTTGCATCGGATCATCACTTTTCATATCTGGATGAATAACTCCATCAACGTTAAATCCAATGATGTTCTTTGCGCCATCTAGGACCAGCAGACGAGCAACAGCGTTTCCTGCAGCTCCAACACCGCTTAACACAATCTTCACGTCCGATAAGTTCTTCTTAACCAACTTCAATGAGTTACGAAGAGCTGCGAGCACAACAATTGCGGTTCCGTGTTGATCGTCGTGGAATACAGGAATATCCAATAATTCGCGCAAGCGTGCTTCGATTTCAAAACAACGCGGTGCAGAAATATCTTCTAGGTTAATTCCGCCGTACACAGGTGCGATTAATTGCACTGTTCGCACGATTTCATCAACATCTTGTGTATCAAGACAGACAGGCCACGCATCAACATCTGCAAAGCGCTTAAAGAGCGCAGCCTTTCCTTCCATCACGGGCAATGCTGCTGCAGGACCAATGTTTCCAAGTCCCAATACTGCAGAGCCATCAGTGACTACGGCGACTGTATTTCGCTTAATAGTTAGACGGCGAGCATCTGCTGGATCATCAGCAATTGCTTGGCAGATACGCGCAACACCAGGTGTGTATGCACGAGATAAATCATCACGGGTTTTAAGAGGCACTTTAGATTGAACTTCGAGCTTTCCACCAAGGTGTAATAAGAATGTACGGTCTGAAACTTTGCGAACAACTAATCCTTTGTGCGCACGAATCGCTTTCGTAATTTGATCTGCGTGATCAGAATCAACAGTGTCACACGTTACGTCGATAACAACTTTTTCTAAGAGTGATTCAACAACGTCGAGTGCGGTAATTGTTGCGCCAGCCTCTGTTATTGCGGCAGTAATAAGTGCAACTGGTTGCAATGAAGGCGAGCCTTCAACGCGGATTGTTATGCCATAACCAGGACTTGTTGATGCCATTTACACAACACCGTACAAGCGATCGCCAGCATCTCCAAGACCAGGAACGATGTAACCGTGCTCATTTAATTTTTCATCAAGTGCACCAGTAACAATGGTGATTGGAATCTTTGTATTTGCAAAAGCCTTCTCCATTGTTGCAATTCCTTCAGGAGCAGCAAGGATGCAGATTGCCGTGATCTCTGTTGCACCGCGTTCAATTAAATAGTTAAGAGCTGCAACCAGAGTTCCACCAGTTGCAAGCATTGGATCAAGTACAAAACAGTGACGACCAGATAGATCATCCGGTAGTCGGTTTGCGTATGTGCTTGCTTGCAAAGTCTTTTCATCGCGCACCATTCCGAGGAAACCAACTTCGGCATTTGGCACAAGGCGAGACATTCCTTCGAGCATTCCAAGACCTGCGCGCAGAATTGGCACAACGATTGGACGAGGAGTCGCCATCTTTAATCCCTCTGTCTCTGTGACAGGAGTTTTAATCTTTACTTTTACTGTCTGCACATCGCGCGTAGCTTCGTACGCCAACAGCGTCACAAGTTCTTCAACGAGATGTCTAAATGTTGGTGAATCTGTTCTTTCGTCACGCAAAACGGTCAATTTGTGCGAAATCAACGGATGGTTGGCGACGTGAACTTTCATGTTCCCTAGCGTACAGGGCTTTTATTCTCTTGAAATGAGTGTAAGGATGCTCTCGTACTTCTTGAGGCGGGGGAAGGTGAGATATGGAACATATAAGTAACTCAGATCTCATTAACGATGTAGACATCGCCGTCGCGGCCTGGCACGAAGATGGCCGATGGACCTTGGCGCTGCTTCCCGATGCACACGACCTTGCGCAAATTATTGACCGCCTTAAATCACAACAGACAAATGGTGGCGCGATTGCACTCGTTGCAATTGATGAAGAGTTCTTTATGTTAATTCGCGTACTTGGTTCACACATCACAATGTTTTTAAGTGATGTGACATGTGCACTTGATTATGCAGTGGCTGCAGATTTCTTAGAAATAAATGACATTGATATGCCAGAAGAAGATGAAGATCCATTTCCTGTTGGCTATCTAGATATTTTTGCAGATCTTGGAATGAATCACATGGAGATGGCCGCGCTCTGTGATGACGCCGAATTATTTCCCGACGAACAACTCGAAGCGATTGCTAGCCGTTTAGGTTTTGGCGATCAGTTTGCCGAGTTATTAGAACTGTGACATCAATTGAATTAATGCGCGAAGCAATTGCTGTTGCGCAAGAAGGCCTTGCATCCAATGACGTTCCAGTTGGTGCACTCATTGTTGATCCATCCGGAAAAGTTGTTGCAACTGGCACAAATGAACGTGAAGCAAAATCAGATCCAACTGCGCATGCAGAAATTGTTGCAATGCGAAAAGCTGCCACAGATGGATGGCGTTTAGATAATCACACACTCGTTGTCACGCTCGAACCGTGTGCAATGTGTGCAGGTGCTATTGCACAAGCGCGTATCTCTAAAGTGATCTTTGGTGCATGGGATGAGAAAGCTGGAGCCGTTGGTTCAGTCTGGGATGTATTGCGTGATCCACGCACTATTCATCGCGTTGAAGTTGAATCAGGTGTCCTAGAAAAAGAGTGTGCGGCGTTATTGAGCGATTTTTTCCGCTCAGGCCAATAGTTCATACGAAGGATTAAGAATCTTTAGCGATCCATTTTCTTCGCCAACCATTCCTTCTGCACGAATCTCTGTTCCGACTTCAAGTCCAGCAATTTCGCGGCGGCCTAAGAATTGAAGTGTGATTCCACCGCTTTGATCCCATAGTTCAATTTCAAGCACAGGGGCTGCGCTACTTGGCGCTGGTTTAATTGAAGTTACTTTTCCTTGTACTTGCGCACGCTTGCGCCACTGCACAGAACCAATGGGCGTTACATCTTCTGCATAGTGACTAATTGGTCCAGCAGAGATAGGAGCAGCAACTGGTGCAACCTTCTTAATCTCTTGCTTAGGTTTTTCCATAACCAATGGTGCACTGGACAAAATGTTCTCAACATCAAAAGGAACAATCGTTGCAACAACTCGTGGAAGTTGAGAAATAGGCGCAGCAATTGCTTCAGCGGTTCTGTCATGAAGTAAGCGACCTAAGAAACGTGAGTATGCGCGACGTGGCAAGAGCAGAGTTAATTCAACATCTGCTTTCTCGGTCATTTTGATTGCATAATCAACTGCAGCATTTGGCAATCTGCGATCGGGGCAATCAATGAGTTCGAGAGTTACATCATCTAGAGCATCCGATGCCGCCCACGCCTTTGCAATTTGTTCTGCACGTAAATCGTCGATAACAAAGTGAACTGCCTTTAAGTTACGTGGCTTCAGAGAACGCGCATATCTGACTGCGCCAACTGTTGCGATATCCACGCTATCAATTAAGACCGTGACGTCATGGCGAGCAATTGTTGTTGCACGCTCTTGTTCTTGCTTCACATCGAGTGCACTCTGTTCTTTTGCGTACTGACGACGCAAGCGCAAGAACGAGACAACCATGATTGGTGCGGTGACCAAAACTAACCAAGCGCCTTGGTTGAACTTAACAACAGAGAAGATAAGTACAACTAATAATGAAACAGATCCAGATAAACCATTAATAACGAACTTAACTTTCCATGCACCTAAACGATGAACGTATGCGTGCTTGGCCATACCGAACCCAGCCAATGTAAATCCGGTAAATACACCGAGTGCGTAGAAGGCAACGAGGTGTTCAACAGAGCCTGCAGTAATCAAAACCAGGAAGATTCCGCCACCAGCCAGCAAGAGAATTCCGTTTGAGAAAGCTAAGCGGTGACCGCGCTTTGTTAGCTGGCGTGGCAAATAACCATCTTTTGCAATGAAGTTAACGAGCAATGGGAAAGCGCTATATGTGGTGTTTGCGCCTGCAAACAAGATAAGCATCGTTGCAAATTGAACGAAGATAAACATCGCTGTGCCAAAGGTGCCAGAACCCATTGCTGCTTTAACGATCTGTGAAATAACAGTCGGTGTTCCACTTTCATATGGCATCGCATGAATCTGATGTGCAAACCAAGAAACACCCAGAACCAAAGTACCGAGCAAACAACTCATGATTACTAATGTGCGACGAGCATTGACGTGCTCAGGAGTTTTAAAGAGCGCAACGCCATCAGAGATTGCTTCAAGACCTGT
>JAIYBJ010000011.1 GCA_027488575.1 Streptomycetaceae bacterium | reverse complement strand
TTCGAACCACTCAGGCTTCTTTGGAGGAGTCATTGATAGATCCTTTCGTTAAGTGAACTGTATTACTCGTTCCTTTGAGGATTCTGTGAGGCGTGGATTTTTTACCCCAGTAATCTATGACAGTGAGCACTTTTACCGCTGCCGAACAAGGACGCGGATATTTAGATTTAATGAAGTTACGAGTTGTTGAGTTATTGCTCGTAACAACAGTGCCAGCACTCGTATTAGCTGAAGGCAAACTTCCAGGATTAGTTGTGACTGCTGCATCAATTATTGGTGGCACATTGGCCGCAGGTGCTGCGAACGCGTACAACATGATCATTGAAAGTGATATCGATAAGTTAATGGCGCGTACTTCTAAGCGTCCTTTGGTCACTGGTGTTTTAAATAAAGTACAAGCCACAATCTTTGCAACGATTGTTGCAATTCTTTCGCTAGTTATTTTCTGGGTCTTTACAACACCGCTTGCAACACTATTGACTCTTGTTGCAATAGTTTTCTATGTTGTTGTTTATACGATGGGGCTAAAGCGACGTACTGCGCAAAATATTGTCTGGGGTGGAGCCGCTGGTTGCATGCCTGTCTTTATTGGTTGGGCTGCAGTAACTAACTCGCTTTCGTGGACCGCTGTTGCATTCTTTATGGTGATCTTCTTTTGGACACCGCCACACTTTTGGGCGTTAGCAATTAAGTACAAAGATGATTATGCGGCTGCCAATGTGCCGATGTTGCCCGTGGTTGCTACGCGTGGTCGTGTGCACCAAGAGATGTGGCTGCACACAGTTGCGATGATTGTTTCTTCAATTGCGTTGATTCGTTTTGCGGATCTGCAGTTGTGGGCGCTCATTCTGACAATTGGTTTAGGCCTTGTTTTTGCCGGACAGTTGATTCAACTGCGCGAGAAGACTCCAGATTACACAAAGGTTGCGGGCAAGATTTTTCAGTGGTCGATTACTTATTTGAGTTTGTTATCGGTGTTGCTAGTTGTTGCTCAGCTATTAAAAGCTTGAGTTAAATCTTTAATCAAATCTGTGCTTGCTTCTAGGCCGACAGATAAACGCAATACTGATGGAGTAATACCCATCTCTGCTTGAACTTCTGGGCTTAGGCGCTTATGTGTAGTCGAAGCTGGGTGAGTAATAAGAGATTTACTATCTCCGTGATTATTTGAAATATCAATAACAACGAGGCGATTAACGAATGCGAAGGCATCTTTTTTGCTTCCGTTTAATTCGATACCAATATTTGTTCCACCAGCACCGCTCATCTGCTTTTGTGCAAGGGCGTAATCAGCGTGGGATTTAAGGCCTGGATAGCGAACTGATTTAACCTCTTTACGAGTTTCAAGGAACTCTGCAATTGCTTGCGCACTTGCATTCATCTTTTCAACGCGCATCTGCATTGTTTCAAGGGACTTAAGTAATACCCAAGCGTTAAAAGCACTGATGTTTGGACCTGTGTGGCGGAAAAATGGCAAGAAGTGTTCTTGCATGTATGCAAATGAACCAAGGACGGCGCCCGCTAGAACGCGACCTTGTCCATCAATATGTTTTGTTGCCGAATACATAACAACATCTGCGCCGAGTTGTAGTGGCTTTTGATAGACAGGAGAAGCCATAACGTTATCGACGATTACGGTTGCGCCAACTTTGTGGGCAAGATCGCTGACCATTTTGATATCGACAATGTCGAGCATTGGATTGCTGGGTGTTTCAAGGAAGACAACTTTGGTTGGCGTGCTGAGCGCTTTAGCCCATGCACTTGGATCATTGCCTTTAACTAATTCGATTGTTACGCCCCACTTAGGCAAAATTTCTGTAAGCACGACGTGGCAAGAGCTAAACATCGAAGCTGATGCAACAACGCGATCCCCAGTTTTTACAAGGCATGCAACGGATGCAAACATCGCCGACATTCCTGTGCCAGTTGCTACACAGAACTCTGCGCCTTCAAGTGCCGCAAGTCTTTGTTCAAACATTGCAACAGTTGGGTTACCAAAACGAGAATAAACAAAGTGATCGGTTTCATCGATGAATGCTTCTTCAGCTTCTTCAGCGTTTGAATATGTAAAACCACTTGTTAGGTAAAGCGCTTCTGATGTTTCACCGAAACCAGAACGCGCAAGACCTGCACGCACTGCTTGTGTTTGTGGATCAAGAGTCCAATTGGGATCTGGACGCTCGGATCGAGGTTGGTAACCCCATGGGCGCTTAGACATGGAAGAAGTGTAATCGCCTGTGAGATAGTGGGGTTATGTCCAACTTGGCGATATCGGTACGCGATCTGAGCAAGAAATACGGCGAACGTATGGCTGTATCGCATATCAACTTCGATGTTCCACTCGGCACGGTGTGTGGTTTCGTAGGGCCAAATGGTTCGGGTAAAACAACGACGATGCGAATGTTGCTCGGATTGATTTCACATACTGGTGGAAACGGGCAAGTATTAGGCGCCTCGATTGATGAGCCAGCGAAATATTTATCACAAGTTGGCGCGATGATTGAAGGACCAGCTTTTTATCCAGCTTTAACAGGTGCTGAAAACTTGCGCGTGCTTGCAACACTCGGTGGATTTCCGCAAGAGCGTGTGCAAACGTTGCTCAATCAAGTTGGACTAGGTGATCGCGCAAAATCAAAGTACAAAACTTATTCACTCGGAATGAAGCAACGTTTAGGTATTGCGGCGGCTTTGTTGCCAAATCCAAAGTTGTTGATGTTGGACGAACCAACGAATGGTCTTGATCCCGAAGGTATTCAAGAAGTACGTGCGTTATTGCGCCAGCTGGCAGATAACGGCACAACGGTATTTGTTTCATCACACTTATTATCAGAACTAGAAATCATCAGCGATTACTTAGTAATGCTTCGCAAAGGTGAAGTTGTCTTTGCAGGAAAGATTGAAGAACTATTGCTTGCACAGCAACATGTGATTATTGCTAAGGGACAAAACCCTGCAGATCTTGAGAAAATTCTTTCTCTTGCAACTGGCATGGGGCACAGCGCTTCGATTCGAAACAATGAAGTACACATCCAAGCCAATGCAGATTGGGGCGCAACTCTTAACCGCGCAGCCTTTGATGCAGGAATTACTCTGGCTCAACTGTCACCACAAGTGCCAAACCTTGAAGAGACATTCTTTGAAATGACGGGGGATAAATAATGTTCCGCGTCGTATTAGCTGAGTTAAGAAAACTTCGTCGCCCAACATTGGTGCTCGGTACATTGGGTGCAGCGTTGTTTTTCTCTGCACTGATTACTTCATTTTTGTTCTTATTAATTGATGATCCAGGTGGCAACGGAGATCGCGGTCGTCGAATTGGGCGCGAAGTTCTTTCTTTGTCATCAGGTTCGGTTACTGGTTTTGCCTCTGTCGGTGGATTACTAGGAATCATCGCACTCTGCGTATTTGCTGCCCAAACTGCGCAGGAATACACATATGGCACATTGCGTAATTTGCTAGTGCGTCAATCAGGTCGTCTGCGCATTCTTGGCGGCAAGTTAATTGCAAATACAATCTTTGCAATATTTATGGTTCTCTTTAGTGCTGTAGCAAGTATTTCTATTTCAGTCGGACTTGCACCCGGTGCCAAAGTTCCAACAGATTTATGGTTCACCAGCGATGGTTGGTCGGCAATTATTCACACAACAATTAATGTGACCATTTCAGTCCTAGCATCTGGAATATTCGGAATGGCTCTTGGGCTCTTGCTCCGCTCTCCAATTAGTTCGATCTCAGTGGGAGTTTTGTGGTTTTTGATTATTGAAAACCTCTTGGGCGCCGTTAAAGAAAGCACATTGCGATGGTTGCCTGGGTCACAGTTAAATACGATTGCAGAAGGTGGAACAGAAACAATTTCATATACCCATGCAATGCAGGTTGGCGGGGCCTATGTGATTGGCATTTCAATAATTGCTGCGGTGCTTTTTTCTCGCCGCGATGTTGCTAACTAGGACACAGAAAACTCACAGAGTTAAATAACGGCTTTGCGCTGCACCCTTCTTTATCCTTAATACATCTCTTCCCCCATGGAGGTTGTCTTAAGTGAGCCGTAACCGCGCTTTAGTTCTTGCTGTGGTTCTTGGGCTAACAATCACCACAGCTCCTGCTTATGCAGCAACACCAAAGCCAACTCTTGCTCAAATCGAAGCCGCTAAAAAAGCAGAAGCCGCAAAGAAGAAAATTGCTGATGCCGCTGCAAAAAAGTTAGCAGCAGCCACACAAACACTTAGAGGACTGACTGCAAAAGCTGCAGCAGCTCGTGCGCTGTATGTAAAAGCGCAGAAAGAATTAGCAGTTGCAACAAGTGCAGCAAATGCAGCCACGGCGCACGCACAAGAAACAGCAGCACAAGTAAGTGCTGCACATCGCACAATTGGAAAACTTGCTGTCAACGCATTCATCATGGGTGGAAGCCTTACTGATATCGAACCAATTCTGAGTGCAAATGGACCACAAGATTTAATTGATCAACTTACAACTCTTGATTCTTTGGGCGCGCAAAATACAACTGCGCTCAATCGATACAAGGCTGCAGAAGTAATTGCTAAGGCTGCAAAGATTCAAGCCGATAATGCAAAGTTGGTTCAGCAGAAAGCAACCGAGAAAGTTGCTGCTGCAAAGAAAACTGCTGATGACGCACAGAGTGAACAACAAAAAGAGGTTTCTCGTTTACAAAAGATTCAAGATGATTTGATGAAAGAGTTGATGAGTGCGCGCAAAGTGCGTACAACGCTCGAGCAACAGCGCGCACTTGCGTTACTCGAAGAGAGTCAAGCAAATACTGCGACCTTTACTCCTAACCAAGCAAAGATTTGGCCAAACTTAGGATTTAAGGGTCGTTCAACAATTCGTTCTACACAAGCACAACGAAATATTGCAGTTGCATTTGCAAAGAAACAAGTAGAAGCCCGCAAGCCATATATTTGGGGATCAGAAGGACCAAACTCTTTTGATTGTTCTGGTTTGGTGTACGCCGCATATAGATCAGCAGGACTTGGTTGGCCAAATTGGGATCGCCTTAACTCAGCGCTTTATTCAACGTACACAATGCACGTCGGCTTAGATGAATTAGTACCTGGCGATTTACTTTTCTATTCTTATAAAGGAACTATCTCAACGATTCACCACATCACAATTTATGCAGGTGGCGGCAAGATGTGGGAAGCAAATTCAAAAGGTAAAGGCTTGCTCTACTCAGATGTCCACAGTATTAAGGGGCTTATGCCATTTGGTGGTCGGGTCTAGTCTTAGGCCATGTCTGCCAACACCGTTGCGATTCGCACTGCAGTTCGTAACGCACTCAAAGATTGCTTCGCTGGCGATTTAGTTTTAGTAGCCGTATCTGGCGGCGCAGATTCTCTTGCGCTTGCATATGCACTGAGTTTGGAAGCTCCGAAACTGGCGGTGCGTGTTGAAGGCGTCACCGTTGATCATCAATTGCAATCACAATCATCTGTGCAGGCCGAAAAGGTTGTTGCTTCTCTTTTGAAAATGGGCATTGAAAAGACTCACGTAATTAAGGTCGATGTTGACATTACAGATGGTCTTGAAGCATCTGCGCGTCGGGCGCGTTATGCAGCACTTGATGCGTGCGCTGAAAAAAATGGAGCAACTTTTGTTTTTCTTGGACACACTCGTGATGATCAATCAGAAAGCGTTCTGCTGGGTCTAGCTCGTGGTTCTGGTGCACGTTCTTTATCTGCGATGGCAATGCGTAACGGAAAATATGTGCGCCCACTTCTTGCAATTACACGTGAAGAAACTTTAGGTTCGTGCGCCGAAGCACAACTAGATCCTTGGGATGATCCACATAACGCTGATAAAACTTTTACACGTGTTCGCGTGCGCCACGATGTGATTCCTAATTTAGAAAAAAACTTAGGACCAGGAATTTCTGCAGCCCTGGCACGCACCGCGTCGCTTCTGCGCGATGATGCTGACGCACTCGATCAATTAGCAGAGCAAGAATTTGCGGCACACGATGCACTCTCACTCGATATTTCACGACTTGAAAAATTACCTAAAGCGATTCGCACTCGAGTTCTGCGGATGGCCATTTATGAAGCAGGAGCCCCAGCAGGGTCCCTCAGCGCCGATCACATCACCCCAATTGAGGCGTTAATCACCGAGTGGAGCGGGCAGGGCCCGTCTGATCTTCCCGGCGGTGTGAGAGTTAGCCGAATTTCGGGCAGACTTTCGCTCTCGCGGTAGGCCAACCACCGCCGGCCATTTCGAAGGAGCACATCTTGGATCTCAGCGCAGTTTCAAAAGATATTGAACGCGTCATTGTGAGCGAAGAAGATTTGCAAAAAAGAATTAAAGAATTAGCTGCACAAGTTGATAAAGATTATGAAGGTAAAGATCTTTTATTACTTGGCGTTCTAAAGGGCGCAGTAATGGCTGTTGCAGATCTTTCACGTGCAATGCAACGCCACGTTGAGATGGATTGGATGGCTGTTTCTTCATACGGTTCCGGAACAAAATCAAGTGGTGTTGTTCGCATCCTTAAAGACTTAGATCGCGACATCACTGGTCGCAACGTTTTGATTGTCGAAGACATCGTTGACACAGGTTTAACACTGTCTTGGCTTAAGGCGAACCTCGAATCACGTGGCGTAGGAAACGTTGAGATTCTTACAATTCTTCGCAAGCCAGAGGCTGCCCAAGTAGAAGTCGATGTTAAGTATGTTGGCTTTGATATTCCAACTGACTTCGTTATTGGTTACGGATTAGATTTTGATGAAAAGTATCGAAACCTCCCATTTATTGGTGTGCTTGCTAAGCACATGTACTCCTAGGAGAGCACGTAATGTCGCAGGCTAAGAAACCAAATTCCCTAAACTCTCTTAAGTTGCAGAAGAAAAAGCCGGCAACGCCGGGACCTAAGAAGCAGTTGACTCGTTCACAACGAATTCTTCGTGGACCACTCTTTTGGATTATTGCTGCAATTATTGGTGTCACAGTATTTGGACAGATTACAAATGCCGGAAATCAATACACACAGATCAAAACATCTCAGGCACTCGATGCCATTGCTAAATCAGATGTTGAATCTGCGGTTTTAATTGATAAAGACCAAAAACTTCGCCTCGAACTAAAATCTGGCAAAACCATTAATGGTTCAAGCAAAGTTGTTGCTTCCTACGTTGTTCGCCAAGAACCAACTGTTATTGATGCACTAACTGGCAATCCACCTCCAAAGGGTTGGACAGTTGATGTTCCAAAACAATCACTCTTTGTAACATTCCTATTCTCATTTGCACCTATTCTTTTAATTGGTCTGCTCTTCTTCTTCATGATGAGTCAGGCACAGGGCGGCGGCAAGGTCTTTTCATTTGGTCGCTCACGTGCGAAGTTACAAGATCCAGATGTTCCACAAACTACTTTCGCCGATGTTGCAGGTGCCGATGAAGCAATTGCAGAGCTTCGAGAGATTAAAGACTTCTTAGCTAATCCACCTAAGTACGCAGCTATTGGCGCAAAAATTCCAAAGGGCGTTTTGTTATACGGCCCACCAGGAACAGGTAAGACACTTCTTGCACGCGCAGTTGCGGGAGAAGCTGGCGTTCCTTTCTATTCAATTTCTGGTTCTGACTTCGTTGAAATGTTTGTCGGAGTCGGTGCTGCTCGTGTGCGCGATTTGTTTACACAGGCAAAACTTCACGCGCCAGCAATTGTTTTCGTTGACGAAATTGATGCGGTAGGTCGCCAACGTGGTGCAGGTATGGGTGGCGGACACGATGAACGCGAACAAACTCTTAACCAATTATTAGTTGAGATGGATGGCTTTGAAGCTAATGGATCAGTAATTTTGATTGCAGCAACAAATCGTCCAGATGTTTTGGATCCGGCGTTATTGCGTCCAGGACGCTTTGATCGCCAAATTGCTGTTGATCGTCCAGACCTCAAGGGTCGTGAAGAAATTCTTAAGGTGCACGCAAAGGGCAAGCCACTTGGTAAAGATGTAGAACTACTTTCTTACGCACGTCGCACACCAGGATTTACTGGCGCTGACCTTGCAAATGTTCTTAATGAAGCAGCGCTATTGACTGCCCGTGAAGAGAAGAAAGTTATTTCACACACCGAACTTGATGAAGCAATTGATCGCGTAATGGCTGGACCACAACGCAAATCACGCATCATGTCTGATGACGAACGTCGCGTTACTGCGTATCATGAAGCTGGTCACGCACTCGTTGCATATGCGTTGCCGCATACAGATCCAGTTCACAAAATTACGATCATGCCTCGTGGCCGAGCCCTTGGTTACACCATGGTTTTGCCAGATGATGACAAGTACTCAACAACTCGTAATCAGTTATTAGATCAATTGGCGTACTCACTCGGTGGTCGCGCCGCCGAAGAGTTAATCTTCCACGATCCATCTACTGGTGCATCAAATGACATTGAAAAGGCAACAGCACTTGCCCGCGCGATGGTTACGCAATACGGAATGACTGAAGCAATCGGTGCAATCAAGTTAGGTGCAGATTCATCACAACCATTTATGGGTCGCGACTTTGGACACCAACGTGATTACTCAGAAAACGTTGCCGCTGTTGTGGACGCTGAAATCCGCAAACTAATCGAAAATGCGCATCAAGAAGCGTACGAATTATTAGTTGAAAACCGAGTAACACTTGATGCAATGGTTTTAGCACTCCTTGAGAAGGAAACACTAGATAAAGAAGAGATCGCAAAGATTTTCAAGAAGATTAGAAAGCGTCAAAACCGTCCTGCATGGACAGGATCTTCAGCGCGTATTCCATCTCGGGTTCCACCAGTAGATGTTCCGGCAAGAATTGAAAGTGCACCTGAAGAAGTTAAGAAGCGCACAACTCGCACAAAGAAAAACGAAGAATGACCGGAATAAGCCCGGCGTCAATGGGCCCTCATGATGGCCGCGCTCTTCATGAGTACGACCACGAACGTGCAGAGCGCGCAGTAAAAGAGTTACTACTCGCACTCGGTGAAGATCCAGAGCGCGAAGGTTTAAAAGATACGCCTGCAAGAGTTGCACGTGCCTTTAAAGAAAACTTTGCTGGCCTGTGGCAATCACCACAAGATGTGCTGACAACAACTTTTGATATCGGTCACGAAGAGCTCGTCATTATTCGAGACATCGAAGTCTTTTCACATTGCGAACACCACTTAACTCCTTTCCACGGTGTTGCTCACGTTGGATACATCCCAAGTGGAAAAATTACTGGGCTATCAAAAGTGGCACGTCTTGTTGATTTATTTGCACGACGCCCACAAGTACAAGAGCGCCTTACATCTCAGATTGCGGATGCGATGGTTGAAATCTTGGATGCAGCAGGTGTGATTGTGATTATTGATTGCGAACACTTGTGCATGTCGATGCGTGGAGTTAGAAAATCAGAAGCACGCACTGTTACAAGTGCTGTGCGCGGAATCTTGCGTGATGCAGCAACTCGCGCCGAAGCAATTAGCTTAATTACAAATCGGTAAATCCCATGTTGGTCATGGGGATTTTAAATCTCACACCTGATTCATTTGCCGATGGCGGTCGGCATAACTCTTTTGATGCTGGCGTAGCACGTGGCCTTGAAATGATCGCCGAAGGTGTGGACATCATTGATATTGGCGGTGAATCAACTAGACCGGGCGCTGATCGAGTTAGTGCAAAAGAAGAACAGGCACGTGTATTGCCAGTTATTAAAGAGCTTTCAAAACACAGCGTAAAAATTAGCATCGACACAATGCGCGCAGATACTGCAGAAAAAGCTGTGCAAGCAGGGGCAGCAATAATCAATGATGTCAGCGGTGGATTATCTGATCCTGAAATGTTTGCAACGGTCAAAAAGTTAGGCGTTCCATACATTCTTATGCACTGGCGCGGTGAATCTAAAGAGATGAATTCACGCGCGATTTATAAAGATGTTGTGAATGATGTGATTTCAGAGATTAATTCGCAGATTGATGCAGCCCTTGATGCAGGCATAAACAAATCACAGATTATTGTTGACCCAGGCTTGGGCTTTGCAAAAGATGCCGAACACAATTGGGAAATACTTAGAAACCTAAAGCAATTTACTTCTATGGGTTATCCAGTCTTAATTGGTGCCTCTCGCAAACGTTTCTTAGGTGGAGATAATCCCGATGAACGCGAAGCGGCAACAATCGAATTAACGAAAACTCTTGTGCCACAAGGCATCTGGGGGGTTAGAGTTCATAGCGTGAAACCACATGTTGATGTCATTGCAGGTGCACAGTGAATGACTTGATCACAATCACTGGCATTAAGGCCTTTGGATATCACGGTGTCTTCGAACACGAAGCGGTAAATGGTCAAAATTTCTTTGTAGATGTCGAACTACGGGTTAACTTGGATAAAGCCAGTGCAAGCGATGATTTAAAAGACACAGTCGATTATGGATCTATCACTGACGCCGTTGTTGCAGAAATAACTGGTGAGCGGGTTCAATTAATCGAACGTTTAGCTGGTCGTATTGCAGATCGCGTGCTCTCAGAGGATGCACGCATTAAAAGTGTTGCCATCACTGTTCATAAACCAAGTGCACCAGTTAGCGCACCTGTCACCGATATAACAGTCAGGATTGATCGCACCCGATGAGAGCTGTTGTTGCACTGGGCGCAAACCTTGAAGAACCACGCAAAGCAGTTGAATTAGCAATCGAATTACTAAAGCAATCAACTGATGTCATCGCAATTTCATCGATGTATGAAACTGCACCTGTCGGGGGCCCAGAACAAGATAATTACATAAATGCCGTAGTCACACTTGAAAGCGATTTACCTGCGGCAGATTTATTGGCGTTATTGCACGGCATTGAAAAGAGCATGGGTCGTGTGCGCGATGAACGTTGGGGTCCACGAGTTATCGATCTTGATTTAATTCAATACGGAACACTTCTGTCTAAGAGTGAAGAGTTAACGCTGCCTCATCCACGTGCACATGAACGTCGCTTCGTTTTAGAACCGTGGCACGAGATTGATCCGCAAGCGATATTGCTTACGCACGGACGAATCGACCAACTTTTGGAGCAATTGCCACCATCGCTTTAGAATTAACCCATCATCGCCCGGTACCTGAAAGGACTGGAGCCACAAGATGAAGATCGCAGTAAACGCTAAAGAGCTAGCAGCCGATGGCGCCTGCGCATTTGTTCCAACTATGGGCGCGCTTCACGAAGGTCACGCTTCGCTGATTAAGAAAGCTCGCGAGTTTAGCGACACAGTGGTTGTCAGTGTTTTCATAAACCCACTTCAATTTGAAAACAAAGATGACTTAGCAAAGTATCCACGCACTCCAGAATTTGATATCGAACTAGCCGCACAAGCAGGCGCTACGCATTTGTGGCTACCAACAGTTGAAGAAATTTATCCAGGAGAAGTTCAAAAGATTTCTGCAGGAGCACTTGGTGATATTTACGAAGGCGTAAAGCGTCCTGGGCACTTCGATGGAGTGCTTACAGTTGTTAATCGGTTATTCGAGTTAGTTAAACCGAAGTGGGCAATATTTGGCGAGAAAGATTTTCAACAATTAACCCTTATTAAAAATATGAAATCTGATGTTCAAGTCATTGGATCTCCAACGATTCGCAATGCAGATGGTCTGGCCTTATCTTCGAGAAATGTTCGGATTTCTGATCCAAAAGATGCGTTAGTTATTTATCGTGCGCTGATGGCTGCAAGAAATGAAAAGAACATTGATGATGCACGCAGGGTTATGCAAGAAGTTTTAGCTAGCGAAAAGGCCTTCACTCTGGATTACGCCGAAATCATCAATGAATCTAACTTTGAAAAAGCGTCACAGAACGATGAAAGTAAGCGTGCAATTATCGCCGGTTGGGTAAATGGCATCAGATTGATTGACAATATGCCAATGAACGGCGGCGCCCAATGAAGTTACTTGCTCCCACTGCAGGGTGGACTTCGCGCGCCGATGTGATCGTTGTTGGTTCTGGAATTGCAGGTTTAACAACTGCGCTTCAGGTTAGAACATTTGGTTTATCTGTTCTGCTCGTAACAAAAGCGCGGGTTGATGAAGGCTCAACAAAGTGGGCACAAGGTGGCATTGCAGCAGCACTTGGTCCTGGTGATTCACCTGATCAACATGAAAAAGACACACTCGATGCGGGCGCAGGTTTGTGTGATGTTGCTGCTGTAAAAGTTTTAGTCAGTGAAGGACCAGATGCGGTGCGCAGATTAATTGAACGCGGTGCATCATTTGATTTAGAAGAGAGTGGCGAGATTGCATTGACTCGCGAAGGTGGTCATCACCGCAATCGAATTCTGCACGCGGGTGGGGATGCAACGGGTGCCGAAGTTTCACGTGCGTTATTGGCAGCAGTGCATAACGATCCGCAGATAGAAGTTCTAGAACATGCACTCGTTCTTGATGCGCTCAAGAATTCAGATGGCGTTGTCTGTGGTGTAACACTGCACGTTATTGGCGCAGGATCTCGAGACGGTGTGGGACGTGCGATTGGACGAGCTGTTGTCCTTGCTACTGGTGGACTTGGACAAGTATTTGCACAAACTACTAATCCATCTGTTTCAACTGGTGATGGTGTTGCTCTGGCACTTCGAGCAGGAGCCAAAGTTTCTGATGTCGAATTCATTCAATTTCATCCAACAGTTTTGTGGTTAGGCGATAACACCGAAGGACAACAACCGTTAATTAGCGAAGCTGTTCGTGGTGAAGGTGCATATCTACTCAATGATGCTGGTGAACGATTTATGAAGGGCCAACATGAGATGGCAGAGCTTGCACCTCGCGATGTTGTTGCAATTGCAATCATGCGAGAAATGAATCGCACTGGTGCGCACCATGTGTGGCTAGATGTTCGCCACTTAAATGGATTTAAAGAGAGATTCCCAACTATTTATGCGTCCTGTATCGCGCATGGAATTGATCCAACGAGTGCGTTGATTCCTGTTGCACCTGCATCTCATTATGCATCCGGTGGCGTTCGAGTTGATTTAGATGGTCGCACTAGCGTTAAAGGTTTGTATGCATGCGGTGAAACTGCATGTTCAGGTGTTCATGGTGCTAATCGTCTGGCATCAAATTCATTATTAGAAGGACTCGTCTTTAGTGCCCGAATCGCAGCCGATATCAGCAATAACTTGCCGGAATTTTCAGAACCTGTTGCCAATGATTCGGCAGAGTTCTTACTTGATCCAAGTGTTCGCAAAACTCTGCAAGAGAGCATGAGTCGTGGTGCAGGTGTATTGCGCTCTGCGGATTCTTTAATTGCTACATCATCTGATCTGTCTCGTCTTGAAAGTCGCACAAGCACCGTGGCATGCGTTGAAGCATGGGAAACAACAAATTTATTTCAACTAGCAAACACAATTTTGCGTGCAGCGTTGATTCGCCAAGAAACACGTGGTTCGCACTGGCGAGAAGATTTTCCACATCAGAGCAGTGACTGGCATAAACGAATTGTTCAACAGATGGATCAACGTGGACAATGGCGCACTGAATATCAGGAGGTGACCAACTCATGATTGATCTCGATTTGATTAAGCGAGCAATCGCTGAAGATTTAGATGGTGGCGTTGACGTTACTTCTGTTGCGACCCTGCCAGTAGATGCGACAGTAAGTGCACATTTTGTTTCACGCAAAGATGGCGTTGTTGCAGGTATTGATATGGCTATTGCAACCCTTGCCGAAGTTGGCGTTACAGATGCAACCGCATTAGTAAAAGATGGTGACCAGGTAAAAGCTGGCACTGTACTGATTAAAGTCTCTGGCAACGCTCGCGGAATTTTGCTTGCAGAGCGCACAGCACTTAACTTTTTAGGTCATCTCAGCGGCATCGCAACACTTACATCACAGTGGGTGCAAGCAGTATCTGGAACAAAAACCAAAGTCAGAGATACTCGCAAAACAACACCAGGCATGCGAGTTCTAGAAAAGTATGCAGTGCGCATGGGTGGTGGAACTAATCATCGAATGTCTCTAAATGATGCAGCGTTGATTAAAGATAACCACATTGCAGCCGCCGGTGGTGTTGTTGCTGCGTTCTCACTTGTTCGTGAAAAGTTTCCATCTACTGATATCGAGATTGAAGTAGATACATTGCAGCAATTACGCGAAGTTCTTCCGCTCAATCCTGGTTTAGTTTTATTGGACAACATGAGCCCAGCGCAGTGCGCAGAAGCAGTTGGACTGGTTGCAGGAGCTACAAAACTTGAAGCATCAGGTGGAATCACAATCGATAACGCACAAGCGTATGCCGAAGCAGGAGTTGATTACATCGCAGTTGGTGCACTGACGCACTCAGCACCTAATTTTGATATCGGACTAGATATGAGAGTGGAGTAAACGATGTTGCTCACAGTTGATGTTGGTAACACCAACACGGTTCTTGGAATCTTTAAAGGCGAAGAGCTCGTGCGTTCTTGGCGCGTAAAGACAGATCCGCGAAGTACAGCCGATGAGTTGTGGCTGCAATATGGGGCACTCGTTCGTGATTACAAGATCTCTGCTTTAGCTATCTGTTCTACAGTGCCAGCAACGCTGCGCGAACTGCGAACAATGATTGCTGATTATTTTGCAGATATTCAAGTAACAATTGTCGAACCAGGAATAAAGACAGGTGTGCCGCTCTTAGTTGATAATCCAAAAGAAATTGGCGCAGATAGAATCGTAAATACTCTTGCGGCGCATACTTTGTA
>JAIYBJ010000025.1 GCA_027488575.1 Streptomycetaceae bacterium | reverse complement strand
TATGGTTGATGACGAAGAAATTCTAGAGCTCGTTGAAATGGAAGTTCGTGAACTTCTTTCTAAGTACGAGTTCCCAGGCGATGACACACCAATCGTTCGCATCTCAGCACTTAAGGCTCTCGAAGGAGACCAGAAGTGGGCTGACAAGTTGATGGAACTTATGGATGCAGTTGATTCATTTATTCCACAACCAGCACGCGAAGTTGATAAGCCATTCCTTATGCCAGTTGAAGACGTTTTCACAATCACAGGTCGTGGAACAGTTATCACTGGTCGTATCGAGCGCGGCATTGTTAAGGTCAACGAAGAAGTTGAAATCGTTGGTATCCGTCCAGAAGCACAAAAGACAACTGTTACAGGTGTTGAAATGTTCCGTAAGTTGCTCGACGAAGGTCAAGCAGGCGAGAACGTTGGTCTATTGCTTCGCGGTCTAAAGCGTGAAGACGTAGAGCGTGGTCAGGTTGTTTGCAAGCCTGGCTCAATCACACCTCACACAGAGTTCGATGCATCTGCTTACATCCTTTCAAAGGATGAAGGCGGTCGTCACACTCCATTCTTTAACAACTACCGTCCACAGTTCTACTTCCGTACAACTGACGTGACTGGTGTTGTAACACTTCCTTCAGGTACAGAAATGGTTATGCCTGGCGATAACACTGAGATGTCTGTTCAGCTCATCCAGCCAATCGCTATGGAAGAAGGTCTTCGCTTCGCAATCCGCGAAGGTGGCCGCACTGTTGGTGCAGGTCGCGTAACAAAGATCAAGAAGTAAATCTTGTAAGCCCGGCGGCGTAAAAAACCGCCGGGCAATCAAGAAAGTTTGACAACTAAATTTAATTAGCAGTTTAAGTAGTAATAAGAGATTAGAGGAGAAGCACATGGCGGGACAGAAGATCCGCATTCGACTCAAGGCATATGACCATGAGGTGATTGACACTTCAGCGAAGAAAATCGTTGAAACTGTTGAGCGCACTGGTGCAACTGTCGCGGGTCCAGTACCGCTACCAACAGAGAAGAACACGTACTGCGTGATTCGCTCTCCTCACAAATATAAGGATAGCCGCGAGCACTTCGAGATGCGCACACATAAGCGCCTCATCGACATCATCGATCCAACTCCTAAAACAGTTGACTCATTGATGCGTCTTGATTTGCCAGCTGGCGTCGACATCGAGATCAAGCTCTAAGGAAAGGACGATAACCATGAATTACACAACTCAAGCAAGCGGATCGTCCATCAAGGGCGTTCTCGGTAAGAAGCTTGGAATGACACAGGTTTTTGATGCAAACAACAAGATGGTTCCAGTAACCGTTGTTGAAGCAGGACCATGCGTTGTTACACAGATTCGCACTCCTGAAGTAGATGGTTACTCAGCAGTGCAAATCGCGTATGGCGCAATTGATCCAAAGAAAGTTTCAAAGCCACTTGCTGGTCACTTTGCAAAAGCTGGAGTAACACCACGTCGTAGCGTTGCAGAACTTCGCACACTATCTGCTGGTGATTACACAGTCGGACAAGAACTCGGCGCAACAGTCTTTACTGCCGGAGACATTGTCGATGCAACAGGAACAAGCATTGGTAAAGGAACTGCGGGTGTTATGAAGCGCCACAACTTCGGCGGTATTGGTGCATCACACGGTGTAGACCGTAAGCACCGCATGCCAGGTTCTATTGGTGCATGTTCAACACCAGGTCGCGTTTTCAAAGGTATGCGCATGGCTGGTCGTATGGGTGGAGAGCGCGTTACAACGCAGAATCTACTTGTGCACTCAGTTGATGCTGATCGCAACTTGCTTCTCATCAAGGGATCAGTTCCTGGTTCAGATGGAGCACTTGTATTTATTCGCTCAGCTGCAAAGCATGCAGTATTTGAGACAGTAAAGGCTGGTGCATAACCATGACGCTATCTATTGATGTAAAGAACGCATCTGGTGCAAAGGTTGGATCTGTAGATCTTCCTGCAGAAATCTTTGATGCACAGACAAATATTCCTTTGATCCACCAAGTTGTTACCGCACAACTCGCTGCTGCTCGCCAAGGTACTCAAAAGTCTAAGAACCGTGGCGAAGTAAGCGGTGGTGGTAAGAAGCCATTTAAGCAAAAGGGAACAGGTCGCGCTCGTCAGGGTTCTTCACGTTCACCTAACCAAATCGGCGGCGGTACAGCACACGCTGTTCGCCCACGTAAGTATTTCCAACGCACACCAAAGAAGATGATTGCTGCAGCACTTCGCGGCGTTCTATCTGATCGTGCACGTAACTCACGTATTCACGTTCTTGATTCAGTATCAAATGCACCTTCAACAAAGTCTGCAATTGCTGCTGTTCGTCAGTTTAGTGATCGTAAGAATTTGCTTGTAGTTGTTGCTCGTACAGAAGATCTTGCATGGCGTTCACTTCGTAACGCTGATGACATGCACCTTCTTGTACCTGATCAGCTCAACGCATATGACGTACTAAAAAGCGATGACATTGTCTTCTCTGAAGCTGCGATCAAAGCTTTCCTCAATGGTCCTGCAAAGGGCAAGAGCGCAACAGCAGTTGCACGTGAAAGTGAGGTCTCAGCATGAAAGACCACCGCGAAGTTCTTCTAGCACCAGTTGTCTCTGAAAAGAGCTATGGATTGCTCGATGAGAATAAGTACACATTTCTTGTTGCACCAGATTCCAATAAGACTGAAATCAAAATTGCAGTCGAAAAGGTTTTTGGCGTACGAGTTGTCAGCGTTAACACCATGAACCGTCAGGGTAAGAACAAGAAGACCCGTTTCGGTGATGGAAAGCGTAAAGACACTAAGCGCGCAATTGTGCAAGTAGCAGCTGGCGACCGTATCGACATCTTTGGAGGCCCAGTTTCGTAAGGGCAACCTTATGAAACTAGGGATCTAGAAAAGGACAATCATGGCACTTCGTAAATTAAAGCCAACGACTCCGGGTCAACGCGGCGCATCTGTTCCAGATTTTGCTGAGTTAACTCGTTCGACTCCAGAGAAGTCACTCGTACGTCCAATTCACTCAAAGGGTGGACGTAACGCATCAGGTCGCATCACTGTTCGTCACCAAGGTGGCGGTCACAAGCGTGCGTACCGTCTAATCGATTTCATTCGTAATGATAAAGATGGCGTGCCAGCGAAAGTTGCACACATTGAATACGATCCAAATCGCACAGCGCGTATTGCACTTCTTCACTATGCAGATGGAGAAAAGCGTTACATCATCGCGCCAAATAAACTTGAGCAAGGTGCAACAGTTGAAAACGGTCCAAAGGCCGATATAAAACCTGGAAACAACTTGCCTCTTCGTAACATCCCAGTAGGAACTGTTGTTCACGCAATTGAACTTCGCCCAGGTGGCGGAGCAAAGATTGCTCGTTCAGCAGGTGCAAGTGTTCAACTCGTTGCTAAAGAAGGTGCGTACGCGCAACTTCGTATGCCATCAGGTGAAATTCGCAACGTAGATGTTCGCTGCCGTGCAACTGTTGGTGAAGTTGGAAACGCAGAACAATCCAACATCAACTACGGAAAAGCTGGTCGTATGCGTTGGAAGGGCAAGCGCCCATCTGTTCGCGGTGTTGTTATGAACCCTGTTGATCACCCACACGGTGGTGGTGAAGGTAAGACTTCTGGTGGACGTCACCCAGTGACTCCATGGGGTCAACCTGAAGGCCGCACTCGTAAGAAGAAAGCATCAGATTCAATGATCGTCCGTCGTCGCAAGTCGAATAAGAAGCGGTAGGAGCCCTAATGCCACGTAGTTTAAAGAAGGGTCCATTCGTTGATGGACATCTACTTAAGAAAGTAGATGCTCAAAATGCAGCGAATACCAAGAACGTGATCAAGACATGGTCACGCCGCTCAATGATCATTCCTTCAATGATCGGACACACCATCGCAGTACACGATGGTCGCAAGCACATTCCTGTATTCGTAACTGATGCGATGATCGGTCACAAGCTTGGTGAATTCTCACCAACACGTACTTTCCGTGGTCACATCAAGGGTGAAGATCGGAAGGCTACTCGTGCCTAATACAACTGATAAAACAGCAGCAGCTACTCCTGCAACAACACAGGAAGTGTTGATTGCTCGCGCAATCTTGCGCGACATTCGCCACACACCTCAGAAGGCACGTCGTATCGTCGATTTGATTCGCGGACAGCGCGCTGATGAAGCACTCTCAATTTTAAAGTTCGCACCACAAGCTGCAGGACAAGATGTGTACACACTTCTTGCTTCCGCTGTTGCTAACGCAAAGCAGAAGAACCCAGCAATTCGTGATGCATCTGAACTCTGGGTTGTTGAAGCACTAGTTGATGAGGGACGCACAATGAAGCGTTTCCGTCCACGTGCACAAGGACGCGGTTTCAGAATTCTTAAGCGAAGCAGCCACATCTCAGTTGCTGTTTCAGATAGCAAGAAGGGAGCGACCAAGTAATGGGTCAAAAAGTAAACCCACACGGCTTCCGTCTTGGAATTACCACTGAATTCAAATCACGTTGGTATGCAGACAAGTTGTACAAGGATTATGTAAAAGAGGACGTTGAAATTCGTCGTCTTATGCAAAAGGGCATGGAGCGCGCCGGCGTTTCACGTATCGAAATCGAACGCACACGTGAGCGCGTACGTATCGATCTATATACAGCTCGTCCAGGAATTGTTATTGGTCGTCGTGGACAAGAAGCAGATCTGCTTCGTCAACGCCTAGAGAAGTTAACTGGCAAGCAAGTTCAGTTAAACATTCTTGAAGTTAAGAATCCTGAAACTGACGCACAGCTCGTTGCGCAAGGAATTGCTGAGCAGTTAGCTGCTCGTGTTTCTTTCCGTCGTGCAATGCGTAAGTCAATGCAGACAGCGATGAAAGCTGGCGCACAAGGTATTCGTGTTCAGTGTGGTGGACGTCTTGGTGGAGCAGAAATGTCTCGCTCAGAGTTCTATCGCGAAGGTCGCGTTCCTTTGCACACACTTCGTGCAGATATCGACTACGGCTTCTACGAAGCGCACACAACATTTGGTCGTCTAGGCGTAAAGGTCTGGATCTACAAGGGTGAAGTAATCGAATCTCGCGCAGAGCGCGCAGCATCAGCACTCGCTGCTGCACGTGCTCCAAAGCCAGAGCGTCGCGGACCACGCACACCACGTGCACCACGCGGTGAAGTTACAACCTCACATGTTTCTGATTCAGCAGTTGCAACTCTTGAAGCACCTGCTGCAGGTACAGAAGGAAGCGAGGCATAAATGTTAATTCCACGTCGTGTTAAGCACCGTAAGCAGCACCACCCTTCACGTAAGGGTTCTGCAAAAGGTGGAACTGTTGTTGCCTTCGGTGACTTCGGAATCCAAGCTCTTGCACCTGCTTACGTAACAAACCGTCAGATTGAAGCAGCACGTATTGCTATGACTCGTTACATCAAGCGTGGTGGAAAGGTATGGATCAACATTTATCCAGACCGTCCATTAACAAAGAAGCCTGCTGAAACTCGTATGGGTTCCGGTAAGGGATCACCTGAATGGTGGATCGCAAACGTAAAGCCTGGTCGCATTATGTTTGAAATTTCTGGTGTTACAGAAGCAATCGCTAATGAAGCTATGCGTCTTGCTATTCACAAGCTTCCAATGAAGTGTCGTGTTGTTCGTCGTGAGGAGGCATAAGTGGCTACTACAAATACAAATGAAGTATTACGCCAGTTATCAGCAGAAGAGCTAACTAATAAGTTGCGCGAAGCTAAGGAAGAACTTTTCAACCTTCGTTTCCAAGCAGCAACTGGTCAACTCGAAAGCCATGGCCGACTCGGTGCAGTACGCAAAGAGATCGCTCGCATCTACACGATCGTTCGCGAACGTGAACTAGGAATCGGAGGCGCTGCATGAGCGCAGTAAACGAAGATCGCGGTTCACGTAAGACTCGTGAAGGAATCGTTGTTAGCGACAAGATGGATAAGACCATCTCTGTTGAAGTTTCAGATCGCGTAAAGCACGGTCTGTATTCAAAAGTTATGAGCCGTTCAAGCAAACTGAAGGCACATGATGAGAAGAACGAAGCAGGTATCGGTGATCGCGTTTTGATCATGGAAACTCGCCCAATCTCTTCAACTAAGCGCTGGCGTTTAGTTCAAATTATCGAGAAAGCTAAGTAGGAGGAAGAAATGATTCAACAAGAGTCGCGCCTTCGCGTGGCGGATAACACTGGAGCTAAAGAGCTTCTGTGTATTCGCGTACTCGGTGGCTCCTCCCGTCGTTATGCCGGTATCGGAGACATCATCGTCTGTTCCGTTAAGGATGCAATTCCTGGCGGACAAGTTAAGAAGGGTGAAGTCGTAAAGGCTGTCATCGTTCGTACAGTTAAAGAACGTCGTCGTCCAGATGGTTCTTACATTAAATTTGATGAAAACGCTGCAGTAATTTTGAAAGCTGATGGCGAACCACGCGGAACTCGTATCTTCGGACCAGTTGCACGTGAACTTCGCGATAAGCGTTTCATGAAGATTATTTCCCTTGCGCCGGAGGTGTTATAAAAATGGCAAAGATTAAGAAATCTGACTCTGTTTTGGTAATCGCCGGAAAAGATAAGGGCGTTACAGGAAAAGTTATCGATGTACTCGGTGACCGCATCCTTGTTGAAGGTGTGAATCGCGTAAAGCGCCACACAAAAGAGCAGACTGGTGAGCGCGGCGTAAAGGTCGGCGGAATCATCACTGTTGAATCTTCAATTCACATTTCAAATGTCATGGTTGTTGATGGAGATGGCAAGGCTTCACGTCTTGGTTCTCGCAAGAATGATGACGGCAAAAATGTACGCATCTCGCGTCGTACCGGAAAGGACATCTAATGTCGACGACACTTGATGTACGTCTAAAGTCTCGCTATCGCAGTGAAATTGCGCCAGCGCTAAAAACACAATTCGGTTTCAAAAACCCTATGCAGATCCCAACACTCGTAAAGATTGTTGTGAACATGGGTGTTGGTGAAGCTGCTCGTGATTCAAAGCTCATCGAAGGCGCAGTACGTGACCTTGCAGTTATTACTGGCCAAAAGCCACAAGTAACTAAGTCACGTAAATCAATCGCACAATTTAAGTTGCGTGAAGGTCAGCCAATCGGCGCTCACGTAACAATGCGTGGCGATCGTATGTGGGAGTTCGCAGATCGTCTGCTTTCAATCTCTCTTCCACGTATCCGCGACTTCCGTGGACTTTCACCAAAACAATTTGATGGCAAGGGAAATTACACATTCGGTCTTACCGAACAAGTTGTGTTCCCTGAAATCGAACAAGACAAAGTTGATCGTCCGCGCGGTATGGATATCACCATTGTTACAACAGCTAAAAACGATGACGAAGGTCGTGCACTTCTTAAAGCGCTCGGTTTTCCATTCAAGGAGGCATAAGAGATGGCAAAGACATCACTGAAGGTAAAGGCAGCTCGCAAACCTAAATTTAAGGTTCGCGGCTACACCCGTTGCCAGCGTTGTGGTCGTCCACACGCTGTCTACCAAAAGTTCGGCATCTGCCGTATCTGCTTCCGCGAAATGGCACACCGTGGTGAACTTCCTGGCATCACAAAAGCAAGCTGGTAATTTTTTTTAACCCAACAACTACGAAATAGGTCCATTAAATAAATGGAAACCAATTCGAGAAAGGCCACAGGCCACGTATGACAATGACAGATCCGATCGCAGACATGTTGGCTCGTCTGCGCAACGCGAACTCTGCCTACCATGATTCGGTTTCAATGCCGTCTTCATCGGTCAAGGTTCGTATCGCAGCAATCCTTCAAGAAGAGGGATTCATTGCTGGATATCGCGTTGATTCAAATGCAAATGGCGTAGGCAAGACACTTGTTCTTGACCTTAAGTTCGGCACAAACCGCGAGCGTTCAATCGCAGGTCTTCGCCGTGTTTCAAAGCCAGGACTTCGCGTATACGCAAAGTCAACTGCACTTCCAAAAGTTCTTGGTGGTCTGGGCGTTGCAATCATCTCAACATCATCTGGTTTGTTAACAGATAAGCAAGCAAACAAGAAGGGCGTAGGCGGAGAAGTTCTCGCCTACGTATGGTAATTACAGATGTCACGTATTGGACGCATGCCAATTACCGTTCCTAGCGGTGTTGAAGTAACAATTTCTGGTCAGAGCGTTGCAGTTAAGGGACCTAAGGGTTCACTTGCACTAAACGTTGCTGAACCAATCAGAGTTTCACAAGAGGGAAGCGTCATCACTGTCGCTCGCCCAAATGAAGAGCGCATCACTCGCTCACTTCACGGTCTATCTCGCACACTCGTTGCCAATTTGATTGAGGGCGTAACAACTGGTTACACACTCACAATTGACATCGTTGGTGTTGGTTACCGCGTTGCTGAAAAGGGTAAAGATCTTGAGTTCCAACTTGGATACAGCCACGTAATTAACTTCCCAGCACCAGAAGGAATTACTTACAAGGTTGAATCACCAACAAAGTTGCACATCTCAGGAATCGATAAGCAGCTCGTTGGCGAAACCGCCGCAAAGATTAAGAAGCTTCGCAAGGCTGATCCTTACAAGGGCAAGGGCTTGCGACTCACAGGCGAAGTTGTTCGCCGTAAGCAAGGAAAGACAGGTAAGAAGTAATGGCTATCGGTGTAAAGGTCCGTAAAGGTTCGGCAACAAATGCTCGCGCCCGTCGTCACTTCCGCGTGCGTAAGAAGGTCTCCGGAACTTCTGCTCGCCCACGTCTAGTTGTATCCCGCTCTGCTCGTCACTTGTTCGTGCAGATTGTTGATGATTCAACATCAAAGACACTTGCTTATGCATCAACCATGGAAGCAGATCTACGTAATGACAAAGGCGATAAGACAGCTAAGTCTCGCCAAGTTGGTGCGTTAATTGCTAAGCGTGGAAAAGAAGCAGGAATTTCTGCCGTTGTCTTTGACCGCGGTGGCAATAAATATCACGGCCGTATCGCAGCTCTTGCAGATAGTGCACGAGAGAATGGATTGGAGTTCTAATGGCTATTGATCCAACCTCAGCAGCACCATCAACTGGTGGTAACACATCAGGTAAAGGCGGTCGCGAACGTCGTGAACGTCGTGATGATCGCCAACAAGAGAAGAGCCCATACACAGAGCGCGTTGTATTCATTAACCGCGTATCTAAAGTTGTGAAGGGTGGTCGTCGTTTCTCATTCACAGCACTCGTTGTTGTAGGAGATCAGAACGGAACAGTTGGAATCGGTTATGGAAAATCTAAGGAAGTTCCACAAGCGATTGCAAAGGCTGTAGAAGAAGCAAAGAAATCATTCTTCACAGTCCCACGTGTTCAAGGAACAGTTCCTCACCCAGTTCAAGGTGAAACTGCAGCAGGCGTTGTTCTACTTCGCCCAGCTAGCCCAGGTACCGGAGTTATTGCTGGTGGTCCTGTGCGTGCAGTACTTGAGTGCGCAGGAATTACTGATGTTCTAACAAAATCACTCGGATCAAATAACGCAATCAACATGGTTCATGCAACTGTTGCTGCGTTGAAGATGCTCGAGTCACCAGCTGCAATTGCTGCACGTCGCGGTCGTCCACTAGAAGATGTTGCACCAGCTGCAATTATTCGTGCTTCACAGATGACAGTAGGTGCGTAATGGGACGTTTGAAAGTTACTCAAATTCGCTCAAAGGTTGGCAATAAGCCAGAACTACGCGAAACACTTCGCTCTCTTGGTCTCAAGAGAATTAACGATGTTGTTGTAAAGGAAGATCGTCCAGAAATTCGTGGCATGGTTAACGCCGTTCGCCACATGATCAAGGTTGAGGAGGTTGAATAAAGATGACGCTAAAACTTCATCATCTCCGTCCAGCCCCTGGTGCTAAGAAAGCTAAGACTCGTAAGGGTCGCGGTGAAGCATCAAAGGGTAAGACTGCTGGTCGTGGTGGCAAGGGAACTCGCGCCCGTAACCAGGTTCGTGCAGGTTTCGAAGGTGGACAACTACCTTTGGTAATGCGCTTGCCTAAGTTGCGCGGATTTAAGAACCCAGCTCGCGTTGAATACCAAGCTGTCAATGTTTCAACAATTAATGCTCTCTATCCAAAGGGTGGAGATGTAACAGTTGCAGATCTCATTGCAAAGGGTGCAGTTCGCGACAGCCTTCCTGTAAAGGTTCTAGGCAATGGCGAAATTTCAGTCAAGGTAAATGTGACCGCACATGGATTCTCTGGTTCAGCAGTTGAAAAAATTGCTGCAGCAGGCGGATCCACTAAGACTCTGTAATTAAAAAAACAAAGATTGATTAGGAAGAGGGAGAAAATCTGATGCTTTCAGCATTCGGTATGGCCTTTAAGACCCCTGAACTACGAAAGAAGATTTTCTTCACTCTTTCAATCATGGCTTTGTTTCGCTTTGGATCTGTAGTTCCAACGCCTGGAGTTTCATACACAAACGTTCAACAGTGTTTAAAGCAGGTTGAATCGGGCGGACTCTTCGGCCTCATTAACCTATTTAGCGGTGGAGCGCTTTTGCAGCTCTCTGTGTTCGCACTCGGCATCATGCCTTACATCACCAGCTCAATTATTGTTCAACTCTTAACAGTTGTTATTCCTCGCTTCGAAGCTCTTAAAGCTGAAGGACAATCAGGAACAGCAAAACTAACTCAGTACACACGTTATTTAACGATTGGTTTAGCGGTATTGCAATCAACAGGTTTGATTGCTGTTGCTCGTACACCTGGTCGCCTAATTTCTGGTTGCGACCTAGCAATCATTCCTGACACATCATGGCAGCGCATCATCACAATGATTTTCGTAATGACCGCTGGTACATCTGTAATCATGTGGCTCGGCGAGCTCATCACAGATCGTGGTGTTGGTAACGGTATGTCCATTCTTATCTTTACATCTATTGCAGCTGGATTCCCAAGCAACTTGTGGAGCATCAGATTGCAAAAGGGTCTCTTCGCATTCATCTTCGTTCTTGCAGTTGGAATCTTGGTAGTTGCTGCGGTTGTATTCGTTGAGCAAGCACAGCGCCGCATTCCGGTTCAATATGCAAAGCGCATGGTTGGACGTCAGAGCTACGGTGGAACAAGTACATATATTCCAATCAAGGTAAACCAAGCTGGCGTTATTCCAGTGATCTTCGCTTCATCACTTCTTTATATTCCATCTTTGATTGTGAACTTCACAAATAGCCAAGCAGGATGGGCTGTATGGATTAGCCGTAACTTTGTTACTGGTGATCACCCAATTTACGTTGCAACGTATGCAGCGCTCATTATTTTCTTTACTTACTTCTATGTAGCAATCACATTTAACCCAGATGAGGTTGCAGATAACATGAAGAAGTACGGTGGTTTCGTACCTGGTATTCGCGCGGGACGTCCAACATCTGAATACCTTCAGTATGTTCTCTCACGCATTACAGCACCGGGTTCTATCTACTTATCTCTGGTTGCAATCATTCCTATTGGTGCACTGATTCTCTTTGGTGCTACTCAAAACTTCCCATTTGGTGGAACAGCGATCTTGATCGTTGTAGGTGTTGGTCTTGATACTGCCAAGCAGATTGAAAGCCAATTGCAACAACGTTCGTATGAGGGGTTCTTGCGCTAATGCGTTTAGTCCTGGTTGGACCACCAGGTGCGGGCAAAGGTACGCAGGCACAATTCCTCTCCGAGCACTACTCAATTCCACACATTTCAACTGGCGATATTTTTCGCGCTAATTTGAAAGCTGGCACACCGCTTGGTGTTGAAGCGCAAAAATTTATGGATGCTGGCGAACTTGTTCCAGACTCAGTTACAAATGAGATGGTCAAAGATCGTCTTACTCATGCAGATACAGCACATGGCTTTTTGTTAGATGGTTTCCCACGAAATGTGGCACAGGCACAAGTTCTCTCAGCTGTTTTAACCGAGAAAAAGACACCACTTGATGCTGTTCTAGAACTTCAAATCGATGATTCAGAAATCATCTCTCGTTTGAATAATCGCAGAAGCGTTGAATCACGTGCAGATGATGCCGAAGAAGTAATTGTTCATCGCCTCAAGGTTTATCACGATCAAACCGCACCGATTATTGATTATTACCGCACCGAAGGATCACTCATCACAATTAGCGCCACAGGTGCGGTAGATGAAATCACAAAGCGTGCAATTGCAGCACTTGGCAACAAATAAGTAGTACGTAATGGCAATTCAAATCAAGACGTTAGAGCAATTAAAGACGATGCGTCGTGCCGGATTATTAGTCGGGCAAACATTGGATTTAATGCGCGAATCCATCAAAGTTGGAATGCGCACAGATGCACTAGATGCAATTGCTGCAGCAAATATTAAGCGCGGTGGTGCGACCTCTAACTTCAAGGGTTATCACGGCTATCCCGCAACTATTTGCATCTCACTCAATGATGAAATTGTTCACGGCATTCCGGGTGATCGCATAATCGAAGATGGCGACGTTGTCTCAATCGATTGCGGTGCGATTATTGATGGTTGGCACGGAGATGCAGCGTTTTCAGTAATCGTGGGTCAAGCCGATCCTGAAGATCAAAAGATGTTAGATGTCTGCGAAGAATCTATGTGGCGGGGTATTGCTGCTGGAAAATCTGGTGCACGTCTTAGCGATATCGGCTATGCAATTGAGCAATACATTAATTCACAAGGACGTTATGGAATTTTGCAGGAGTACGGTGGACACGGAATTGGTACAGAGATGCACCAAGAACCACATGTACTTAACTTTGGTAAGGCAGGAAATGGTCCAGAAATAGTTCCAGGATTTGCATTAGCAATCGAACCGATGATTACTCGCGGTACTGCAAAGACTCGCGTCCTTGCAGATGAGTGGACAGTTGTTTCTCAAGATCAGTCCCGCGGTGCACACTTTGAAAACTCATATGCAATCGCACCTGATGGAAAACCATTTGTTCTCACGGCAATCGATGGGGGCCGGGCCAAGCTATCTAGCCTCGGCGTGGAGGTCTCGGATCTTCTCTCCTAAGCCTGCCTAGGCTGATTTGCCCCATAAATCTCCAAAAATCTACGTGTGGATAGCGAGAAATCTGGCCAAAGTAGGGGTATAACCCCGATTTCCCTTCAGCGGGTGACTGGCTTTAGACTGCACCTTCGCACTCCATGCATGAATAGAGAAGTAGGTACACGTTTGGCTAGTAAAGATGGTGCAATCGAAATCGAAGGCACTGTTGCTGAAGCGCTACCTAACGCGATGTTTCGCGTGGAGCTAACGAATGGGCACAAAATTCTTGGGCACATCAGCGGAAAAATGCGAAAGAACTACATTCGTATTTTGCCTGGTGATCGTGTCATCGTTGAATTAAGTCCATATGACCTCACCCGAGGTCGAATTGTTTTCCGTCACAAGTAATTAGGAGCAGTAATAATGAAGGTACAACCAAGCGTTAAGAAGATTTGCGATAAGTGCAAAGTCATTCGACGCAAAGGTCGTGTCATGGTTATCTGCGAAAACTTGCGACACAAACAACGTCAGGGATAAATCTCTGTAGCGAACAAACGCGCTATGCGACTTTGTTAAGAAATTAACAAAGACCTCTGGACCGGTAGGCCAGAGAACAGCATGGCGGAGGACCTTCCGGATTAAAGAAATGGCAAACACATGGCACGTCTTGTTGGTGTCGATCTTCCGCGCGAAAAGCGCGTAGAGGTTGCACTTACCTATATCTTCGGAATGGGTTTAACCCGTTCCCAAAAAACATTAGCCGCAACTGGTATCAGTCCTGATACTCGCGTAAAGGATCTTCAAGAGCCTGAGCTTGCAAAGCTTCGCGAATACATTGAGGCAAACTTCAAGATTGAAGGCGATCTTCGCCGTGAAATCTCCGGTGACATCCGTCGCAAAGTTGAAATTCAAAGCTACCAAGGCATTCGTCACCGCAAGGGACTTCCTGTTCGTGGTCAGCGCACACATACAAATGCACGTACTCGTAAGGGTCCACGTAAAGCAATTGCAGGTAAGAAGAAGGTGACTAAGTAATGGCCGCTCCTAAAGCAAAGACTGCTGCTCCAGTAAAGGGCAAAGTCAAAATGCGTAAGAAAGAAAAGAAGAATGTTGCTGTTGGAAATGCTTACATTAAGAGCACTTTCAATAACACGATCATCTCTATTACTGACACAACAGGCGCTGTTATCTCTTGGGCTTCATCTGGCCAAGTTGGTTTCAAGGGTTCTCGTAAGTCCACTCCATTCGCAGCGCAGCTCGCAGCAGAAGCAGCAGCTCGTCGCGCGCAAGAGCACGGACTTAAGAAAGTTGATGTTTTCGTTAAGGGTCCTGGTTCAGGACGCGAAACTGCAATCCGTTCATTGCAAGCAGCTGGTTTGGAAGTTGGTGCCATCTCTGATGTAACACCTGCTCCACACAATGGCTGCCGCCCAACCAAACCACGTCGAGTTTAAGGAGGAATAGAAAATGGCTCGTTATACCGGAGCAGACTGCAAGCGTTGCCGTCGCGAAAAAGTAAAACTATTCCTTAAGGGATCTAAGTGCGATGGACCAAAGTGTCCGATCGAATCACGCCCATATCCACCAGGACAACATGGTCGTGGCCGTGCCAAGGAATCTGAGTACCTATTACAGATGCGCGAAAAGCAAAAGTGCGCACGTATTTACGGTGTTCTTGAAAAGCAATTCCGTGGATATTACGAAGAAGCAAACCGTAAGCAAGGCAAGACTGCTGAAAACCTTCTTGTACTTCTTGAAACACGTCTAGATAACGTCGTCTTCCGCGCAGGCTTTGCAAAGAGCCGCGACATGGCACGTCAACTAGTTCGTCACGGACACTTCATTGTTAATGGCAAGAAGGTAAACATTCCTTCATATCGCGTCTCAGCGATGGACATCATTGATGTTCTTCCTAAGTCACTCGATCTCACACCATTTATCGTGGCAAGTGCTGAACTTGGTGAGAAAGCTGTTCCAGCATGGATGGAGGTTGTTGGTTCGCAAATGCGCATCATCATTCACTCAGTTCCTGCTCGCGCGGTTATCGACACTCAAATTCAAGAGCAGTTGATCGTTGAACTTTATTCCAAGTAATTTTTAAAAGTTTAATGACCCCCCTGGTCGTTAAACATCCGCACGAACGCAGTACCAAACAGGAGATCAAATAGAGGTTCTCCGAGAGAAGAAAGAGGAGCAACAGTGCTAATTGCACAACGTCCCACCCTCAGTGAAGAAGTAGTATCCGAAAACCGTTCACGATTCATTATTGAACCGCTAGAACCAGGTTTTGGTTACACCCTCGGCAACAGCATGCGCCGTACATTGCTTTCATCTATTCCAGGTGCAGCAGTGACAAGCATCCGCGTTGCTGGAGCACTCCACGAGTTCACAACTCTTGAAGGTGTAAAAGAAGATCTCACCGATATTGTTTTGAATATCAAGAACCTTGTTCTTTCATCAGATAACGATGAACCAAGCGTTCTCTACATTCGCAAATCTGGTGCAGGATCAGTTACTGGAGCAGATATTGCTGTGCCAACAGGCGTTGCAGTTCACAACCCAGAGCTACACCTCGCAACTCTTAATGGAAAAGCTAACCTCGAAATCGAGCTCACAGTAGAGCGCGGCCGTGGTTACGTAACTGCTGTTCAGAACAAGCAAGCAGGAGCGGAAATTGGTCGCATTCCTGTTGACTCAATTTATTCACCAGTACTAAAGGTCACTTACAAGGTTGAAGCAACCCGCGTTGAACAGCGCACAGACTTCGATCGTCTTGTTGTTGATGTAGAAACAAAGCCATCAATGAAGCCACGCGATGCTGTTGCATCAGCTGGTAAGACACTTGTTGAACTCTTTGGTCTTGCTCGCGAACTAAACGTTGATGCAGAAGGAATTGAAATGGGACCATCCGTAATGGATGCAGCTCTAGCTGCTGACCTTGCTCTTCCAATTGAAGATCTTGATCTCACAGTTCGTTCTTACAACTGCTTAAAGCGTGAAGGTATTCACACTGTCGGTGAACTAGTTAACCGTTCAGAAGCTGACCTTCTAGATATCCGCAACTTTGGTTCAAAGTCCATCGATGAGGTCAAGGCAAAGCTTGTCTCAATGGGAATGTCTATGAAGGACAGCCCAGCTGGATTTGATCCAACGAAGCACCAAAACTACAACGCATCAGTCGATGATGATTTCGTCGATGCAGATCAGGCCTAGGAGAAATAACTCATGCCAAAACCAACTAAAGGTCCTCGTCTGGGCAGTGGCCCATCACACGAGCGTCTAATCCTAGGAACACTTGCAGAGCAATTGTTCGAGCACGGAAAGATCACAACTACAGAAGCAAAGGCGAAGCGTCTTCGTCCACTTGCTGAAAAGTTAATTACCTTTGCAAAAAAGGGTGACCTTGCAGCTCGTCGCCAAGTAATGGCAACAATTGCAAACAAGGGCGTTGTACATACTTTGTTTACTGAAATTGGTCCACGCTTTGTTTCACGCAATGGTGGATATACACGTATTACAAAGATCGGACCACGCAAGGGCGATAACGCACCTATGGCGGTCATTGAAGTTTTAACTGAGAAAGATAACTAAGCACTAGCTTTCTTTACTCTTATGACAGAACCCACTCTCTATCCCGAGAGTGGGTTTCGTCGTTTACGAATCGATTTAGCTTATGACGGTAGCAACTTTGCGGGATGGGCGAAACAACCAGATCGCCGCACGGTTCAAGAGTGTGTAGAGCAAGCACTCGCGACAGTTTCGCAGATTACTCCGGAGACAATTGTTGCTGGGCGCACTGATGCTGGAGTTCACGCAACTGGGCAAGTAATTCATGTGGATCTTCCAGAAACACTTGGCCTTGATGATTTGGTTTACAAACTCAATCGATTACTTGATGAAGATATTCGTATCCACAATATTTCAATTGCACCCGAAGCTTTTCACGCACGCTTTTCGGCCCTTCGTCGGTACTACCGCTACAAAATTTTGGACGATAACAAAGTCTTAGATCCACTTGATCGACTAGATGTCTCATCCTGGTATCGACCACTCGATTGTGATGTCATGAATAAAACAAGTGCCTTGCTCTTGGGAGAACATGATTTTGCTGCTTTCTGCAAGTACCGTGAAGGAGCAACAACTATTCGCACCTTAGAAAAGTACGAATGGAAACGTAGCCCCGAAGGTTTTCTTGTAGCAGACATTGTTGCTGATGCTTTTTGTTATTCAATGGTACGAAATCTTGTTGGCGCAGTTGTGTGCGTAGCCGATGGACGCTTTGATCCTGAGTGGATTGTGGGCGTTTTAAATAACAAAGAACGAGTTTCTGACTCACTTGTGTTTCCTAGTCGTGGTTTAACGCTGTATCAAGTGGATTATCCAGATGATGCCGAGCTGTTGGAGCGAGCGAAAAAGACAATTGCTCGTCGAAACGAAGAGAACAATTAACTCTTCAGATTCGCCCCTTTTCACCCCTGTCAGGGCCCGATTCTGAGCATTGAATATGGGGAAAAAGGCCATTTTGACCCTACGCGAGCGCGCAGGTACCCTTTACCTCTTGCTCCTTTTCAAGGGCGCAGAACACCAGATTCAAAGTAATTTAAAAAGAGAGAAGTGAAGAGCATGCGTACATATAGTCCAAAGGCTGGCGATGCAGTGCGTAATTGGCACATCATCGACGCACAAGATGTCGTTCTAGGACGTCTTGCAAGTCACGCTGCAGTTCTTCTTCGCGGAAAGCACAAAGCAACATTCGCACCTCACATGGATATGGGCGATTTCGTCATTGTGATCAATGCTGAAAAAGTTGCGCTCTCAGGACAAAAAGCTAAGCAAAAGTTTTCACACATGCACTCTGGTTTCCCAGGTGGTTTAACTTCAACTGTGTACGGCGAATTGATGGAAAAGCACCCAACTCGCGCAGTTGAAAAAGCGATCAAGGGAATGTTGCCAAAGAACCGACTTGGCCGTGCAATGTCAGCAAAGCTCAAGGTGTACGCAGGTTCAGAACATCCACATGCTGCACAAGCTCCTAAACCATACGTATTCAATCAAGTCTCACAAATCGTCAAGTAATCGAAGAAGAAAAAAGGGAAACATAATTCATGTCTGAAAACACATTCGTTGACGAACTAGATGAGAACGAAATTCCAACTTCGTACACATCAGCAACACCAGCTGCAGCAACTAACCGTCCAGCACTTAAGGGACCAGGCGCCGGAGTAGGTCGCCGTAAAGAAGCTGTTGCTCGTGTTCGACTCGTTCCAGGAACAGGTCGCTGGGTTGTTAACGGAAAGACTCTTGAGAATTACTTCCCAAACAAAGTTCACCAACAATCAGTCTCTGAACCATTTCGCACAGTAGGTGCTGAAGGTTCTTACGATGTATTTGCTCGTATCAACGGTGGTGGAGTTTCAGGTCAAGCTGGCGCACTTCGTCTTGGTGTTGCACGTTCACTTAATGAAATTGATGCAGAAGCACACCGTCCAGCACTTAAGAAAGCTGGATTCCTTTCACGCGATGCTCGTGTGATCGAACGTAAGAAGTACGGTCTTAAGAAGGCACGTAAGCGTTCTCAATACAGCAAGCGCTAATTTCTATCGTATTTGGAGGCAATCTCCGTGGCCCTTTTCGGCACTGATGGAATTCGTGGCTTAGCAAATGTTGATCTCACAGCTGAATTAGCACTTGATGTTGCAGTTGCTGCTGCGCATATTTTGGTGGAATCACTCGGTGATACAAGTAAACGTCCACACGCAATTGTTGGGCAAGATTCACGTGCATCCGGTGAATTTCTAGAAGCTGCAGTTGTTGCTGGTTTAACTAGTGCTGGCGTCGATGTGTATCGAGTCGGTGTTCTACCAACTCCTGCAATTGCATACTTAGTTGCCGAAACGGGCGCTGATTTGGGCGTAATGATTTCTGCTTCTCATAATCCAGCGCCAGATAACGGAATTAAATTATTCGCACGCGGTGGTGAAAAGTTAGCTGATTCACTTGAGGCTGCAATTGAAGCTCGCATGGGAGAACCTTGGCAGCGCCCGACTGGCAAAGATGTGGGTCGAATAATTGAAGATACAGGCGCTCGCGATAAGTACATCGCACACCTTTTAAAAACCGTTGATACGTCACTTTCTGGAATAAAAGTAGTCGTGGATTGCGCACATGGGGCAGCATCATTTGTTGCGCCAATGGCCCTGGAAAAAGCTGGCGCAACAGTTGTTGCAATTGCCAATACGCCAACGGGCTTAAATATCAATGATGGCGTTGGATCTACCCACTTGGATTTCCTACGAGAAGCCGTGATAAAGAACAAAGCTGATATTGGAATTGCCCATGATGGAGATGCCGATCGTTGTTTAGCAATTGATGCTGAAGGCAACACAATCGATGGTGACTTTATATTGGCAATTTTGGCACAAGGATTTAAATCGCGCGGAAAGTTAAAGGATTCAACCGTTGTAGCAACTGTAATGAGCAACCTCGGTTTTCTGATTGCAATGAAGGATGCCGGAATCAATGTTGCAAAGACTTCAGTTGGAGATCGTTACGTATTAGAAAATATGCTTGAAAATAATTACACGCTAGGTGGCGAACAATCTGGCCATATCATTATGCGTGAATTTTCTGGTACAGGCGATGGTCTGCTTACCGCGCTTCAACTGCTATGCGAAATGGCACGTTCAAAGAAATCGCTCAAAGAGTTATCTTCAATCATGCAACGCTTCCCACAGGTATTGATAAATGTCTCTGGTGTAGCCAAAGACAAACTCGAATCATCAACTGTAATTAGTGCAGCAGTTGCGAAATACGAATCTGAACTAGGTGATGCTGGACGGATTCTTTTGCGCGCATCCGGTACAGAACCGCTCGTTAGAGTCATGGTTGAAGCCCAAAGTGATAGCATCGCCAAAGAAATTGCAGAAAAACTTGCCAAAGTTGTTGAAGAAGAATTGAGGTAGGCACGTGTGCGGAATTGTGGGTTACACAGGGCCACAAACTGCAATCACGCCTCTGATCGAAGGTTTGCGTCGTCTTGAATATCGCGGATATGACTCAGCAGGAATCGCACTCGGAACACCAAATAAATTATTTATTGAAAAACGTGCTGGCAAACTCTCTAATTTAGAACAAGAACTTTCGTCCATCCCAACTGCTCACTCTGGAATTGGCCACACTCGTTGGGCCACCCATGGTGGACCAACAGATCGCAATGCACATCCACACGTCGACAACGATGGAAAGTTAGCCGTTATCCATAATGGAATTATCGAGAACTACGCGGAGTTAAAAGCCAAACTAGAGAGCAAAGGCCACAAGTTTTCTTCAGATACAGATACCGAATCTGTTGCACACTTGCTCAGCGATTTAAGAAAAGAACACAATGGTGACTTATCTGCTGCAATGCGTGAAGCCGTTAAATCATTGCGCGGTTCATTCACTCTGGTGGCCATTCATGCCGATACTCCAGATGTAATCGTCGGAGTTCGAAGAAATTCACCACTTGTTGTTGGCATCGGAAAAAATGAAAACTTTATGGCATCCGATGTTGCGGCTTTCATTGATTACACAAAGCGGGCTATCGAGCTCGGTCAAGACCAAGTTGTCACATTGACCCCTACGACGGTTTCAATCACGGATTTAGATGGCAAGACACTCACTCCGAAAGAGTATGAAATCACCTGGGATGCAAGTGCTGCGCAAAAGGGTGGGTTTTCACACTTTATGCTTAAAGAAATCTTTGAACAACCAAAAGCTGTTGCAGATACTCTGATGGCGCGATTAAGCGATAACAAACAGATCTTGCTAGATGAAATTCATTTAACGCCCGCGGAAATCAAATCACTTGAAAAGATTGTTGTAATTGCGTGTGGAACTGCTTATCACGCTGGAATGATTGCAAAGTATGCAATTGAAAAGTGGGCGAAAATCTCAGTAGAAGTAGAAATTGCTAGCGAATATCGTTACAGAGATCCAATTATTAATAAGAACACTCTGGTAATCGCAATTTCTCAATCTGGTGAAACGATGGATACATTGATGGCTTTGCGTCATGCAAAAGCCGCAGGTGCTCGAGTATTAGCAATTTGCAACACAAATAGCTCAACTATTCCTCGCGAATCTGATGCTGTGATTTACACACACGCTGGCCCTGAAATCGCTGTTGCATCAACAAAAGCCCTGCTAACTCAGATCGTGGCTGTGTATTTAATTGGTTTACACCTTGCACAGGTTCGTTCAGCACTAACTGATAATCAAGTGGCAGATCTCTATAACGAAATGCTCGAATTACCTGGAAAAATTGAACAAATTCTTGAAACGGTAGAACCACTTCGCGCTCTCACCCGTAAATTTGCAGATGCAAACACCATTCTCTTTCTGGGCAGAAATGTAGGTTATCCAGTTGCCCTTGAAGGTGCGCTGAAGTTAAAAGAGTTGGCATACATTCACGCCGAAGGTTTTGCTGGCGGCGAACTCAAGCACGGACCAATCGCATTGATCGATTCCCAATCTGCCACTCCAGTTATCGCAATTTTGCCAGCAGGTCACGAACACTCACTTGATGAGAAAATGGCGAGCAACATCCAGGAAGTTAAAGCACGTGGTGCACGCGTTATCGTGATTGCAGAAGAAGGCGCTGACGTTGTTGGTGCGGAATACGTAATTCGTATTCCAGTTACAGAGCCACTCTTTCAACCAATTCTTGCAACTGTCCCATTACAAGTCTTTGCTTACGAGATTGCTGTTGCTCGTGGAAGCGATGTAGATCAGCCACGCAACTTGGCTAAATCTGTAACGGTGGAATAAGTGCCCTCTCTTCGCAGAAAACAAATGGTTCGTGCTGTTAGGTGGTCAACACTTTTCTTTGTCGGTTTTATCGTCGTTACGCAACAGGTAATCACTAATGGTCCACTTATTGCACTTGATGCAAGAATTGCAAACGCTGGCAGAACAGATTTTCCTTCATGGGTAGATTTTGTTTTAATGCGAATTGACGATTTAGGTTTGCGTGGTTTAACAGCCACGGCGCTCATGATTGCTGCAATTTATATTGCAAGAAGATTTAGAACATGGCGTCCATTAAATTTAGCGATTCTCTCGCTGATTGCACTGAACTTAACCGTTGGCTTAGCTAAGTTGTTAATCGGCAGAACTAAACCAAAACTCAACGTTGATTTAATCTATGCAGGTGGACTTTCATATCCCAGCGGTCATGCCTCCAACGCGCTCCTTACATGGGGAGTATTGGCTTACCTGATTTACAGATATGCACACGTAGATCGATATCGCGGTCGATTAGCAAGTACCGGCGTCGCCCTTATTTCTCTCAGTGTTTGCGTTGTATCACTCTTTAGAAATACGCACTGGTTATCAGATTTGGTGGGTGGTTTGTTTATTGGAGCAGCTTTGCTCGTTATGGTCATCGCCGTAGATAGATTTGTTCCATCTAATAGCCAACTCTCATAGTTCTTATTAGTATTGCCAAATGAGTGATCGCGCCGAATTTCTAATTGATTTAAGCGCTCTTACTAGCAACGTTTCTAAAATAAAAAAACAATGCGGCGTGGATCTTATGGCCGTTGTAAAGGCTGATGCCTATGGGCATGGTTTAGTCCGAGTAGCAAGTGCCGCCCTCAAGGGTGGCGCGTCATGGTTAGGTGTTGCACTGCTTGAAGAAGCAATCACTCTTCGAGAAAACGGAATCGATGCACCGATCTTGGCTTGGTTGGTTTCACCTGGATCTGATTTCGAATCAGCGTTGTCTAAGAATATAGATTTAGGTGTTTCAAGTATTAAAGGATTGCAAGAAGTTACTGCCGCAGCAGTTAAGACAGGCAAAAAAGCACGCATTCATATTGAAATTGATACAGGAATGACGCGTGGTGGATTTTTAGATGAGTGGCAAGAATTGTTGAAAGCAGATTTTTCTAATTTAGAAGTCGTTGGCATTTTCTCTCATTTTGCACGAGCAGATGAACCAGGTCAGCAGCAAAACGAAGATCAACTTCACAAGTTTAAACATATGGTTAGTGAGCTCGAAAAAATTGGAATCAATCCGCCCATCAAGCACTTATCAAATTCTGCTGCCACGCTAAATGACAAAGATTCCTATTTTTCACTGGTTCGAGTTGGCATTGCGATGTATGGATTAACTCCAGACATCACGCATATGGGTACAAGCAAGGAGTTAGGTTTGCGCCCAGCGGGACAACTGCGTGCGAAATTACACTTAGTCAAAGAGGTTTCAAAAGGTGTGCCAGTTGGTTACGGTGCAAGTGCACACACGCCATCAGATACAAAGTTAGGTGTTATTGCGATGGGTTATGCAGATGGAATCCCTCGTATTGCACAAGGTGCAGGAATTTTTGTTAAGAGCAAGCGAGCACCAATTATTGGGCGAGTTTCTATGGACCAATTTGTTGTCGATTTGGGTTCCGATAGCACCGCAAAATCGGGGGATTGGGTGATTGTTTTTGGGGATGGATCGCATGGTGAGTACACCGCAGATGATTGGGGACGTGCGAGTTCGAGCATAAATTACGAGATTGTTACCCGAATTGGCCCACGTGTGCCTAGAATCTACCAATCTCATGAGTACTAATTCACGCATACTAAGCATCAAAGACCTTTCGATTTCATTCGGAGGTCTCAAAGCGCTTAACAAAGTATCTTTGGATTTACACAAGAATGAAGTAATTGGATTAATTGGCCCAAATGGTGCTGGCAAGACAACATTGTTTAACGCTCTCTCTGGACTTGTAGAAGTTGATAGCGGAGCACTTGAAATTCAAGGCAAGTCCCACAAGTGGCCAAAGCCCCACGAATTAGTGAAGCTAGGTATATCGCGCACTCTTCAAGGTGTGGGCTTATTTCCTGAGTTAAGCGTTTTAGAGAATGTGATGATTGGTGCTTCCAATACCGCTCGCACTGGATTGATCTCTGCCGCTCTGGGATTGAGTTCTAAAGATGAAACCAAATTAAAAGAACTCGCAATGACAGCTTTAGAACGAGTGTATGCAACTGGCTTAGCAAATCGTCGAGCAGATACTCTGGATTATCCAGTCACAAAAAGAGTGGCACTCGCTCGTGCTTTGATCAGCCAACCTCAAATTTTGCTTCTTGACGAACCTGCTGGCGGGTTAGGCGCACAAGATATTGAGTGGATGAATTCATTAATCCATAACCTATCCTCGCAATGTTCTGTTGTTTTGGTAGAACACCATATGGATGTAGTTATGTCAGTGTGTGATCGACTTTATGTACTTAACTTTGGCGAAGTTATCGCCTCGGGAGATGTTGAGTCAGTCAGGCGCAACCCGGACGTTGTAGCTGCTTATTTAGGGGCACACGCATGACGTTAATTGTCGAAAGTCTTGTTATTGATCACGGTGCTATTCGTGCCATCAATGCCGTCTCATTTAAAGTTCCCACGGGCAAGTTAACTGCTGTAATCGGCGCAAATGGTGCTGGTAAAACAACGCTACTTCGAGGACTCTCTGGATTAAAAGAGATCAAATCTGGAAGTGCTACATGGAACGGAGAGTCCATAGTTGGTCAGCGTCCTGAAAATTTAGCACGCGCAGGAATAATGCATGTTTCCGATGGTAAATCTGTCATTGCAGAACTCAGTGTTAAAGAAAACTTGGCCCTGACAGGGTTATGGCGAAAAGATAAGAAAGATGTTGCACTTGCAACCGAAGAAGTCGTTTCACTATTTCCAATTTTAGGCGAACGTATGTCCCAATCTGGTGGTTCACTTTCGGGAGGAGAACGTCAGATGCTTGCAATCGGACGAGCTCTTGTCGCACGCCCAAAGTTGCTACTTCTAGATGAGCCTTCACTTGGACTTGCTCCATTAATTATCGATCAGATATTTACGACAATCAGAAAATTTGTTACCACCATGAATCTCACCGTTGTACTTGTTGAGCAGAATGCAATGGGTGCGCTAGCAATTGCTGATGAAGGCGTTGTTCTGAATTTAGGACGAGTTGTTGGCGTTGATACTGCAGAAAACCTACTTAATGATCCAGCAGTACGCACTGCTTACTTGGGGTATTAAATGATTCAATTCATAACAGCGATTCTTACCGCTCTAACAACTGGCGCTATCTATGCGTTGATGTCTACAGCACTTGTACTCGTGTGGCGTTCAACTCGAATTATCAATTTTGCACAGGCAGGTCAGGCGGTCTTGTCCACATATATTGGATATGAAGTCACGATTCGTAGCGGTTCATTTTGGGTGGGCGTAATTTCGGCGATGATATTCGGTGCACTCCTCGGTGCTGCGATTGATAGATTCTTTATGCGCCCAATCTTTAAGCGAATTCAAAGCGGACCTATTCTTATGATTGCGCCAGTTGTCGCCACTCTTGGTTTGCTTGGAATTATTCAAGCCGTCATCGGATTTAGATGGGGATTGACCTATCAATCACTAGCTGCCCCGGTTTCAACTGATGGATTTACATTATTTGGTCGAGTAATTGCATTTAGCCCATTTAATTTATTAGTCCTTGTATTTGCAACTGTCAGCATGCTTCTTCTGACTGTATTGTTTCAAAAAACAAATGTCGGACTCGCGCTTCGAGCATCCGCCCACTCACCTGAAATCGCAAAATTATCAGGAATCAAAGTTGATTTCATCAGAACTCTTGGATGGTCACTAGCAGGTGCGGCAGGTGGTCTAGCAGGAATGCTGTACATACCATCTTCTTATCTTTACCCGAATGCGATGGATGTATTACTCGTCTTTGGTTTTGTGGCTGCAGTAATTGGCGGACTAGATAGTTTGTTCGGAGCCGTAGCTGGTGCAATGATTCTTGGATTTGCAATTAGTTTTGCGACAAGTTACGTCAGCGAAAAACTCGTCTTCCCAATGGCTTTTGTGATGTTAGTTGTCGTCCTCTTGATTAAGCCAGCTGGTTTATTCTCAGGTAAAAAGAGTCGGAGAGATTGATGATTAAGTTATCTCCTACTAAAAAGCGAACACTCTTTTTTGTTGCACTCGGTTGGGCATTATTGTTAATCGGAGATCGCATCGGTGAGTTGCTGCAGTATCAAGGCTCGTTTGTTGCAATGTATGCACTTGCAATTGCCTCAATTATTTTGCTCACTGGATACTCTGGACAACTTTCTTTAGGTCACAGTGCGTTAATGGCAGTCGGTGCATACGCCGGCGCACTTTCGATCAATAACCTGAATTTACATCCGGCTATTGCACTTGTGATTGCAACCTTTGTAGCAGGAATATTTGGGCTCATATTGGGATTCGGTGTCGCTCGATTATCAGGCCCGTATTTAGCTGGAACAACATTGGCTCTGGCTGTTTCGTTACCAACTCTTGCTAATCAATTCCCAATACTTGGCGGAGAACAAGGCGTTGTCTTTGATGTGGGCGCACCACCTGCCCGTTTTGGCGAAGACTTTTCTATGTACAAGTGGTTTTTCTGGATTTCAACACTTGCAGTGTTAATTATGCTCTGGCTAATTTCTAATGTGGTCTCCTCCCGTTACGGGCGCACCTTCAGAGCAATTCGGGACAATGAAACAGCAGCCGCCCTGTCTGGACTCAACACCGGGCGCCTGAAGGTCCTGGCATTTGCCATCAGTTCAGGAATGGCCGGCTTGGCCGGAGGCCTGCTGGTCATGCTCATCAGCGGGGTTTCACCGAGTGCTTTCCCGCTCAGCCTCTCATTTTCTTTGCTGACAGGCGCGGTTGTTACTGGTGTGTACAGCCTCAAAGGTGTGATGCTAGGGGGGTTGGTTTTGGTCGCTATCCCTGAGATTGCCGATTCAATCGTTACCCGAATCGGTGGATCTGAAGGATTCACCGCAACCTTGCCTGGTTTCTTGGTCAGCGCCCTGCTGATCTTGGCGGTGTTATTTACACCGAATGGACCAGGAACGCTCTTACACAGCTTTAAGAAACACAACTAAATAAGAAAACCCCTCAGATAACACACGGAAGGAAATACATGATCAGAAATACTCGCATGAAACGTTTCTCCATCGTTTCAGCGGTAGTCGCACTCGGAACAATGGTTATCACCGCTCTTCCTGCGCAAGCTGCCGAACCAGGTCTGACATCTTCAGAAATTAAGCTAGGAATTTCAACACCGCTTACAGGTACTGCTGCTCTTTCATACGGCAAAGTTCCAGGTGCGATGAAGGCTTACTTCGACCACGTTAATGCAAATGGTGGAGTGTACGGCCGTAAAATCAAACTGATTGTTCGCGACGATAAGTACCTACCTACATTGGCAGCTACACAGACAACTAACCTTGTTCTAAAGGATGGCGTATTTGCTCTAGTTGCAGCTCTCGGTACAGCAACGCACTCAAAGGCGTATACAGCTGCTTCACTTGCGAAAAAGAATGTTCCTGATCTCTTTGTAAATACAGGTTTTAGTGGATTTGGTAATCGCACTAAGTACCCAACAACATTCACAGTTCTTCCAAGCTATGCGATGGAAGCAAAAATTATTTCTAAATTCGTCAAGGATAAGTTCCCTGGCCAAGCAGTTGCACTCGTTGCCCAAGATGATGAATTTGGTGTTGACGGTGTAAATGGCTTTGCTGCAGGTTCACTTACTCTGGCATCGAAGACTTTGTACCCACAAAGCTCAATGACAGATGCTCGTGCAAAAGCACTTGTAACTGGATTAAGTGCTGTCCCTGGCAAGCCTGTTGTAATCCTCTTTGGAACAACAGATGTCACAGCGCTTATTCTTAAGGCTGCTGAATCACTCAACCTTGTAAGTAAATTTACTTGGATTGCTGGTTCTGTTGGTGGAGACTCCAACACTCTTCTTGCACTCGGTGTTAAGTCAACAACAATTGATGGCATTGTCGCTGCAAGCTTCTTCCCAGACGCTAAAGACACAAATGACGAATACGTCAAAGAATTTAGCAAAATCAATGCCAAGTACAACCCTGGTGTCTCATTCGACAACACTGTTCTACAAGGTATGAACTCAGCGATGCTTACAGTGCAGGCACTTCGTGCAGCTGGTAAGAATTTAACTCGCACTGGTTTGATCAAGGCGATTGAAAATAAGGGAGCAAAGTTTGCTAGCGCAGCTCTTGTTCCACTTAATTACTCACCTACAAGCCATATTGGTTATAACGGTTACTGGATGGGACAACTCAATGCAAAGGGTGAGTTGAAGCCATTCGGCGGAACTTTGTCTGTTGTTACAACAGACTCAACAAATGGTCCGATCACACCTTCAACTTACAAGCGCATTTCAATTCCTAAGAATGGGATACCAACAAACTCATGAAAAATACAAAAGCTCGTAAATCTCTAGCTGCACTTGTTGTTACAGCACTTGTAACAACTCTTGCAGTTGCAATCCCTACTTCTGCGCAAGCAACAACTTGCTCAAAGGCATCCTTTACATCTGCAGGTAAGAGCGTTTCTTACCAAAAATGTACGGGCACTGATTGGCAAGGAGCTAAGTACGAAATTCGCATGCCATCAAAGTTCAACGGCATGCTGTACTTGTACAACCACGGTATTCGCGGCAATCACAACATGCCAAAGATTCCTGTAATTCGACCAAATGGTTATGTAGTTGATATGTCCGTTGAAATTGCACCAGGACGTACAGCTGCTGATCAAGAATTCATTGCTCAAGAACTTCTTAAGCAGGGATACGCACTCGCTGCATCAGGAATCTCTACACAGGGATGGTCTGTTCCAGAAGCTGTAAACAATAACCTCGAGCTAATCATCGAAGCTCGTGAGACGTTCCCAAAAATCAACAAGATTGTTTCTTGGGGCGACTCACTAGGTGGCGCAATTTCTCAATCACTATCTGAGAAATATGACGTCATTGATGCAGCTGCGAATTTACACATGGCTGGTTCAGCTGATTCTCAGTTCACGTATGCCAATGACTTCCTATGGTTATTCAAAACATTCTTTGATCCAACAATCAAAGGAAATGGATACTCATCTGGTTCAGCAGGATACGCCGAGTACTTGGGCGATGTTTCAAAGGTACTAACAGCCTTTGGAACAATCCAAGCTGCAATCAAAGCTAATCCAGTGGCACCAACGTGGCCAGCTTCGTCGAAGGTTCCAGACACAATGAAAGCGATTCCAGTTCGTAGCGCAGTGCTACTAATTGGCTTGCTCTCTGGTGTTCCAGTGCAGTCAAGTACTTATGACGCATCAACTGGTCCTGTCGGCCCACTAGAAACTTCATTTGGTCTAGCAATTAGCCCAGCACTCGGTGTCCTTGAAAATGGATTCACAGCAGCAGCTACTGCGCTCATCGGAAACTATGACGCAGAAGTTAAGTGCGGTGGAACAATTTACGATAACACCGCAACTGATTACGCAGCTCGTCTTGGCGACAATGGCGATATTTTTGCCGCTGGTCTTACAGGTAAAGCATCTGCTGCCGGTATGTTGGCTTATCTCAATAAGCTCAATCCAGCTGCACCTCGCGTAAAGGGCACACCTGCTGCTGTTAACTGCATCAAGAATGAGCAATCTGCTTATTCAGGTGCGGTAACAATTCCAACAATTACAATCTCACAGACTGCTGATCAAGTGACTCCAGCTGGATTCATTCAGAAGTTCAAAGAGTTGTATGAATCTAATGTTGCTGCAGGCACTGCAAAGAAGGGCATGCTGCTAAACATCTGGAACAAGCCACCAGATTCATATACAAAGTTTGATGCCACGGGATCACCAATAACACCGGCAATCCCAACAACAGGCACAAGCCACTTTATGTATACAAACTCAGATCTTCTAATTATTGCCAAGATGCTTGCTAACGCAGGCAAGACAGGCAAGTTGCCTTCAGTTGCAACTGCTAAGGCAGCATTTAAGAAGAATCCAAATATGTTCATCGATCCAGATTTCAAACCTGAATTGATGTTCGCTGATCGTTAATAACTAACGGTTCAAAAGCAGAGGGCTCCAGTAAACCTGGGGCCCTCTGCTTTTGCCGCTAAACTTTGGATAATCATGAAAAACATCGCAAGCGCCTTAGAGATGCACGAACTTGGCGCACGCATTGGTGCACAGTTAAAACCCGGAGATCTAGTTTTGCTTAATGGGGATCTAGGGGCAGGAAAAACTGTTCTAGTCCAGGGAATTGCTCAGGCACTTGGTATCGATGGTGTTACTTCGCCAACATTTGTTATTTCTAAAAGCTACAAAGCTGCACTTCCATTGATTCATGTCGATGTGTATCGGCTATTGGATTCTGGCAAAGATGCACTATTTCTAGATGATTTAGACATTGATTCTGATCGAGAAAATTCGGTAACAGTTATCGAATGGGGTGGAGCAGAGTCTGCGCGTCTGTCGGAGCAGCGACTTGAAATAACAATTGATCGAAGCGATGAGGTTCGAAAAGTTTCATTTAATTGCGTGGGCAGTCGTTGGGCAGGTTTTTCTGCATGAGCGCACAACTCGCAATTGATACCTCGACTTCGCGCACTTCAGTTGCACTAATTGTTGATGGCGCAGTCAAGTGGTCAGAGTTTGAAGATGGCTCAACAGCTCACGCAGAAGCTGTTCCACGTTTGGTCAAAAAAGCTCTAGAAATTGAAAACAGTATTACTCAGGTGATTGTTGGAATGGGTCCGGGACCATACACGGGACTGCGTGCTGGTATTTCATTTGCACAGGCATTCGCGTGGGCTAGAAAAATTGAGTTACGCGGAGTCTGTTCACTGGATGCAATCGTTTCTGAAGCACCTGAATATGTTGCAGCCACTGATGCCAGACGAAAAGAAATTTATTGGGCGTCGTATAAAGATGGTCGGCGAGTTGATGGGCCACATGTAAATCTTCCTGCAGAAGTTGATGGAAAAGTTTTCGTCGGCGAAGGTGCACATAAGTACGGTTTATGTGATGTTGCAACGTATCCAGACCTTTCACACTTTGCATACCTATCACCCGTAGATCAACCGATGTATTTACGTCGCCCAGATGCAGTTCCAACATCGGAGCGATAATGCAGGTTTCATATCGCGAGGCAATGCCACTAGATCTTCCAGTATTAGTTTCCATGGAGCGCACACTCTTTGCTGATTCGCCGTGGTCGATGGGTCAATTTAAAGAAGAATTCTCAGGTATTCCAAAGACTCGTTATTTCATCGTTGCAACAGATTCTGATAAACAAATAGTTGGTTATGCCGGCGTAATGGTTGTTTCATCCGGTGTAGATGCGGATGTATTAACCGTTGCTGTTTTGCCCGAAGCGCGCAGGAAAGGGATCGCACGGCACTTCATGGATTCGCTAGAAAAGTGGGCGCAGATGCGAGTAGCGCCGTCGATGATGCTCGAAGTCGGAGTCAACAACACATCTGCTATTGCGCTATATGAATCACTTGGTTATTCAATTATTAATACGCGCAAGAATTACTACGGTCATGGATTAGATGCGCATGTCATGAGAAAAGAGTTGTCATGAGCACGCCTCTGGTCTTGGGTATCGAAACATCCTGTGATGAAACTGCAATTGGCATCGTGCGGGGACGAACTTTGTTGGCAAATGAAATTGCATCCAGCGTTCAAGAACATGCTCGCTTTGGTGGAGTTGTTCCAGAAATTGCAAGCAGGGCGCATCTAGAAGCGATGATTCCTGCGTTAGATCGCGCGCTAGCAGATGCCAAAGTTTCATTTAAAGATATTGATGCAGTCGCTGTTACGGCAGGACCAGGTTTAGTTGGCGCACTTCTGGTCGGCACTTCAACTGCGACAGCACTTGCACTGGCACTTGATAAACCAATTTATGGCGTCAACCATCTGGCTGCTCATATCAGCGTTGATTACTTAACTCACTCTGAACATATTGATCCAACAATTGCATTACTTGTTAGTGGCGGACACTCTTCAATCCTTCAAATCGATGACATCACATCATCGGTGACATCTTTAGGTTCGACAATGGATGATGCTGCCGGTGAAGCTTTTGACAAGATTGCGCGCATCATGGGATTAGGTTTTCCTGGAGGGCCAGCTGTTGATCGCGAAGCCCAAAGCGGAGACACAGAAGCCATTAATTTTCCACGCGGATTAACTCAAGCAGAAGATTGGCGCACCCGTCCTTACGATTTTTCATTCTCGGGTCTTAAGACAGCAGTAGCCCGATATTTAGAATCAACTCCGCAGTACAAACGCGCAGATGTGGCAGCATCTTTTCAAGAAGCCATCGTTGATGTGCTTTTACAAAAATCATTAGCGGCTTGCAAAGCAACTGGGATCGAATCACTAGTGATTGCAGGGGGAGTCGCAGCCAATTCGCGATTGCGCCAACTTGCCGAACAGCGTTGTTCTGATGCTGGAGTTCGCCTTCGAATCCCATCACCAATTTTGTGCACCGATAACGGCGCGATGGTTGCAGCCCTTGGATCTCTTATGAGCAGTGCCGGTCGCGCTCCTTCGGCCATTGATTTCAGCGCTTCATCCAGCCTTGCCGTTACATCTGTAAGCGTTTAATCCCTTAATTTGCACCGCGGGAATAGCCACCCTACTCTTGGCGTTAGCACTCAAGGGTCGAGTCTGCTAATTCGCGACTCCAGGCCCATTCGTTTAGTAAAAGAGGAGTAATACCCATGGCTGTAGCCATTAAGCCGCTTGAAGATCGTATTGTCGTTAAAGCTAATGAAGCCGAGACAACGACTGCATCAGGTCTTGTTATCCCAGATACAGCAAAAGAGAAGCCACAAGAAGGCACAGTTGTAGCTGTTGGACCAGGTCGCTTTGATGATGGTGTTCGCGTTCCTATGGATGTCAAAGTTGGCGACGTTGTCCTTTATAGCAAGTACGGCGGAACAGAAGTTAAGTACAACAATGAAGAGTATTTAGTTCTATCTGCACGTGACATTCTCGCTGTTATCGAGAAGTAAATGGGAAAGATTCTAGATTTCGACGAGCATGCTCGTCGTGCGATGGAGCGTGGCGTCAACATTCTTGCTGACACTGTCAAAGTAACTCTTGGACCTAAGGGTCGAAACGTGGTTATCTCCAAGTCATACGGCGCACCAACAATTACAAATGATGGTGTGACGATTGCTAAAGAGATTGAACTCTCAGACCCAGTTGAAAATATGGGCGCACAGCTAGTCAAGGAAGTTGCAACTAAGACCAACGATGTCGCTGGTGATGGAACAACAACTGCAACAGTTCTTGCCCAGGCAATGGTTAAAGAAGGACTTCGCAATCTTGCAGCTGGCGCACAGCCAATGGATCTCAAACTAGGAATCGAAGCTGCTGTTGTTGCGATTTCAGAGCGCCTTCGCGCAAATGCAACTGTTGTAAATGACAAAGCACAAATCGCGGACGTTGCAACAATTTCCGCGCAAGATCGCACCATCGGAGATCTCATCGCAGAGGCGATGGACAAGGTCGGTAAAGATGGAGTGATTACAGTTGAAGAAGCTTCAACTACAGCTCTTGAACTCGAATTCACAGAAGGTATGCAATTCGATAAGGGTTACATCTCTCCATACTTTGTTACAGATCAAGATCGTATGGAAGCTGTTCTCGAGGATGCATACGTCTTAATCGTCGGAAACAAAATTTCAGCGCTCGCTGACTTGCTTCCAATCCTTGAAAAGATTGCACAAGCTTCAAAACCACTACTGATCATCGCCGAAGATGTCGAAGGTGAAGCACTATCTACCCTCGTCGTTAACCGCATGCGTGGAGTGTTTGCTTCCGCTGCAGTTAAAGCTCCTGGCTTTGGAGATCGCCGCAAAGCGATGCTCGAAGACATTGCAATTCTTACTGGCGGAACAGTTATCTCCGCTGAAGTTGGAATGAAGCTTGATCAAATCGGTATCGACTCACTCGGTAAAGCTCGTCGAATTGTTATTTCTAAGGATGCAACCACAATCGTGGATGGTGCTGGAGATAAGAAACTCGTAGCAGCTCGCGTGCAAGAGATTCGTAACGAATTAGCAACCACAGATTCTGAATGGGATCGCGGCAAGCTTCAAGAGCGAGTTGCAAAACTTGCTGGTGGAGTCTGTGTAATCAAAGTTGGCGCACACACAGAAGTAGAACTCAAGGAGAAGAAGCACCGCCTTGAAGATGCTATTTCAGCTACTCGCGCAGCTGTCGAAGAAGGAATCGTTATCGGTGGAGGTGCTGCTCTAGTACATGCAGCAGGTGCACTTGACGGCGATCTCGGATTCACAGGCGATAAAGCAGTAGGTGTGCGTCTTGTTCGCAAAGCATGCGATGAACCACTTCGTTGGATTGCTGAAAATGCTGGCCTAGAAGGTTACGTAGTTGTTGCAAAAGTCCGTGCGATGAAAGCACATGAAGGATTCAACGCAGCTACTGATGTCTATGGCGATCTCGCAAAAGATGGTGTTATCGATCCAGTGAAAGTAACTCGTTCAGCTCTTGCAAATGCTGCATCAATTGCTGCAATGTTCATTACAACAGAAGCCGTTGTTTATGAACGTCCAGCAGATGAAGCACCAGATGCTGGTGGTCACGGACACTCACATGGTCCAGGTGGACACTCACACTAATTAAAAACAAAAAACCCCTTCGCTTAATGCGAAGGGGTTTTTTTAATTAATTCGTTATGAAGCTTCATAAACCTCTGATGGTTTTTCATTGCCAATAATGGCCAAGCGATCATCTTCAGAGAGACCGCCCCAAATTCCGTATGGCTCTTGAACTGCCAACGCGTGATCACGGCACTGTTTGATTACAGGGCAGCTAGCGCAGACAGCTTTTGCTGCGTTCTCACGATTGCGTCTACGCGGACCGCGTTCTCCATCTGGATGGAAGAACATTTCGCTAGGCATGGTGCGGCAAGAACCTTCGTACTGCCACTCCCAATGATCTGCAATCGGTTGGGGTAAACGTGAAATTTCAGCCATGGGTGAAAGATACAACCGTTTCATAGGTTGTTCAAGTACCTGCCCTCAATTTCTCTCAAAAAAGGGCATTCCAAGTGGTGATATGCGTCGCATTGCGCCACCCTTAGCCCGTGGAAGAGCTCTTAACCGTTGCAGCAGTGGCTAGACGCCTTGGCGTAGCCCCAGCAACCCTTCGCACCTGGGCTCGTCGTTACGGAATCGGACCGAGCGATCACGAGAGCGGTTCGCACCGCCGATATTGCGCCGCTGATCTGGCAAAGCTAACAACGATGCGTCGGCTAATCATCGCTGGGATGTCACCTGCGGAAGCGGCGGAAAAAGCACTCAGTACAAAGAGTGCAATTAAAATGGAAAAAATTGTTGGCGCTTTTTCTGATCGACCAGATGTTATTGACGCTCTGCATAGCGCGGCTAATGCACTGGATAAAAACTTTATTGAAAGCACATTACGTAATGACATCGAAAAATACGGCGTTATTTGCTCATGGCAAGAGGTCATAGTTCCAGTACTTGTGATGCTCGGAGAATCATGGGCGCAAACTGGCGAAGGTATTGAAATCGAGCACTTCTTTTCAGAAACCCTTAAGAGAGTTTTGCGTGAACGATCATCGATGATTCAAAAACCAATCAACCCACGCCCTGTGTTGGTTGCATCCGTTGGCGAAGAGATGCACTCACTTGCAATCCATGCATTGACTGCAGCCCTTGCTGAGCGAGATATTGAGTGCCATTTCCTCGGAGCTCGCACACCATTTGCAGCACTTGAAGCGATGGTTGAAAAGTTCGCACCACCTGCGATTTTCTTATGGGCACAGTTAGTTGAAAATGCTGATCCGACATACTTTAGAAATCTGCCAGCAGTGCGACCTGCTCCACGAATACTTTTGGGCGGGCCAGGTTGGCGCGAAAGTGATTGTGCGAATATGACTCAAACCCCTGATTTGAACTTCGCATGTGAGGAAATTACGCGGGCAATCGGAGCCTAAATCCACCGATAGACTTCCACCTTCGCCAATGATGCGAAAGTGAGGGGGCAGCGATGAGCAATGACACAGAGAAAATCGCAATGCTCGGCCTTACATATGACGATGTGCTGCTTCTCCCTGATGCCTCAGAAGTTGTTCCTAGCGAAGTAAATACGGGCACCTGGCTCACCCGAACAATCTCACTTTCTGTTCCGTTGGTTTCATCTGCGATGGATACAGTCACAGAATCCGCAATGGCAATTGCAATGGCAAAAGCTGGCGGAATCGGAATTATTCATAGGAATTTACCAATCGATGAACAGGTCACTCACGTTAAGTTAGTGAAAAACGTTGGTCTAGCAGGAGCAGCTGTTGGTGTGGGAGATGATGGATTTAATCGCGCGCAGGCACTGATCGAAGCGGGCGTTGATGTAGTAGTTGTTGATACCGCTCATGGCCATCACCGTGCAGTTTTAGATGCAATTGCACGCATTAAAAAATTCTCTTCCACAACACAAGTTATTGGTGGAAATGTTGCAACACGTGCCGGCGCACAAGCACTTATCAACGCTGGAGCGGATGCAGTAAAAGTTGGTGTGGGTCCTGGATCTATTTGCACAACGCGAGTGGTTGCAGGCGTTGGTGTTCCGCAAATAACAGCAATCATGGAAGCAAACAAGGCGTGCCAAAAAGCTGGCATTCCACTTATTGCAGATGGCGGATTGCAATACTCAGGTGACATTGTTAAAGCAATTGTTGCTGGCGCAAACTCTGTAATGCTCGGCTCATTACTCGCAGGGTGCGATGAATCACCGGGTGAGCTCGTAGAAATTGATGGACGCAAATACAAGGCGTATCGCGGAATGGGTTCACTCGGTGCGATGCAATCGCGCGGAGATAAGAAGTCCTACTCCAAAGATCGCTACATGCAAGATGATGTTTTATCGGAAGATAAATTAGTTCCAGAAGGCATCGAAGGAAAAGTTTCATACAGTGGCTCTGCTGCCGATGTTGTTCACCAACTAGTAGGTGGATTACGTTCTGGAATGGGTTATGCAGGAGCACCTGATATCGAAACACTTCGCCGCGAAGGAAGATTAATTCAAATTACATCTGCAGGCTTACAAGAGAGTCATCCGCATGATGTTTTGCACGTTGCAGATGCGCCAAACTATTCACAGAAGAATTAAGTCACCGAAGGGAAAAACATGAGCGATATTGAATTAGCTCCCGGAAAGAGAGCCCGCCAGGCATATTCTTTTGACGATATTGCAATCGTTCCAAGTCGTCGCACACGCGATCCGCTTGAAGTTTCTACTTCATGGCAAATCGATGCATACAAATTTGATTTACCGATGATGGCAGCGCCCATGGATTCTGTTGTCTCACCAGAAACAGCGATTGCAATTGGCAATCTTGGAGGTCTGGGTGTTCTAAACCTCGAAGGTTTGTGGACTCGTTATGAAGATCCTCGCATTCCACTAGGTGAAATCGCATCCATGCCAGATAAGCACGCAACAAAGCGCATGCAAGAGATTTATTCTGCTCCAATTAAGCCAGAGCTGATTAAAGAGCGCATTAAAACGATCAGAGATGCAGGTGTAACAGTTGCTGCATCCCTTTCACCAGCGCGCACAGCAGAACTACATAAAGCAGTAATCGATGCAGGCGTTGATATTTTCGTAATCCGCGGAACAACTGTTAGCGCCGAACACGTGGCAGCAGAAACAGAAGCGCTAAACCTAAAGAAATTCATCTACGAATTGGATGTTCCAGTAATCGTTGGTGGAGTAGCAACTGCAACTGGTGCGCTGCACTTAATGCGTGCAGGCGCTGCTGGTGTGCTCGTTGGTTTCGGTGGTGGCTCTGCACACACCACGAGAAAAGTTTTAGGAATTGAAGTTCCTATGGCATCAGCTGTTGCTGAAGTTGCATCTGCTCGCCGCGAATATTTGGACGAATCTGGTGGACGCTATGTTCACGTCATTGCAGATGGTTCAGTTGGACGAAGTGGCGACATTGCTAAAGCAATTGCATGTGGCGCTGACGCAGTGATGATGGGTTCACCACTTGCAAAAGCAACTGAGGCACCTGGGCTTGGTTGGCACTGGGGATCAGAAGCTCATCACCCAGAACTTCCACGTGGAGAAAGAGTTGCAGTTGGAACATCAGGAACACTGCAAGAGATTTTGCTTGGACCATCACATGCAGCAGATGGTTCAATGAATTTATTTGGTGCACTACGTCGTGCGATGGCAACAACTGGGTATTCAGATGTGAAGTCATTCCAGCGAGTAGAAGTTCTTATTCATCGTGCCTAATCCTCACGGAGTTCTAGTCGTTGACTTTGGTGCGCAATATGCACAATTGATTGCACGACGGGTCCGTGAAGCAAATATTTACTCAGAAATCGTTGCATCAACAATTACTGCAGCACAAGTAAGTGCGAAAAACCCAGAAGCAATAATCCTCTCTGGTGGTCCATCAAGTGTTTACTCAGAGAATGCACCATCAGTTGATCCCGCAATATTTGCTCTAAACATTCCTATTTTTGGAATCTGTTACGGCTTTCAAGCTATGGCAGCAGCACTCGGTGGCGTAGTTAGCCAAACTGGTAAATCCGAATTCGGTCGCACGCAATTAAAGGTGAAGCCTGGTTCGAAAGTATTTAACTCATTGCCTGCAGAACAAAGAGTTTGGATGTCTCACGGCGATGCTGTTACCGAAGCGCCATGTGGTTTTAGTGTTACAGCTAGTACTTCCGACACAGCCATCGCTGCATTTGAAAGTGCAAATGCACAACTCTCTGGCGTTCAATTTCATCCAGAAGTTATGCACTCCGAACATGGGCAAGCAATTCTCAAGAATTGGTTAGTCAATATTGCAAAGTGCAATACAACATGGACGCCTGCAAATATTGCACACATTGAAATAGAAAAAGCTCGTAAGCAAATTGGCGACAAGCGCGTGATCTGTGGATTATCTGGTGGAGTCGATTCAGCTGTTGCTGCAGCGATTATTCAAAAAGCTGTTGGAAAACAACTTACCTGCGTCTTTGTTGATCACGGATTATTGCGAAGCGGCGAATCGGAGCAAGTGCAGAGAGATTTCGTCGCTTCCACGGGTGTGAACCTTGTTGTTATTGATGCAGTTGATCAATTCTTGGATGCACTTAAAGGTGTTACTGATCCAGAAACTAAGCGAAAAATAATTGGGCGCGAATTCATTCGATCTTTTGAAAAAGCTGCCCGCGATATTGCAAGCGGTGGAGAAGTTGAGTTTCTGGTTCAGGGAACTTTATATCCAGATGTCGTTGAATCAGGTGGCGGAACAGGAACTGCAAACATTAAGTCACATCACAATGTCGGTGGATTACCTGATGATCTTAAGTTCAATTTGGTTGAACCATTGCGCGAACTCTTTAAGGATGAAGTACGAAATGTTGGAGCAGAACTAGGTTTGCCTGAGCAAATTATTTGGCGCCAACCATTTCCAGGCCCAGGTCTTGGCATACGAATAATCGGAGAAGTCACTCGTGATTGTTTGGATATATTGCGC
>JAIYBJ010000029.1 GCA_027488575.1 Streptomycetaceae bacterium | reverse complement strand
TGCTCTTATTTCTGCTTCCTAAACTCTGCAGAATAAAAAGTAGTGTCGGCTACAACGCTTTTAGTCACACTGTTGGCTAAAGATAAATACTTCATATAATCAAAGATATCCGCGCCGCCACTGGCCGATGTAACACTGAGTTCAAGTACATCAACCTGGTTATTTTCTAGTAGGTATGAAATAAATGAAGCACCGCCTTCGATAAGAATATTTTCACCGAACTCGTCGCGGGCTTTGTCCAAGGCGTCCTTCGGATCGAGATTCCAGACATGAGCTGCAGGCAGCTGCGGATGCGATTGTTTTGAAACAACGACCAGAGGCACTGGGGTCTTTAAATATGGTTCGTTGCGTGCAGTGTTTCCACCGATGATGATGCAATCAACCGTGCGGCGGCGTTGTAAAAACGTTGCCCTGTCGGCGGCCGAGGTGACTTCTGTGGAAGATCCACCGAGCGAGCTGGAGCCATCAGCGCCAACAACGATTGTGGCCACAACGCTCACCTGCGACTCCTTTTCTCGGGAAAGTTAATGTCAGTCCCTATCTTTATCGTAAGGCTCATGATCATTGACTGCGATACATGTATTAAAAAAGACATCGAGTGTTCAGAGTGCGTCGTCTCATTCTTCATTGGCGTACCTGAAAAAACTGAGATATCTCAACAGATGCACACAGCAATAACGCTTTTGGCATCACGAGAAATCAGCAAAGAGCTCAAATTCGTACCGAGCGGCCAAGAAGCGCAAACGGGCTAAGAACTCCCGTAATTCGCTGATTCTGCGGTTTTTCTCAGGCTCGTAGGCGCGTTTGAGGTTGAGGCGCGCTCGTGTGACAGGTTAACCTCTTGACCATGCATTTCACGAGCAAGCGTGCGGCAATCATTGGCGTGCTCACTAGCGCTTTGATTTCCTCATTGCTACTTGCCCCAGAAGCACAAGGCGCACCCACTCTGGCTGAAGTTCAAGCCAAAGTTCGCCAACTAGAAGAGGATGCAACTGCGGCAGCTGAAGGCGCCCAGGAAGCAAAGGTGAAATTGGCTTCCCTGAACAGAACGCTGACGGGCATTAAGCAAAAGGCTGCAGTTCAAGGACAAAATGTCTCCGAATTATCTAAATCTCTCGGGGCGATTGCGATTGATCAATATAAAAATGGAGGACTAAGCCAAAGTCTTGAACTCCTCTTTTCTTCAGATCCCACTCTTTACTTGTCCGCCGCTGGTTCATTGGATGCCTTAACTCGCCGCAAATCTATTCAACTAAACAAGTTTGAAGCTGCCGAGCAGCGACTTAATGCGACAACACTTACGGTTGCTGACAAAGTTGCGCTGATTGCCGCGGCTCAAAAGAAGTACCAAGCCCAAGCACGGTTGGCTCAATCAAAATTAGAAGAGGCTGAGAAATTATTAGCACAACTTAAGAAAGAAGATAGAGAGCGCTTGGCTCGACTGGCAGAAGAAGAAGAAAATGCGGATCAAGCATCTTCATTGGCAGCAGCGCGAAGTGCAAGTGGTGTTTCAGGGCGAGCAGGCGTTGCTTTGAAATATGCCCTCAAACAAATCGGAGATAGATACGTTTTTGGTGCTGATGGAATGACAACGTGGGATTGCTCCGGACTCACAATGAGAGCCTTCCAAGCAGCTGGAGTTTCACTGCCGCACTCATCCGCAGCTCAATTCAGATACGGAAAATCCATCAGTCGATCTAATCTTCGAGCAGGCGACTTAGTTTTCTTTGGATCACCAATTTCTCACGTAGGAATTTATTTGGGTGGCAACAAAATGGTTCATGCCCCTCGCTCTGGTTCACGAGTTAAAGTGGCAACCATGGATATGGGACGAAAAAAATTCAGAGGTGGCAAACGTTTATAAGAAAATTCTCCTAGTAACAAACGATTTTGGTCCGCGCACTGGCGGAATCGAAACCTTTGTTATTGGAATTTTGGAGAGAATTTCTGGTCATGAAGTAATTGTTTTTACATCCCAGCAAGGTGATACAGCCGCTTATGACCAACGGTGGCTCGATAAATTCGGAGTAAGAGTCATTCGAGATCGAAGTAAGGTTTTGCTTCCGTCGTGGCGTGTGACACGAGCAGCCAGAGAAATCGTGGTTACAAATCACATAGACACCGTTATTTTTGGGGCTGCTGCACCACTTGCGCTTATGAGCACTTCATTGCGTAAGTCGGGCGTCAATAAAGTAATTGCACTAACTCATGGTCATGAAGTGTGGTGGGCAAGAATTTTTCCTTTCAACTTAGCGATGAAACGAATTGGAAATAGCGTCGATCACCTCACATATCTGGGTGAATTCACTCGCCGGGCGATTTCGAAAGCTTTGTCGGATAGAAGCGCCAATGAAATGGTAAAAATCGCACCGGGGATTGATACCTCCCACTTCATACCTCAACCGAATGACATTGAAAAAAGAAATGAATTGGGACTGCAGGATAAAAAAATAATTATTAGCGTTGGTCGTCTTGTACATCGCAAAGGTCAAGACAGACTTATTGAGGCAATGCCAGATATTTTGAGAAAAGTTCCAAATGCCCATCTTTTGATTGTGGGTGAAGGACCCTACAAAAAACACTTAACCAAACTGGTTGATAAGTTATTGCTAAGAGATAACGTCACTTTTGCTGGAAGAGTTTTGTACGAAAATCTTCCTAGCTATTTGTCTGCAGCGGATTTATTTGCGATGCCTTCTAGATCCAGATTCTTTGGTTTAGAAGTAGAAGGATTAGGGATTGTTTACCTCGAAGCCAGCGCCTGTGGAATTCCAGTCGTTGCAGGCAATTCAGGCGGAGCTCCTGACGCGGTGCTTGAAGGTGTCACAGGATTCTGCGTAGACGGTACAAATGTTGCCGCAATCGCATCGGCTGTCATCAATATTTGCAGCGATGCCCAGCGTGCATCTCACATGGGTGCTGCCGGACGCAATTGGATCGCTGATCAATGGCGATGGGATATTTGGTCTAAAGAATTTAATTCATTGCTAGTTGCTGAGTAATCCAACTTTCTTCGCTGCAATAATTGCTTGAATTCTGTTTTTTGAATCCAATTTTCTATAGATAGAAGCCAAGTGCGTCTTAACAGTGGCTTGGGTTATGAACAATTCCAAGCCAATATTGTTGGCACTTAATCCATCAGAGAGTTTTTCAAGAACCTGCATCTCGCGCAAAGTTAGTGCGTTTGCTGCGTGATCTTTCTTCATTGCTTTTGAAATTCCTTGCGCACTAAAAGACAAGGGCGCAATGTGCGAGTGTTCAACAGCAGAAATAAGCTCCGCAAGGGGGGCACTCTTTTCGACAAATGCACTTGCACCGGATTTCATTACTGTCAGCAGGAAATCTTCTGCGGGATTGAGTGTTAATACAACAATTCCTATTCGATTTGAAATTGAGCGTGCCCATCGAACTATTTCCAAACCATTTCCATCGGGTAAAGAAAGATCTACAACAATAACTTGTGGATTTGTGTGAGCTATTTGAGCACGTGCTTCCGAAACAGTGCTTGCTTCGCCTACACAAACATGACCTGCTCGAGAAAGAGCTATTTTTAATCCTGCCCTGACGCTTTCATGATCATCAATTACGAGAACTGAAATTTGAGGCTTCATGAAGGAATTGAGATTAGGTAATTAGTTCCTGAATCATTGCTTGCCACGGTGAGTTCACTTTCCATTGATGTGCAACGCTCCTGAATTCCACGAGTTCCAAAACCGGAGGGAATAAGTGGATCGATTCCTTTTCCGTTATCTCGAAACGAGTAAGTACTTCTATTCTCACTTTTTTCAATGGTTATCTCTATAACGCTAGCCCCAGAGTGCTTTATGGAATTACGCAAAAGCTCTCGAGAGATGGCAAGAATCTGTGTTTCGACATTGTCAGAGAAGTTGCAATCTTCTAAGTTGAGCTTTAGTTCAATGACACTCTGCGATTCTGCCAACATATCCCGAAGAGAGCTCTCTAAGGTTTCGGAATGAGTAGCCCGCAGATTGAAAATTTCTCCGCGCACTTTTGTGATCATCGCAGAGACGGAGAAGATCAAATTTCTCAGCTCGATTCTCGTGCTGGCAGGCGTATCTGCTTCGGCCAGCAGGAGATCGAGTGAGTATGAAAGCGCGACAAGGTCTTGCGCGATTCCATCATGTAACTCTTGAGCGATTTTTATTCGCTCAGGTTGCGTCAATTACTTTTCAAAGAGAGCAGCGATTTCGGCTGCGAATTCTTTTCCAATCACATGGCGCTTCAATGAGAGTTTGGCTGTGAGCTGTCCGCCTGCGATTGTGAAGTCGGTAGGCAAAATCGTGAATTTACGAATCGACTCTGCCTTACTAACAGCTTTGTTTGCTTCATCAACTGCAGTTTGAATAACAGAAACAAGGTCTGGATCATTAGCTAGTTCTGCCAAAGATGCATTTTCTTTTTTGTTTGCTGTTTTCCAAGTTTTTAGCGCATCTTGATCAATTGTGATTAGTGATGCGATAAATGGTTGATTATCTCCAACCACCATACATTGACTGATTAGTGGATGTGCGCGCAATCGATCTTCAAGCACAGCTGGGGCGACATTCTTTCCGCCGGCAGTAACAATTAGTTCTTTCTTGCGACCAACGATGTAAAGGAATCCCTCGTCATCTAACTTGCCAAGGTCTCCGGAATGAAACCAACGTTCTCCAGAAAATACTTCTGCATTTGCTGAATCATTTTTCCAGTATCCCTGCATGACGATTGGTCCCTTAATGAGAACTTCACCATCGTCTGCGATTTTAATTGTTGTGCCTGGAATTGGTCGGCCAACAGATCCCACCTTGATTTTTTTGGTGAGATTAAGAGTTGCACCAGCAGTAGTTTCTGTTAATCCGTAGCCTTCAAGAATTGTTATTCCTGCACCACGGTAGAAATGACCAAGGCGCTCACCAAGGGGCGCTCCACCGGAAATTGCAGCCTCAACTCGACCGCCTAAACCTGTGCGTATCTTTGAATAGACAAGCTTGTCGAATAAGCCGTGCTTTAGGCGAAGAGAGGTTGAGATCTTTCCACTCTCGATTCCTTGACTATACGCAATTGCAATGTCTGCAGCTTTTCTAAAGATTTTTCCCTTGCCAGCGGCATCGGCTTTCGCTTCAGCACCGTTGTAAACCTTTTCGAAAATACGTGGAACTGCCAGAACGAATGTTGGCTTAAATGAAGCAAGGTCAATTGGTAAGCGACCAACTGGATCACTGCAGTGTGCCAAGTGCAAACCGGCAGCGACTGATCCAATTTGAACCATGCGACCAAAGACGTGTGCAACAGGTAAGAACAAAAGTGTTGATCCGCCTGGCTTTAGGAAGAGATCGTTGGCAGCTTGAACAACGTTTCCGCACTCAGACAAGAAGTTTGCATGCGTAAGTTGAACACCCTTTGGTTTGCCAGTTGTTCCGGAGGTGTAAATCAGAGTTGCGAGTGTTTCAGGCAGTAGTGAATTTCTGCGCTTTTCAATTTCTTCATCGCTAACTGATGCTCCGTCGTATTCAAGAGTGGCAAGGACATTCTCTGTCATCGTCCAAATGCGCTTTGTATGCGCAGGTAGAACGGTCTTTACTAAGTCTCGAAGTGCAGGAGTTTCAACAATTATTGCGACAGCACCTGAGTCGCTGAGGATCCAATCAATCTGTTCAGCTGAAGAAGTGTCATAAATTGGAACAACACAACCGCCGGCATACCAAATTGCGAAATCCAGAATCGTCCACTCATAACGAGTGCGCGACATAATCGCAACACGGTCACCTACATTTATGCCTGCTGCAACTAATCCTTTTGCAGTGGCACGAACTTCAGCTTCAAATTCTTTTGCAGTGACGCTCTGCCAACCATCTCCAAGTGGACGTGAGAGCATGATGCGTTCAGGTTCAAACCAAGCGCGTTCAGATACAAGGTTTGTAAGGTTTCCAGCAGTGGCATTAGGCACGATGGCCGGGATTGAGATCTCGTTCATGCGGCTAACGCTAGTGGCAGGAGGTTATTTTGCGGAAGTGGGGTTACTTAACGGTAACCTGTGTCCATGAGCGAACTAAGCACTTCATCAATCACCATAGACGCACCAATTGATGCCGTCCGAGCCATTCTCTTCGACTTGGCGTCCTACCCGGACTGGTCAACTGCGATTAAGAGCGCAGAAGTTAAGGCCACCGATGAACAAGGGCGAGCAACAAGTGTCAAGGTTTCTATTGACGCCGGAATGATGAAAGATCGAGTGCTCCTGAATTATGACTGGAGTGCAGCGCCGGAGCGCCTCGAGTTTTCACTTGAGGAAGCTGACCTTCTGACTGCGATGAATGGCGCGTACATAACTAAAGCAATCGATGCGGATACGACTTCTGTGACCTACGAACTAGGTGTTGAAGTTTCAATGCCAATTCCGCCAATGATGCGTACAAAAGCTGAAAAGGCCACGATTGATCAAGCTCTTTCTCAGTTAAAAGCACACGCTGAAAACTAATTGATTTAACACACACCCATGTCACTCACAATCGGAATTGATGTTGGTGGCACCAAACTATTGGGTGGAGTAGTAGATGCCCAAGGCAATGTTCTTTCGCATATTCGTAGTGAAACGCCGCGTGAAGGCGGGCGCAAACTTACTCAAAGAATTGCAGATCTAGCTAAAGAATTAATTGGTGGACAGTCAATTCAAGCGGTGGGTTTATCAGCTGCAGGATTTGTTTCTTCAGATCGAAAAACAATGCTTGCGGCTCCCAATATTGCAGATTGGAATGGCGTTAACCTCGACCAAGAGTTACATGAGTTAATTGGCCTGCCAGTAGTAATTGAAAACGATGCAAACGCAGCAGCATGGGGCGAAGCAAAATTTGGCGCAGGCAAGAATAAAGACCACGTTATGTTGCTAACAATTGGCACAGGTATTGGTGGCGGACTAGTTGTCAATGGTGAACTGCATCGAGGTGCATTTGGTGTAGCGGCGGAGTTTGGACATTTGCGTGTGGTCCCTGAAGGACATTTGTGTGGATGCGGCGCACGTGGATGTTTCGAACAATATGCATCAGGAAACGCGTTACTCCGTCATACGCGCGAAGCGATTGCTGCTAGTCCTGAACTAGCACGCAACTTGTTGGCTCGCGGTGATGGAAGCGTGAATGGATTAACTGGATCTGCAGTTACTGATGCGGCGCGCGATGGTGATCCAGTCGCGCTTGCTGCATTTAATACAACCGCTCAGTGGCTAGGTGCAGGTATTGCTTCGCTGAGTGTGATCCTTGATCCCAGATGCGTAATCATCGGCGGGGGAGTAATTGATGCAGGAGATATTTTACTTAAACCAACTAGAGAAGCCGTCGCCAGATACATGCCATTTGCTGGCAAGCATCCTTACCCAGAGATTATTTCAGCGGCCCTTGGAAACAAAGCAGGACTTATCGGAGTATCTGACTTAGCAAGACGTTAGTTACAACTCCACTCCGTCATCCCGGTTGTTTTCATGTCTTAGCCATCGCTTGATTGCAACGCGAGCACTCTTAATAAAATTTCGCAATCCAGGCCAGCTCGGATTTGGTTGCTCGAAGTGATTGTTATCTAATGAAGATGCTTGATCCAAATCATCTAAGTATGTATTTGGAGTTGATTCATCGAGTGATAAACCAGCGACCATGGATTCAAACTCTGAGTTAATGAGATCCATCTCATCATCGCTCGGATCCTTTGGTGCTGGGGTATCGCTCACGCTCAAATAGTGGCACAGTGGCAGGTATCCACTAAATTAGGGACTCTGATTTCGAGTGAATGTCTGATTGAGAAGCAGGAGGATCGCAGCGAAGATGAATGTGAATAATCTTCCGTACGGCGTTCTGCGTGCATTCCTGACTCCGTTTTTGATGTTGGCATTTCGCCCCAAAGTTAAGGGTCTTCGAAATGTTCCAACTAATGGTCCAGTCATCATCGCCAGCAATCACTTGTCCTTTAGCGATTCAATTTTTATGCCATTGGTAGTTCCACGTAAGGTAACTTTTCTTGCTAAATCTGAATACTTCACTTCTCCTGGTCCTAAGGGATTACTTAAAAAATTAACCTTTATAGCTTTGGGACAAGTTCCAGTCGATCGCTCAGGTGGACGCCGCAGTGAAGCCGCTCTGATAACTGGATTGCAGGTTTTAGCAAATAACGAATGCCTAGGCATTTATCCCGAAGGAACTCGATCTCCTGATGGACGTCTGTATAAAGGTAGAACAGGGATTGCTCGTATTGCAATTGAATCAGGGGCGCCAGTTATTCCTGTGGCAATGTTTAATACAGAAAAAATTCAACCAACTGGAAAAGTTGTTCCGAAAATCATGCGGGTAAAGATGGTCTTTGGCGAGCCAATGTTTTTCACAGGAGACTCTTCGGACTTACTGTTTTTACGTGATGTAACAGATCAAGTCATGAAAAAAATTCAAGAGTTGTCTGGACAAGAGTATGTAGATATTTATGCAAGCCGCAGAAAAGATGAGCTAAAGGAAGAATCCGAGGATTAATTCTCTAATTCACTGCGCTGTACAAGATAGTTACAGGTTGGACACTTTGGCCCCGCATCAGGAAAATCACCTTCTAAAACGTTAATTAAATCTTCAATGAGTGCCATGAATTGCGCCTCATCGCGTTCGACAGGTAAGTAATGCTGCGCGGCAAAGAATCCTTGCTTCTCTTTGATATCAAAAGCAGCATTTGGATTCCAGACTAGTAATCCCATGGTCGCAACACTTACAGGGTTGCCTTGCAATGGATTTTCGAGTGAGTGCGCATACGCTTCTAATTGCGGCGCGTAAAACTCACCGTTATCGCGCGAACTATCTGAAACTTTGCAATCTATGAGTGCAACTGTGCCATCTTCATTAGATGCAACAAGGTCATACTTTCCACGAATATGCCATCTAGTTTCAAAACCGTTGATTTTCATCGGTTTGCTCTTTACCCAGCCACCCCATTGTGTAACTTTTCCAGGTCGAAGTGATGGATCGAGATCTTGCATCGATGCTCCGCGAAAATGTTTCTCTTGCAAATCCGCCAAGGTTCCGACCAGTGGAAAAGCTCCGGGCATTGTGACTTTGAACCAGTACTTAATCCATAAACATCTTTTGCAGGTAGATAAACCAAATGTGAGATCAGATGGTGAGATAAATTCGGTCGCAGGCGATGATGGTTTATTCATGAATACATCCTCTCGCTAACCACTGACAACTGCCGAAATTAGAACAGTAATTCCAAGAATTATCATCACAGTTCCACCTGTTGCACGTAGTTTTTCCAATCTCTTCGCATCAGTTGCCAGCCACTGACGAGCAGTTCCAGCTAACAAGCCCCAGGTGCCATCAGAAATAAATGCCAAAATTGAGAATACGGCACCAAGGAAAATTAATTGCAAAGCAACGTTGCCTTTTTCGCGATCCACAAATTGTGGCAACACAGCAGCATAAAAAACCAAACCCTTTGGATTAAGCGCACCAACCCAAAATCCATCACGCATTGAGCGAGTAATACCTGGGGCAATATCTCCTTGGTTTCGCATATCTTCGGCGTGAACTCTTCTCTGGCGAATTGCTTCAACGCCTAGATACATGAGATACAACCCGCCGCCCCATTGGATTGCAGCGTAAGCAAGATCTGATCTTTGAAGAATTGGACCTAATCCGATTGCCACCATTGTTGAAAGCGCGAATGCACCTGTGACATTACCGGCAACTGTAAAAACTGCAGTTTTTCGACCCCATGCAATAGCTCGAGCAATTACAAATAAAACACTCGGCCCCGGCGCCAAGATGATTACCATCGCGGCCACGATGTATTCAGGTAGCCGCGATGGAATCACCATATCTATATCTTAGTTACTTGCGTAGGTTGGAGAGTGCGTTTAACACACGGTGACCAACAACTGCAACCAAGGTTGCGTTAATGATTCCGTTGAATGTGTAATCGCCTTGAGTCCAAGATATGTCTGCAATACCAATGATTAGAGCAGAACCTGCGATCAAGAGATTAGTTGAGTTGGAAAAATCAACTCGACTATCAATCCAGATACGCGCGCCTAATACGCCAATCATTCCAAATAGTGCAACACCAACGCCACCAAGTGCACCAACTGGTGTAGCACTCAATACTGCACCAAATTTAGGTGAGAGTGAAAGAAGGATTGCACCAACACCTGCGATCCAATACGCCGCTGTGGAGTAGACACGTGTTGCAGCCATTACACCAATGTTTTCGGCATATGTAGTTGTACCTGAACCACCACCTGCACCAGCAAGTGTTGTCGCAAGTCCATCTGCCATAAGTGCGTTACCCATTTGATCATCGAGGTTCTTGCCGGTCATCGCAGAAACTGACTTCACGTGACCTACATTTTCTGCAATCAAAACCAAAACTACTGGCAAAAAGAGAACGATTGCTTTTGAATCAAATGTTGGTGATGTAAATGATGGCAATGCAACCCATGAAGCAGAGCTGATTGCATCGGTCTTAACATCTCCCATTGCTAGAGCAACTACGTAGCCAATAATTAGACCAACGAAGATGCTGATGCGATTAAGGAATCCGCGAGATACTGCTGAAACAACACCGATCGATGCCAGAGTGATGATTGCAACCATTGGTCCTGCCACGAAGTTATTCTTCGCAGCACCTGCAAGGTTGAGCCCAATGACCATAACAATTGTTCCTGTTACAACAGGAGGCAATAGCCAATTAATCCAACCGATACCAGCTTGGCGAACAATTAAACCAACTGCAGCAAGGATTAAACCGGTGACAACAACGCCACCCAATGCGGCGCTCATTCCGCCACCAGTTTGGGCAGCGGCAATAGGAGCTAAGAATGCAAAGGATGAACCTAGATAGCTTGGAACTTTATTCTGAGTAATGGTTAGGAATAGAAGAGTTCCGATACCTGAGAAGAGCAGCGTTGTAGTTGGTGGGAAACCAGTAATGATTGGGACGAGGAAAGTTGCACCAAACATTGCAGCAATGTGCTGCACGCCAACGCCGATCGTGCGTGGCCATGTGAGGCGCTCATCTGTGGATACGACATCTCCGTGGGCAATGTTTTTTCCATTGCCGTGAAGTTTCCATGAGAGCAGGGACATAGTGTTCCTTCCATTTGCGGGCTGAGTAATCGCCCAAAGAGGCGGGGAAGGCCGTCAACAAGGGTAAGACTGAGCCCGCACCTACCTCGGCGTACGCCACGCCGAATACGTAGCGCCCTGGGCGAGGCGAGTTGGCATTGATCGGCCATATCGGGTTAACTATCGCATCGTTATATCGAATCGATATATGTTCAGGTAGGTCGCACGTAAGCCCACCTCACGAATAAGGAGGGCAGACGCAATGCGATCACGTAGTGAATCACTTGAATTCGCTCTCCTTGGCCTCTTATCCCAGAGCCCTCTACATGGATATGAACTTCGAAAAAGAATGTCTGCAATTTTCGGACCGTTTCGCGCACTTTCATTTTCAGTTCTATATCCACAACTGCGCAGAATGATGGAAGCAGGACTCATTGATGCCTCAGTTGCAGATACAACTCGGCGCTCGCGGATTGTTTATGAGATTACAACAAAAGGTAAGAAACGCTTTGAAACTTTGGCAGAAACTGTAAGCCCAGATACTTGGGAAGACGAAGGTTTTGAAATTCGCTTCGCATTCTTCGGTCCAACATCGACAAAGAACCGTGTGCGAATTTTGGAAGGCCGACATCGTCGGTTGAAAGAGAAGGCAGAGATTCTGCGTGGAGAACTCGAAAAGTCTCCCGTAGGAATCGATAAGTATCTCGAAGAGTGGCGTCGTCACTCTTTGGAATCAGCGCAGCGAGAAATCGACTGGCTGGAAGACATGATCAAAACCGAGAGGAAATAGAGTGAAAATAACAACCGGTAAAGGCGATATCCGAGTTGCAATCGTTGGCGTTGGAAACTGCGCTAACTCTCTAGTTCAAGGCGTGACCTATTACAAGGATGCTGCCAGCGACCAAGAGATTCCAGGACTTATGCACGCTGTTGTGGGCGGATACCACATTAGCAATGTGAAGTTCGTTGCAGCTTTCGATGTAGATAAGAAAAAAGTTGGTCTAGATATGGCAGATGCCATTTGGGCTAGCGAGAACAACACAATCAAATTCGCACATGTTGATAAGACAGGCGTTGAAGTTCTACGCGGCGTAACTCATGACGGCCTTGGTCGTTATTACCGCGAAACCATTGAAGAATCTCCTGCAGCGCCAGTAGATGTTGTTGCAGTTCTCAAGGAAGAGCAAGTAGATGTCCTCATTTGCTACCTACCTGTGGGTTCAGAAGTTGCGGCAAAGTTCTATGCGCAGTGTGCAATTGACGCGGGATGTGCATTTGTAAATGCATTGCCAGTCTTTATTGCATCAGATCCAGCATGGGAAAAGAAGTTTGCTGACGCTGGACTACCAATTGTTGGCGATGACATTAAGAGCCAAGTTGGAGCAACAATTACTCACCGAATCATGGCTAAGTTATTCCAAGATCGCGGTGTACACCTTGATCGCACCTACCAATTAAACGTTGGTGGAAACATGGACTTTAAGAACATGCTCGAGCGTGACCGTCTTGAATCGAAGAAGATTTCAAAGACAAACTCAGTTACATCTCAACTCAATCACGACCTAGGAGAGAAGAATGTTCACATTGGACCTTCTGATTACATTCCTTGGCTAGATGATCGCAAGTGGGCCTACGTTCGCCTCGAAGGCCGCGCTTTCGGAGATGTTCCACTAAACCTCGAATACAAGCTCGAAGTATGGGATTCACCAAACTCAGCAGGTGTCATTATCGATGCGCTTCGTTGCGCAAAGATTGGCCTTGATCGCAAGATTGGTGGAGCACTGCTCTCACCATCTAGCTATTTCATGAAGACACCACCAACTCAGTACACAGATGAGCAAGCACACAATAAGACTGAAGATTTTATTTCAGGAAAGATTGAGCGCTAAAAACAAATACTCTCGGTAAATAGAAAAACCCCCCTGACAAAAGCCAGGGGGGTTTTTACTTCCCTCACGGAGAGTTGAGGGTTAAATCGTCGCCTCTTCAGGAGTGCGACGAATATGTACTATTCCCGCGATGGATAGAAGAAGAAGCAAGATGCCTCCAGCTAGTGAAGCAAGGGCCGCAATCGCTGCAATGTTTCCAAGAGTTCCGAATGCGTACGCTTCTAAGAGAAGTCCACGCAATGTATTGCCCATGAAAAGTGTTTGACGTAGTTCGCCAAGTTTTGCAATTTCATCTGGTGATGCGGTTCCGCTCTTTGCAGCTCCCATATACATTCCAGAAACTTCAGAGTACGTAGCTTCTTTTCCAACTCCAGCTTTAGCCGCACCCTTCATATGTTCCCAAATGTAAAGGTCTGCATAGTCTCGAGCCATTTCACCCTTTGTCACTTGCATTCCAGCCCACTTGGTTAACTGATCCTTAGTTGCAGGTGGCATTGCTTCTGCTGCAGGAAATGAAATATTTTGATTTTCTAATTGGCTCTTTACTGAATCTTGGGCGAATGTTGCTCCCCAATTGAGAAGTCCTGACAGCACTAATAGAAAAGCTGCAAGTCCGAATCCTACGAAAGTTACTATTTTGTCAAATGTCTTACGTCTCATTTTTGTTCTCTCCTATGTTTAATTGTTATGTAGTTTTTATTTTTTACTACATGACAAGTAAAGACCTAAGGAGATAGTGGGTACTAAGAAAGTACTGGGGCTGGCACTCCAGTGCTTGTGATGTGAGTTACGAGTTAATCATGGCGATGGCACAGTGATCTGCCATCTGCATCCAATTCGAAGTGCTGGCACTCAACATTAAGTTTGTCGAATGCTTTATCTCCATAGTGCGTGCGAAAAGCTAGCGCGAGTAGTACTCGAGTGTTCGTGTCAGCATCGGATTTAATATTGAATGCTTTGGCCGATCGCGAAACTGTATTTTCTATAACTTTTTCCGTATGTGAGGTATGTGTTGCAATGGCTGAATTTGTTTTTCCTTCGCAAACCAAGCCGAGGACCAACTGCTCAAAGGGACTGAGCTCTCGACTAGCAATCGTGATATCTGTGGACATGTAATGCCTCTCCGGCCATGGTGCATGTGTGTCCCCATTGTGTACCTTCGCAACTCATTGTGGCTCCAAGTAGGATGCGCGGATGAGCGAAATCTTGACCACCACGTCTGATCAAATTCTGACAATCAGCTTTAATCGTCCCGCAAAAATGAATGCTTTGACCCGTGACATGTATGCAGGCTTGGCTCACGCTCTTAACGAGGCTGCTGGAGATTTTGGTGTCCGTGCGGTCATCATTACAAGCGAAGGTGATCATTTCACGGCGGGCAACGACATTGGCGACTTCATGGCCAATCCACCAACGGATAGTGACTCTGATGTGGCCAAATTTCTTGGAGCACTCCTGAATTTTCCAAAGCCTCTTCTTGCCGCCGTTAAAGGAAATGCGGTCGGTGTCGGAACAACTATGTTGCTGCACTGCGATGTTGTTATTGCATCCGAGACCACTAAGTTTTCAATGCCATTTACATCCCTTGGTTTAGTGCCAGAAGCAGGGTCAAGTTATCTTTTCCCTCGTCTTGTTGGGTATCAACGAGCAGCACAAATATTTATGACGGGCGAATCATTTAGTGCTGAATCTGCGAAGGAAATGGGATTGGTCTCACAAATTCAAAAAGATCCGCTGGCAACTGCACTACAAATTGCTAAGCACATAGCCGAGCAACCTCCGCAAGCAATTATCAATACAAAGGCACTTCTGAAAAGCGGTTCACATGACGCAGTTGCGGCTGTAATGCGAGCAGAGTTCGAATTATTTTCAATGGCACTTCAATCCGAAGAAGCTATGGAAGCATTTATGAAGTTCATGTCCAAGAAGGGTAAATAATGTCACTTGCAGGTAAGCGTATGTTTATTACAGGTGGTTCACGCGGTATTGGTTTAGCTATTGCTCTGCGCGCGGCTCAAGATGGCGCACAGATTGCCATTGCAGCAAAGACTGCTGAAGCAAATCCAAAATTGCCTGGAACAATATTTTCTGCGGCAAAGGAAATTGAAGCAGCAGGTGGTACTGCTCTTCCAATTCAATGTGACATTCGCGATGAAGCTCAAATCGAAGCAGCAATCGCAAAGACCGCTGAAGCATTTGGTGGCATTGATATTCTCGTAAACAATGCGAGTGCAATCAATTTAACCCGTACGGATCAAACTCCTGCTAAGCGCTTTGATTTAATGTTTGATGTCAACGTACGTGGCACCTTTTTAACTTCGCAAGCTGCCTTGCCTTATTTACGAAAGTCTGCTGAAGAAGGTAGAAATCCACATATTTTGAATCTTTCGCCTCCACTATCCATGAAAGCAGTTTGGTTTAAAAACCATGTCGCTTACACAATGGCCAAGTACGGCATGAGTATGTGCGTTCTAGGAATGGCTGAAGAGTTTAAGCGTGATGGCATAGCTGTCAATGCTCTATGGCCTCGCACGGTAATCGATACTGCAGCACTTCAGATGATTCCGGGTATTGATGCATTAGCTGGCCGCAAGCCTGAAATCTTGGCGGATGCAGCCCACATCATCTTTAATCGTGATGCAAAAGAGTGCACCGGCAATTTCTTTGTAGATGATTTACTTCTTGCCAGTGAAGGAATTACTGATCTTGAAAAGTATTCAGTCACACCAGGAACGAAAGATTTCCTGCTCGATTTTTTCTTGGATTAAATATAAAGGAGTGCACACGTGCCAGCGTATGAATTGAATTCCACGAACCTTATTGCCGAAAATGAACGCCGCGGCAGAGCTCGCGATTTGTTCTGGCCGTGGTGTGGTGCCAATGTGTCCTTGCTGGCATTGTCTTATGGATCATTTTTTCTGGGATTCGGAATTTCATTTTGGCAGGCAACTATTGCCGCGATTATCGGAACAGTTCTCTCATTCTTGCTAGTTGGCTTTAGTTCTTTAGCAGGAAAGAAATCTAATGCGACGACAATGGTGCTCTCGCGTGCAGCTTTTGGCATCAAAGGCAATGTATTGCCGGGTTTCTTAACGTACTTGTTATTAGTTGGCTGGGAAACAGTTTTAGTCTCACTTGCAACTTTGGCGACAGGAACTGTGTTCGAACGAGTAGGTGGAGTTGATCGCAATTTTGCGATGATTGTTGGATTCGTGATTGCAGTTTCACTGACTTTGTTTGGTGGCGTGCTCGGTTTTTCAGTAATCATGAAGTTACAGAAGTATTTAACTCTAATAACTGTTTTCTTGACCCTCGGATACATCGTGTTGACTGTGGATACCGTTAATTGGAATGCACTAATGGAACGACCATCAGGACCTATCCAAGGTTTTGTTGGAGCATTGATATTTGCAATCACCGGAATCGGTCTTGGATGGGTGAACGCTGCCGCTGATTATTCGCGTTATTTACCACGCAGCGTAAAGAGCGCTTCGGTAGTTGGCTGGACTGTTTTGGGAGCATCTATTGTTCCAATAATTTTGGTTATCTACGGCGCTGCATTATCAATTAGTGATGAGAAGTTATCCGAAGCAATAGCGATGGATCCAATCGGTGCGCTAACAACGCTATTGCCAACCTGGTATTTGATTCTCTTCTCACTCGTTGCCATTTTAGGTTTAGTTGGGGGAGCCATACTGAATCTTTATTCATCTGGTTTAACTCTTGTCAGCCTTGGAGTGCCAGTTAAGCGACATGTGGCCGCGTCATTAGATGGCGTTTTGATGCTGCTTGGAGCCATTTATATTGTTTGGATTGCGGAAAATTTCTTTTATCCTTTCCAGGGGTTTCTCATAACTCTTGGTGTGCCAGTTGCCGCGTGGAGTGCGATATTTGTAACTGATGTTCTGATGCGTAAAAAAAGTTATAGCGAAAAAGACTTGTTTACCTCACAAGGAATTTACGGATCGGTTAACTGGAGCTCGATTGCGTGCGTTGTAGTTGCCACGTTAGTTGGATGGGGATTCGTGACTAATACCTTCGCGTCTTGGCTAAGTTGGCAGGGTTACTTTCTTGGTTTTATCGGTGGCAAAGATGGCGCATGGGCTTACTCCAATGTAGGAGTGATATTTGCCCTCGTCATTGGAGCTACTGGACGTTACATTTTCGGAAAGAAGCAAATCAGAAATCAAGAAATCTAATCGTTTGGAATTGAGAATTTCCTAAGAATAAATATCCCCAATATCGCAGAAATCAGTGCTGCAAAAATTAATCCAACTTTGACTTCAGCCAGATCTGTTGCCGAGGTTAAAGCAAGTTCGGCAATAAAGAGCGAGACGGTCAGACCCATGCCCGCAAGAGCACCTGCGCCCGCTATCTCTTTAAAACTCAAACTCAGAGGCTTGCTCGCTATTTTTAATTGAATTGCTAGCCATGCAAAAAGTGTTATTCCCACAATTTTACCAACCACACGACCGAGAATTAACCCCGATGCAATGGGAGATGAAAGTGTTTGGCCAAGTGTTGAAAAATCAATTCGCACTCCAATGTTGGCCAGCGCGAAAAGCGGAATGATCAAAAAGGCGCTATACGGATGTATCCATTGAATCAATTTGGTCGTAGTGATCACTTTTCCGCTAGGCAAAGCTAGAGCAAGTAGAACCGCCCCAATTGTCGTTGCGATTTTGATGGCGCTAATCCCTGAGGAGTAAAAAAAGCCAAGGATAAGAATTGAAAATAGATCATCAGCAATAGCGAGAGTGAGCAAAAATATTTTTAGCGATGAATCTATTCGTGAACCCAGCAAGGCCAAGGCGCCAAGAGCGAGGGCAATATCTGTGGGCATAGCTACAGCCCACGCTTCGACTGAACTTTGCCCCGCATTGAATAAAACAAAGATGGCAGCCGGTATTGCCATACCCCCGATTGCAGCGATGACCGGCAGGGCAGCATTCTTAGGGTTCTTAAACTCACCTTCGGTGAACTCTCTTTTAATTTCTAAACCAACTAGAAAGAAAAATACTGCCATCAATCCTTCATTGATAAATGCGTTAAAGGGTGAGAAAAAAGAATCGTAGGAGTCGCTAAAGGGTGAATTGGCAAAAATAAGAGCTACTGAGCAAGCGATGACTAGTGCGATGCCACTTGAGCTTTCAGTTTTGATGAACTTTGTGAAGAACGTGCCCAAACGACTCATATTGTGAACAATAGCAAAAACCCCGCCATAAACGTGGCGGGGTTTTTGTTCCTTAACTCTTAGAGATCGAAGTAAAGCTCGAACTCAGCTGGGTGTGGACGCAAACGAACATAATCAACTTCTTGTGTGCGCTTGAATGCAATCCATGTATCAATGAGATCTTTGGTGAAGACTCCACCCTTAAGCAAGAACTCATGATCTTCCTCGAGGTTGTTAAGAACAGCCTCGAGAGAACCTGGAACTTGTGGAATAGCGGCAGCTTCTGCACCCTCTAGTTCGTAGAGATCTTTATCAACTGGCTTTGGCGGTTCGATTTTGTTTTGAATTCCATCAAGTCCTGCCATCAACATTGCAGCAAATGCGAGATATGGATTTGATGATGGGTCTGGGCAACGGAATTCGATGCGCTTAGCCTTTGGATTTGAACCAGTAATTGGAATACGAATACACGCAGAACGGTTACGTGCTGAGTAAACGAGATTCACTGGTGCTTCATAACCAGGAACTAAGCGGTGGTAAGAGTTAACTGTTGGGTTTGTGAATGCAAGCAATGATGGAGCGTGCTTGAGCAAACCACCGACATACCAACGTGCCATATCGGAAAGATCAGCATAACCATCACCGAAGAAGAGTGGTTTTCCATCTTTCCAGAGTGATTGGTGAACGTGCATTCCTGATCCATTATCGCCATAGAGTGGCTTTGGCATAAATGTTGCAGTTTTGCCATTCTCCCAAGCGGTGTTCTTAATGATGTATTTAAATTTCATAACATCATCTCCCGCATTCAGAATGTCGCTGAATCGGTAGTTGATTTCCATTTGGCCTGCTGTACCAACTTCGTGGTGAGAGCGTTCAACTAACAATCCAACTTTGCCAAGATTCATAACCATCTCATCGCGCAGATCTGCAAACTGATCAGTTGGTGAAACTGGGAAGTAACCACCTTTGATACGTGTGCGGTAACCGCGGTTAGGAGTTCCATCTGCGTCGTATTCGGCGCCGGTGTTCCAAGCACCTTCGTACGAATCAATGTGGTGATAGGACTCGTGCATATCGGTCTTAAAGCGAACTGCATCAAATACGTAGAACTCTGCTTCTGGTGCGAAGAAAGCTGTGTCTGCAATTCCTGTTGACTTTAAGTATTCAACAGCCTTGCCAACAACGCCACGAGGATCGCGGCTATAAGGGGAGTTGTCATCTGGATTATGAACACTAAACAAAATTACAAGTGTTTTTTCTTTGCGGAATGGATCTATAAATGCCGAACCAGGAATCGGCAACAACTTCATATCTGATTCATGAATTGCCTGGAAACCACGGATAGATGAACCATCGAACATAAGTCCATCGGTAAAGACAGCTTCATCAAAAGATTCAACTGGCACGTTGAAGTGATGTTGAATTCCAGGAAGATCGATAAACCGTACATCAATTAGTTTGATGTCTTCCTTCTTGATAAACGCAAAAACTTCTGCAGAGTTCTTAAACATATTTCTCCCAGTTGATAATTTTTCAAACCTTGCGCACCGCTTCATCGAGGGCGCATGTGAGAAGGCTACGAGTTATCCATGAAAAAGGCATAACTCACGTGTTACATCTATGTTAAGTAAATTGCGGGTTTTCAGGCTCCCGCTAGGCTTAGCGCATGCATTCTGAGGTGAGTTTAGGCAGACGATTTGGCGCCATCAGCCTGGATTGGTTATCCAGCTACCTCATTGCGATCGCTTTCTTCAGCGGTTCAGGTGAGTTCTTGGATCGGACCCCGCAGGCCGGGTTTCCGGCACTGCTTATTTTTTTTACTCAGTACTTCGTTCTTGTTACCTTGCAAGGAGCATCGGCGGGACACAGAGTTTTTCGAATGCGGATTGTTAATTTTGAGGATGGCGGGCGTCCCACACTCTTGCAAGCTCTAATCAGAAGCGTTCTAATGGTGATTGTGATTACGGCTATTACTTATGATGAAAATGGTCGCGGAATTCATGAACGATTTAGTAAAACAAAAATAATCTTAACGAACTAGCGAATTCGAACGCCCTTTGGCATTGGACCCTTTGGAATAGGCATAGACATTCCACCAACTGCTTTCAAGCGCGCACGAACTTCGCGCATTTGATGGGCAGATAACTTCTTTGGAAGTTTTGCTAAATGCTTTTGCAACTTGCGAATCGAAACTTGACCCTGCAGATCTCCGACAATTACTTCAGTAATCGGCACGCCAGGTGCAAATCGCTCACTCTTGCGACGTTCGTCAGCGAGCATTTGCTTTACACCTTGTGATCCTTCTCCAACTAAAACGATTCCGGCTCGACCAACGCTTCTGTGAACCATGTCTTGATTTCGTGCAACTGCAACAGCTGGAGTTGTTGTCCATCCTTTACGGATTGCCATAAGCACAGACGCTCCTGCACCAATCTGGCCCTCGATTGAGGAATAGGCAGCGGTTGAGGCTTGGCGAGTAAAGAAAAACATTGCAGCCAGTAAAGCAATTGGTAGAGAAACGAAAGCAACATAAATCGGATGTCCTATTGCTACACCAATTGCGATGCCAACTGCCCATACCGCTAGGAATACACCGATTAATGCGAATGCAATCCAAGGTTTAACACTCTTAGTTACGGAGTACGCATCTCTGAAAGTTTGAAAACGGCGAGGCTTGATTACTGCTTCTTTGTCATTCTTATTTCGCTTGAACATGCTCATAAGTTTAGTGGGGCAGGGGCGGTACCACCAAGGCGGACAGGTGCCCAACGCTGGCCTTGATGGCTATCTGGATACTCTTCTTGAACTTTATGCAGGGCAGAAATAAGCACATCCCGCAGTTGCTTTTCACACGCTTCAACATCACTATCTTTGGCGAAATAAAGTGGTTGGCAATATCTGACCGTAATCGGAACGCTCTGTCTTGTTATGTTTTTCTTAACACCTTTTGTCCATACTCGTTGGCTTCCCCAAACGATGGTTGGAATTACTGGCACGCCAGATTCCATTGCAAGTCGAACCGCGCCAGATTTGAGTCCCTTGATTTCAAAACTTGTTGAGATGGTTCCTTCAGGAAAAATTCCGATGATTTCGCCTTCACGCAGCGCTCGAAGTGCTGCAACAAAAGATGCGGAACCATTGCTGCGATCAACACTTATGTGGTGCATACCGCGCATTAGAGGCCCAGCCAATTTGTTATCGAAAATCTCTTTCTTAGCCATAAATCTCACATAACGCTTTTTTGGAAGAACTCCGGTTCCAACAATTGCAAAATCAAAATAACCGATGTGATTCATAGCAAGAATGGCGCCACCTTCTTGGGGGATGTTTTCATCGCCTTCGAATGTGAATCGTAGATCTAGGTACTTCCAAATAGATTTAATCAAAACAATAACTGGGGGATAAACAAGATCAGCCACGCGAAGTACCTGTTTTTGCAGCCATTGCTTCTTTATACAAACGTCCTGCTCGATAACTCGAGCGAACAAGTGGACCGCTCATAACGCCAAGGAAACCGACTTCTTTAGCTTCTGCTGCTAACTCAACAAACTCTTCTGGCTTTACCCAACGTTCAACTGGGTGGTGTCGGTTAGTTGGTCGCAAGTACTGAGTAATTGTGATCAAGTCGCACCCTGCACCGCGAAGGTCTAATAGAGCCTGAGAGATTTCTTCACGAGTTTCACCAAGACCCAAAATGAGATTTGATTTAGTGATTAAACCGAAATCTCTTGCCATAGTGATTACTCGAAGTGATTTTTCGTAAGTAAATGCGGGTCTGATGCTTTTAAAGATTCGAGGGACGGTTTCTAGATTGTGCGCAAATACTTCTGGTTGGGTTTCAAAAATTTGGTTTAGTAACTCCGAATTTGCGTGAAAGTCTGGGGCAAGCATTTCAACGCCACACCCTGGATTTAACTCGTGCACTTTACGAATTGTTTCGGCATAGAGCCACGCGCCTTCATCTTCTAAGTCATCACGGGTTACGCCAGTAATCGTTGCGTATTTCAAACCCATAGCTTTAACTGATTCAGCTACTTTGCGTGGTTCTTCACGATCAATTGGATCCGGTTTACCGGTGTCTATATTGCAAAAATCGCAACGTCTAGTGCATTTTTCGCCACCGATTAAAAATGTAGCTTCTTTGTCTTCCCAGCATTCAAAAATGTTTGGACACGCTGCTTCTTGGCACACAGTGTGAAGTCCTTCGGATTTAACAAGAGAGCGAAGTCGTGTGTACTCAGGGCCCATGTTGGCGCGCGTTTTAATCCATTCGGGTTTGCGTTCGATTGGAGTAAGTGCATTGCGAGCTTCAATTCGAATCATCTTGCGACCATCAGGTGCAATTGTCATGCGCTCACCTTAGCCAAAGTAGAAATCATGTGGCGCTCTAGGATTGGCAGAACTTCTTTCACGGTGATTTCACGCTTTAACTCTCGAGCCAGTGATGTGACTTCTGCGTCTGCGATGCCACACGGAATAATTTGCGAAAACGCACTTAGATCAGGATTAACATTTAGTGCAAAACCATGCATGGTCGCACCCTTAGCAACTCGAATTCCTATGGCTGCAATCTTGCGAGGATTTTTCTCATCCTGAGTCCAAACACCGGAGCGATCTTTGATTCGCTGAACCCGTAACTCAAACTCTTTACATGTTTGAATCAAGGCTTCTTCGATTTCTCTCACAAATCCAACTAGCTCAGTTGGTTTTGCTAATCGCAAAATTGGATATCCAACAATTTGACCAGGACCGTGCCACGTAATTTTTCCTCCACGGTCTACATCAATGACAGGTGTTCCATCCAGTGGGCGTTCTTCATCAAGTGTTCGCTTACCGGCTGTGAAAACGGATGGATGTTCCACAAAAAATAATGTATTTGGCATAAGCCCTGCACTGACTTGCTCATGTGCATGACGTTGAATATTTAAGGCTTCGTTGTACTCCAGAAGCGCTAAATTCTTCACCACCATTGAGAGGTCAAGTGTCGTCGTGGCTGCCACAGTCTTAGCCTAAAGGTAGGCTTGCCCAGTCGCGAATCCTCGCTGAAATACGTATGAAAGGTTCCAACTGCCGTGTCATCAAACACCTCCGTAAAGTCCCGTAAACCCTTTGCCTTAGCAATGCTTGTTGTTCTGGTGTGGTTCGTATTGACCGGTGTATTTGGACCTCTCTTTGGAAAGCTCTCCTCAGTACAAGAAAACAACAACTCATCTTTTCTTCCTAAAGGCGCTGAAGCAACGCAAGCTTCAGAGTTGATCCAGACTTTTTCAGGTAAAGACTCCTTTAATATTCCAGCGCTAGTTTTATTTGAAGGCAAAGCCACGCCAGAAAATCTTCAAGCAATTAACTCTCACCTCGATGCAATCGGTGAGTTAACACTTGCTGGAACTTCAGCAAAAATCGCTGATTATCTAGCCCCTGGCCAGAGAATTACTGCGTTCCCATCAGAAGATGGCAAAGCAATTCTGGCAAATGTGCCACTTGATGGAAATGCACTGACAAAGTTACTTCCTAATGAAGAGCCAGTACTTCCAGCAATAGTTGAAGCGCTGCGCGAAGATCTTGGATCTTTAGCAAAAGAGAACAATCTGACTTCTTATGTAACAGGACCTGGTGGTTTATTCGGAGATTTATTTGGAGCATTCGGGGACATTGACTCTACTTTGCTTCTAACAACTCTCGGTGTTGTTGCGCTTATCTTGATTGTTGTTTACAGATCTCCAATTTTGTGGATTATTCCGCTTCTCTCAGCTCTCTTTGCACTATCCACCGCTGGGGGAATTGTTTATCTTCTAGCGAAAAATAACATCATCGATGTCGATGGGCAGTCTCAGGGAATTCTTTCTGTATTAGTTATTGGTGCTGCAACAGATTACGCACTCTTGCTGATTGCTAGATATCGAGAAGAGCTTCATTTACATGAAAATAGATTCGATGCCATGCGTGCGGCTTATAAAGGCGTATGGGAGCCAATTCTTGCATCAGGTTCCACGGTCGCAATTTCGCTACTAGTACTTTTGTTTAGCCAATTGACGAATACAGCAGGCCTTGGACCAATTGGAGCAATTGGTATTGCGTGTTCTGTGATTACGATTTTGACCTTATTGCCCGCACTACTTCTAATCTTTGGTCGCTGGATTTTTTGGCCACGTCGACCAGAATTTGATGGCGAAGACCAAGTTTTGGCTGGCGTATGGTCAAAAGTAGGAAATGCAATCGGACGCAAGCCTCGCAAAGCGTGGGTTATTACCGGCGTAATTTTGCTAGCTTTCGCGTTCACTTCAACAACTCTCAAAGCTGATGGAATTGGAACAGTTGATTCTTTTACAACTAACCCAGAATCAGTTGTTGGACAAAAATTGTTGCTAACTCACTTTCCTGGTGGTCAAGGCGATCCAACGCAAATAGTTGTCAATGTAGACAAACTTGATGCCGTAGCGGCTGCAGTCAAGAACGCTCCAGGAGTTTCATCTGTAGAGCCTTTACTAGATGGCTTTGCAATCCCCGGCGGACCGGTTCCTCAAATCAAGGTAGTCAATAACAAAGCTATTTTGAATGTCACTCTTGATAAAGCTCCGGATAGCGTGGAGGCATCAAATGACATCCCAGAGATTCGCAGACTCGCGCATCAAGCGGATTCCACATCACTCGTCGGCGGGACTAGCGCTGTTTCATATGACATCCGAAGTGCTAATGATCGAGATAACAAGACAATTATTCCAATTGTTTTAGTTGTGATCACAATAATTCTCGGTTTACTTCTGCGAAGTATTCTTAGTGCTGCGTTACTTCTAGGTACTGTAGTTCTCTCTTACTTTGCAACGCTTGGAATTTGTGCCCTCGTCTTCAATCATGTATTTGGTTTCGAAGGTGGAGATACGTCCTTCCCATTATTTGCCTTTATTTTCTTAGTGGCACTTGGTATTGATTACAACATCTTCTTAATGACTCGTGTACGTGAAGAGTCAATCAAACTGGGTACACGTCAGGGAGTTATTAAGGGCTTGACCGTTACGGGAGCCGTAATCACTTCTGCTGGAATTGTTCTAGCAGCAACATTTGCAGTGCTCGGACTTATTCCATTAGTGCCATTGGCGCAGTTAGGTTTTGCCGTGGCAGTTGGAGTTCTCCTAGACACAATTATTGTGCGATCAATTCTGGTTCCAGCCATGGTGCACGATATTGGACCAAAAATTTGGTGGCCTTCTAAACTGAAGAAGTAAGACGCATGAAACTTCGGGTTGGCATTGCGGGCTATGGACTAGCTGGCCGAAGTTTCCATGCTCCCATTTTGGTGGGTACAAATTTTGAAGTTTCAGCCGTCTTAACAACTAACGATGTTAGAAAACGTCATGCCAAAGAGGATTTTCCCTCGGTAAAGATTGTTTCAACCATTGAAGAGTTGTGCGAACAAGATCTTGATTTAGTTGTTATCGCATCAGGAAATCAAGTTCATCTGTCACAGGCATTCGCAGCAATCAAGGCAGGAATACCAACGGTTGTAGATAAACCGATGGGCGTTGACGTTGCACAAACAAAAGAAATACTTGATGCTGCCAAAGCTGTAGGTGTTCCAGTAACTACCTATTTTAATCGCAAGTGGGATAGCGACATTCTGACTTTAAAGCGAGTCATCAGAGATGGCCACATCGGAAAAGTAATTCGGATGGATTCGCGATTCGAAAGATTTAGACCACAGTTAAATCCACAATCGTGGCGGGAAAACAACTCACCACAAGATGGTGGTGGTTTATTACTAGACCTAATGCCGCACTTGATATCAACTGCAATCGAATGTTTTGGACCAGCGAATTTAAAGTCAGCATCAATTAGAAGTATTCGTGGGGGAGCAGATGATGATTGCGTGCTTGTGCTTGGCCATGATTCTGGAGTCGAATCTATTCTTTCTGCCAGTGCTGTAGTCGGTTCACCGGGTCCTCGTCTTCGAGTCATCGGTAGCGAAGGTGCTTTTGTTGTCAATGAACTTGATCCACAAGAAGCTCTTTTGCGATCTGGAAAAATGCCTCGGGATGGGAAGTGGCAAGAAGATACTTCTTCGCTGGCATACATCCATAAGGGTGAAATAGTTGAGGAGTTTAAGTCCGACCCGGGTAACTATGCATCGTTTTATTCCTTAGTGCACGATGCGATCGAAAATAAGACAGCGATGCCAATTTCAGCTGAAGAAATCCTTGCGGTAGCTCAAATAATTGATCATGCCCGAGAAATAAACTCGCATGGCTAAGAAAGTAATTGTTATTGGTGCAGGACTAGCTGGACTCAGCGCAGCGATTACCTTAGAAAGCGAAGGAGCATCTGTCACGGTGCTTGAAAGTTCTGATCGCCCAGGTGGTCGTGTCACCAGTGATGTTATTGATGGATTCATTTGTGACCGCGGATTCCAATTGATTAATGCGAATTATCCAGAAATTAAGCGCCTTGGAACTATCAAAGAGATTGAATTTATTTCAGCATCTTCAATCATTGAGGTTGCTCGAAATGAAGATCGAATCAGAATTGGTGATCCTCGCTCTGCATTCTTCTCTGTTTTTAACTCACAAACAGGATCAATTTTTGAAAAGATTCGATTACTTCGATATCTCTTAAAAAGTAAACCTGGCTCAAGCGTGGGTGAAGAACTAAAAAATAATGGCTTGGGTAGGACTTATGAACGAGTTTTACGACCATTCTTAACTGGAGTTTTTCTTGCAGATCCATTATTGGTTAGCTCGGAATATGGCCGCACGGCTATCAAGCATTTCGTCAAAGGAAATTCGGGATTACCAGTTGGAGGTGTGCGGAAATTTTCAGAAGCGATGGCCGCTCATGTGAATGACATTCGCTACGGAGTGCAGGTTAATTCGATAAAGAAGAATACGGTCAGCACTTCTAAAGGCAAATTCGAAGCGGATGCCATAATTGTTGCAACTGATGTGACAACAGCTGCTCAGTTGCTGGATTTAACAGAAGTCCCACAGTTAGTTGGTTGCACAACGTGGTATCACTCAACTAAAGAGAGTCCAACAAAGAGCAAATCCTTAATTGTTGATAGTCAAAATAGAGGTCCGTTGGTGAACACAATGGTTATCTCAAACATGATGCCTGACTATGCCCCGATTGGAAGAACTTTGATTTCGAGTACAAGTATTCTTCCAACAACTGAATCTGAAGTTCGCAGACATCTAGCAATTTTGTACGGAACTAATACTCGAAGTTGGAAGCTCGTCGCAAAGTACGACATACCAAGTGCGCTGCCATTAGCTGGTTTGGATCAGCCACTTGTCTCTGGTGCTCACGTAAGAGACTCGATATTTATTGCTGGTGATTACAAGAGTGCGCCATCTCAAAATGGTGCGTTGCTCTCGGGGCGTTTAGCTGCCCTTTCTGCCTTAGTCCACTAAAGCAACAAGTGCTGGAGCAATGTGCGGATAGTCAAAGACAAATCCTGCATCTAGCAGCGCCTGTGGCATAACTTTTTTAGAACCTAAAATTTCTGATGAGAAGCCACCTAGTGCGACTTTTAGCGCTAAAGCTGGCGCAGGAAATAGCGCAGGGCGGTGCAACGCTCGTGCCAATCCCGCAGTAAATTCTTGATTAGTAACTGGGTTGGGTGAAGTAAGGTTTATTGGGCCTTCAATTTTGTTTTCTAGAGCAAAGACGATTGCACGGATCTGATCGTGCAATGTAATCCAAGACCACCATTGTTTGCCGCTACCTAGTTTTCCGCCTAATCCAAAACGAAACAGAGGAAGCATTCGACCGAGTGCGCCACCAGTTGGATCTAGAACTAAACCTGTACGCAGTTTCACGGTTCGCACATCTTTTACTAAGTCAGCGGCGCCTTCCCACTCACGACAAACAGCGGCGAGAAAATCCTCTCCCGCGCGATCTGATTCAACAACCGCACGGTTACCAGTTTCGCCATACCAACCAATAGCACTTGCACTTATGAAGACAGATGGTTTAACAGCATTCACCGCGTTTGCAATTGTTGTTGTGCCAAGAAGTCGTGAATTGAGAATTTCACTCTTGTATTTCTTTGTCCATCGCTTATCGCCAACTCCGGCGCCAGCTAAGTGAATAACGGCATCGACTCCAGCAAGTGCATCAAGATCGACTGTTCCTGCTTGTGGATCCCAAGTGATTTCTTCTGCTGATCGACTTGGTCTGCGCACCAATCTTTGTACTGTGTAACCTTCAGATTTTAGAAAGCCAACTAACGCATTACCGATTAGACCGGTTGAACCAGTTATCGCTATTCGTTGCATTGTTGGCATTAGAGTCCTAGATCCGATTCAAAAGCACCTTGTTCAAGACGTTCTTTGAGTGTTACCAAGAATCGTGCTGCATCTGCCCCATCCACAACTCGATGGTCATATGAAAGTCCGAGATAAACCATTGAACGAATTGCAATTGTTTCGCCACCATCTTCACCACGAACAACCATTGGTCGCTTTACAACTGCGCCTAATCCAAGAATTGCAACTTGTGGCTGGTTAATAATTGGCGTATCAAATAAAGCTCCACGACTTCCGGTATTGGTGATGGTAAATGTTCCGCCACCAAGTTCGTCAGGAGTTACTTTGTTATCGCGCGTGCGAAGTGCGAGATCAGAAATTTTGCGAGCTATTCCGCCCATATTCAGATCACCTGCATTGTGAATTACAGGTACGAGCAATCCACGTTCTGTATCAACAGCAATACCAAGATGTTCGGCGCCGTGATACGTAATCTGATCACCTTCGACAGATGAATTAAGAACTGGATGAACCTTTAGTGCTTCGCACACTGCAACAGCAAAGAAAGGAAGGAAAGAGAGTTTTACGCCTTCTCGCGCTTCAAAAGTTGCTTTAGCGCGATCACGAAGACGAGAAATCTTTGTGACATCAACTTCGATAACAGTTGTTAGTTGCGCACTGACTTGAAGTGACTCAACCATGCGAGCAGCAATTACTTTGCGCAGACGTGACATTGTTACGGTTGTTCCACGTAAAGGAGAAGCGGCAACTTCAGTTGTTCTAGGCGCTGATGCAGTTGAACTTTGCGCAACTGGGGCGCTGTGAGTTGCTACTGGCTTTGCCGCTGCCTGAACATCTTCTTTTCTAATTCGGCCACCGACTCCGGTTCCCTTAATTGTTGAAAGGTTGACGCCAAGTTCGGAAGCTAATTTTCTAACGATTGGAGTTACGTATGCATCAGCTTGTGCTGCAATCGGGGCTGTCACTGGTGCCACAACTGGGGGAGCAGATACAACTGGCGCAGCAGGTGCCGCTACTACTGGTGCGACAGGTGCAGGAGTTGGAATTGCAGGTGCAACAGGTGCTGTTGCACCATTTGATGAACCAATAAGCCCTAGTCGCGCACCAACTGGAACAGTTGAATCAACCTGTACATCAATAGCCAGAAGAGTTCCTGCAACAGGTGATGGAATTTCTGTATCAACCTTGTCTGTAGACACTTCAAGGAGTGCTTCATCCATAGCAACTGAATCGCCAACATTTTTCAACCAACGTGTAACAGTGCCTTCGCTGACGCTTTCACCGAGTGCAGGCATTGTGATGACGGTTCCTGCAGAATTACTTGTCACTGGAGCTGGCGAAGCGACAGGTGCAACAGGTGCAACAGGTGCAGTTGGTGGTGGTGTTGGAGCTGCAGCAACTGGTGCTGCAGGTGCCACTGGTGCTGCAGGGGTGGCCGCGCCATCTTCAATGATTGCAAGGTCTGCTCCAACTGCAACAGTTTGATCAACGGCAACAACTATTTTTTGAAGTATTCCTGCAACTGGTGATGGAATTTCTGTATCAACTTTGTCGGTAGAAACTTCGAGTAGTGGTTCATCCACTGCGATCTGATCGCCCTCAGCCTTTAACCAACGTGTAACCGTTCCTTCTGTCACGCTCTCACCAAGTGCTGGCATCGTTAATCTGAATGTCATTGTGATCTCCCTAGATTATCCGTGAGCATGAAGCGGTTTACCGGCAAGTGCCATGTGTGCTTCTCCCATGGCTTCAGAAAGTGTTGGGTGTGCATGAATAAGTGGCGCAACATCGTCGGCACTTGCTTCCCAGTTAAAGATTAATTGAGCTTCAGCAAGTAATTCACCAACACGAGATCCGACCATGTGAATTCCAAGTACTGGTCCATTCTTTTGTGACACTAACTTGATAGAACCGGCTGTACGAAGAATTTGAGCTTTGCCATTTCCGGCTAAGTCGTAATTCAATTCAACAACATCAAATCCACGTTCCTTTGCAACTGCCGTTGTTAATCCAACGGATGCAACTTCTGGCTCGGAATATGTCACACGTGGAACACCGTCATAATTAATCGGACGTGGATTAAGTCCTGCTATTTCTTCGGCAACCAAAATACCTTCACCAAAACCAACGTGAGCCAATTGAAGAGTAGGAATTAAATCGCCAACTGCCCAAACGCCAGGAACATTTGTGCGGCACTTGTCATCAACTAGAACATAGCCACGATCCATGGAAATTCCTTGTTCTTCATAACCAAGGTTTGCAGATACTGGTCCGCGACCAACGCTGACCAGAAGAACATCGGCGCTAAATGTTTTGCCATCTTCAAGTGTCACTGTTACGGAGTCGCCATTAACTGCAGCAGATTGGAACCGAACACCGAGTTCGAAGTTAATGCCGCGTTTTCTGAAGGCACGTTCTAATTGCTTGCTAGATGACTCATCCTCGAGCGCTACTAGGTGCGAGAGTCCTTCAATGATTGTTACTTCTGCTCCAAAGGATTTCCAGACAGATGCGAATTCGCAGCCGATAACACCGCCACCTAGAACGATCACGCTCTTTGGAACGTAATCCAATTTTGTTGCGTGATCAGAAGTAATAATTTTCTTGCCATCAATTTCAAGACCGGGAAGCGTTTTTGCGTATGAACCTGTCGCAAGAACAACATTCTTACCAGTGTATTTTTCCCCGTTAACTTCAACAGTATCTTTGGAAATTAATTTTCCATGACCTTCAATAAATGTAATATTTCGAGACTTAACCAAACCTTGCAAACCTTTATGCAATCGCGCGATGACACCATCTTTATATGAGTTAACAGCAGGCATATCCATCGACAAGAATTGTGCGTTTACGCCGAAGTGACTGGCATCGCGTGCACCATCTGCAATTTCACCTGAGTGCAATAGAGCTTTAGTTGGAATACATCCGCGGTGAAGACATGTGCCGCCGAGCTTGTCTGCTTCAATGAGTGCTACTGAAAGACCTAGTTGCGCGCTTCGAAGAGCGCACGCATAGCCGCCACTTCCGCCGCCCAGAATTACTAGATCGAATTGAGCCACTCGCGTAAACCTCCCACACTCATAAGGCACACCATCTTGGGCAACTTGCGCCCTGCCCTTATCTTGCCAGCCTTCGGGCTAGTTACCGAATTATGGAGTTCTCAACCAGGCGCAGAAGTGTGCGAAGCGCCACACCAGTACCACCAACAGGGGTATATCCATGTGGTGCAGATTCGTTATACGCAGGCCCTGCAATATCGAGGTGAAGCCATGGAACTTCAGGCTTGATGAAATCTTTTAAGAACAAACCGGCTACCAACATTCCACCCATTCGTTCGCCAATGTTCGCTAAATCTGCGACAGGTGAATCCAAGGAAGCACGTAATTCTTGTGGCAGCGGCATCGGCCAAAATGCTTCGCCACTTTCACGGGCAGCTGCAATAAATCGTGCGCTGAAATCTTCGTTATTTGTCATCACTGCACTTGTGCGAGTTCCTAGAGCAACAACTTGCGCACCAGTTAGCGTGGCTACATCGATTAACCCATCGAGTGATTTTGTTTCTTGAGCCTTAACAATTGCATCGGCCAATACAAGTCGACCTTCAGCATCTGGATTAAGAACTTCAACGGTCTTTCCACCATAAATTGTGATGACATCACTCGGACGAGTTGCATTATCACTAACCATGTTTTCAGCTAGAGGTGCCCACGCTTCGATTGTTACCGGCAACTTCAAAGAAGCAATTGCAAGAATTGCACCACAAACAGCGGCGGCTCCACTCATGTCTGACTTCATGGCTTCCATACCAGCAGCAGGTTTTAGCGCGAGACCGCCTGTATCAAAAGTGATTCCTTTTCCGACAAAAGCAAAGGTTCTTAATGATTTCTTAGGAGAGTATTTGATATGAAGAAGGCGCGGAGGATTCGCTGAACCTTGACCAACGCCGATGATGCCACCAAATCCACCACTCTTTAATTGTTTTTCATTAAGAACACTTACCTTGAGTGAGGACGACGTGCCGCCCAAAGATTTAACGGCTGCAGAAATCTTTTTTGTAAATGAATCTGGAGTTAGGTGCGATGGGGGAGTATTAATTAGATCTCGAACCAAGTGTGTGTATTGCGCTATTACTTGTGCACGTTTCAAGGCGTGCTTGGCTTCAACTTTCTTAGAGAATTTGGAGTGGATTGCAATTGTTGCAAGCGGCAATTTGCGATCTGATTTTGTAGACCCACGAAATTCATCAAAAGCATAGGCTCCTAAAGCAGCACCTTCTGCAATGGCGGCTACGGATGCAAGGTCAGGTGCTGGAAGAGCAAAAGTGGCTTCTGAACTTCCTGCCAGTGCGCGCGCTGCCGCGCCAGCAGCGCGACGAAGAGTTTCGTGGGCATATTCCTTGCTAGTAGCACCCAAGCCTGTGAAGAGAATCAACTTTGTGCGAGTGCCAGGAATCTTGATTACTTCATCGCTCTTGCCCGTGGCCCCTAGCTCTTTTAATTGAGCGAGCAAAGTTTTTGCATCCACAGTTGCGCTTCCAGATTCAATACTTAGTGCAGAACCTTTATTTGGATTAAATGAAAGCCCAAGAACTAGAACACCATCTGTGACAGCGCCATCAGTAAGTTTTAGCGAGGACATGCATCTCCTTTTGCAGCATCGAGCCATGTGGAAAAATCTGTAAGGCGCAAAGGTTATCGGTTGTAGCAACTTTTGCTGGTCTGGGAGTAGGTTGTGATTGTGAAAAATTCGCCTTTGCACCAAAAGCACCTAGAACTGCAAGCCAAGATGGCAGATTTTGGTGGTTGGTTAATGCCTATTGAGTATCCCGCCGCAGGAGTGCTCGCCGAACACGCAGCAGTCAGAGAAAGAGTTGGACTCTTTGATGTTTCGCACCTAGGCAAGGCAAGCGTAAAAGGTACAGGTTCTCTGGATTTTCTTAATGGAATTTTGACGAATGATTTAAATAGAATTTCTGATGGCATGGCTCAGTACACAATGCTCTGTAACGATAAGGGCGGTGTAATTGATGATCTGATTGCATATCGCAACTCAACTGATGACATTTTTTTGGTGCCAAATGCTTCCAATACATCCGATGTTGTTGCTGCACTTGAGTCACAGGTTGTTCCTGGAATAGAAATAAAAAATCTGCATCATGAGTACGCAGTTCTTGCATTGCAAGGTCCCGCAACGCCAAAAGTTCTAGAATCATTGGGTATATCGCCAACGATTGATTACATGAGCTTTACTCAGGTGCAGATTGCCAACTGTGAGGTTATTTTGTGCCGCACTGGGTATACAGGCGAATTCGGATTTGAATTATTGCCATTGTGGAAAGATGCAGAAAAAGTTTGGGATGCACTTGTCGCTGCAATTCACCCATTTCAAGGTTTGGTTTGTGGTCTGGGATCTCGAGATACCTTGCGCACAGAAATGGGATACCCATTGCACGGACACGAACTATCTCTAGAAATAACACCCGTACAAGCAAGTGCATCGTGGGCAGTTGGTTGGACGAAAGAGAAATTCGCTGGAGATAGCGTTCTGCGCGGAGAACGAACAAACGGCCCGCGCCGCTTCTTGCATGGCTTGAAATCCCTTGATCGCGGAATTCCTCGCGCAGGCATGAGTGTTAAAGATTCCGATGGAATTGAAATTGGCGTAGTTACTTCAGGCACTTTTTCACCAACGTTAAAGAACGGAATTGCGTTAGCACTGCTTGACTCATCAGTGACTCTTGGGACGATGGTTGTGATTGATGTGCGGGGTCGAGAATCACAAGCAGAAGTTGTTACGCTGCCTTTTGTGCAATCGCACGTTCGCTAGCGCGGACAAGCAGAGATCAAAAGCTAGAAACTATCTCCAACCTTAACTTGTGGGTGAGGGGTACGTAGTCGACGCATTTGTGTTGAGCGCAACCAGCCGTAGAGTCCTAAGCCTTTTGTTGGGGAATCAGGAAAACGATTACGAACTTCGCGCTTAATTTTGCGTGAGAGAAAGATTCCATCGACAACGGCTCCTAGAAGTACCGCGTACATCAGTGCTATTCCACCGAATTGAACTGCAGGTATCGGAATAATTGAGAGCATTAAGACAACGAAAATAATTGGCAGGAAATACTCACCAATTGACTTGCGTGCGTCAACGAGATTTCTTACATAACGTCGTGCCGGACCCTTATCTCGAAGTGGCAGCGCATTTTCATCACCACGCAAGTAAGCAATTCGCGCTGCGCCTCTGGCTGCGCGCGATTGTTCGCGTGCGCGCTTTTTCTCTTCCTTAGAAGATGCTGGTGCAAGGGATGAAACAATTCTCTTTGATTGCGCTTCTTTGCGCTTAGGCGTTGGACGGCCTTTTTTCGAGGATGGATCGTTTGAGTTAGGCATAGGCGTAACTATAGAGCGAGCATTCTTTCCAATGCGAGTTTTGAGTAGCGAGCAACTTCTGGTGCGACACGGATTTGATTGACCACCTTGCCCGATACCAGAGATTCCATCGCCCACACTAAGTGGGGTAGATCTATGCGATTCATGGTGGAGCAATAACAGATGTCTTTATCAAGGAAATAGATTTCTTTATCAGGATTCATCTGAGAAATGCGTTGGACCAAGTTAAGTTCTGTGCCAATGGCCCACTTAGAACCAGCTGCGGATGCTTTAACTATTTGAATAATCTTCTCAGTTGATCCAACTTGATCTGCAGAACTGACTACTTCGTGAGTGCACTCAGGATGAACTAAAACTTGAACTCCTGGAACACGGTTACGAATCTCATTAACACTGTCAATTGAGAATCTTCCATGAACTGAGCAGTGGCCACGCCAGAGAATTACTTTGGCATTCTTAATCTGTTCTTCGCTCAATCCTCCCATTGGCTTCCATGGATTCCAGAGCACACAATCATCAAGGGTTAATCCCAAGGAGAGAACTGCGGTGTTTCTACCAAGGTGTTGGTCTGGCAAGAAGAGTATTTTCTCACCCTGTGTAAATGCCCATTCCATGGCAGCTTTCGCATTTGAGGAAGTACAAATAGTTCCACCATGTTCTCCGGTGAAAGATTTAATGGCTGCAGATGAGTTCATGTATGTAACTGGAATAACCGAGTTAGATACTCCAATGCTTTGAAGTTCATCCCAGCATTTTGAAACTTGATTTGCCGTTGCCATATCAGCCATTGAACAACCAGCTGCAAGATCTGGCAGAATAATTCTTTGATTCTCACTCGTGAGAATGTCAGCACTTTCTGCCATGAAGTGCACTCCACAAAAAATAATATTTTCAACTGTGCTCTGTTTAGCTGCTTCTTGAGCCAATTTAAATGAGTCACCAGTTATGTCAGCGAATTCAATAACTTCATTGCGTTGATAGTGATGACCGAGAATCAGGACATCTGAACCGAGTGTTTTTCGGGCTGCACGAGCACGAGAGACTAAGTCTGGATCACTTGCAGGAGGTAATTGCCCATCGCAGGAGACGCCGCGTTCACTGGCAAGGTCACTGCCTTGTCCAAGTAGTAACAACTCACTCAGATTCACAGCGTCATTCTCTCGCATAATCAGTGTCTGTGTCGCGCATACTCGTACAGGTCGCTAGGCTTAGCCCGTACTCGAAAGGGAGAGAACATGAGCACAGAGACAAGCACAACAGCAGGCATCCTTCTGACTGATAACGCCGCATCAAAAGTTGCAGCTCTATTGGCACAAGAAGGTCGCGATGATTTAAATCTACGCGTTGCAGTTCAACCTGGTGGATGCTCTGGCTTGAAGTACCAACTCTATTTCGATGATCGCAATCTCGACGGAGATATCGTCCGTGAATTCGGTAGCGTCAAAGTCATTACCGACAAGATGAGTGATCCTTATTTGTCTGGCGCGACAATCGATTTCGTTGACACAATTGAGAAGCAAGGCTTCACAATTGATAATCCAAACGCTCAGGGCTCATGCGCCTGTGGCGATTCTTTTAACTAAGTCATTACCTAACTAGTATCACACCATGCGAATTGGTGTTGCTGGCTCAGTTGGTCTTGATCATTTGATGACCTTCTCCGGAAAATTTACGGATTCACTCGTCGCGGGTTCACTCGAAAAAGTCTCTCTGTCATTCCTCGTTGATGACCTGGAAGTACGTCGTGGCGGATGTGCTGCCAACATCTGTTTTGGAATGGCGATGCTAGGCCTCAACCCGATTTTGATCGCAGCTGTTGGAAAAGATTGGCCTGATTACGAAGCCTGGCTCTCGCGTCACGGCGTAGACACATCGCACGTTCTTATTTCCAAAGAATTATTTACTGCCCATTTCATGGTCACAACAGATACTGAACTCAATCAAATAGCGTCCTTCTTTCCAGGAGCCATGAGTGAAGCGCGAAACATCGAGTTAGCACCAATTATGGATAAGACTGGCGAACTAGATCTGATCGTAATTTCACCTGATGATCCCGAAGCAATGATGCGTCACAGCGAAGTAGCACGAGCACGTTCAATTGCATTTGCTGCAGACCCTTCTCAGCAAATGGCTCGCATGGATGGCGATGAGATTAAAACTCTGATCGATGGCGCTGCTTATTTGTTTATGAACGAATATGAGTTGGCACTAGCAATTCAGAAAACTGGTTGGAGCGATGCCGAGATTCTCTCTCGGGTTAAATACAGAGTTGTCACACAAGGATCTAAGGGTGCTCGAATTGAGTCAAAAGGTGGCGAGCTCATTAAAATTTTGTGTCCAAAAGAGAGTGCCAAAATAGATCCAACAGGCGTGGGGGATTCATTTCGTTCAGGCTTTATCGCTGGGCTGGCATGGGGGTTATCGCACGAAAGATGCCTACAGCTCGGTGCGATGATTGCTACATACGTTATTGAAACTAAAGGAACTCAGGAGTATCGATTTACACCTGAGCAATTTGTCGATCGTTTCAAGAGCGCCTACGGAGATGCGGCAGCATCGGAAATTAGCGCACACCTTAATTAAATCTTTGTAATTAGAAACTTCGCATTCTCAATTTTGGAAAACTTGTTCCCTGTCATTCGCGCCCATGCATTCAGATCGGGCTCTGTGGCTGGATCATCGGAGTACAGAAAGAGTTCGTCCCCACTTTTTAACTCATCTATCTTTTTTCCAAGCTCAATAATGGGCTGAGGGCAGCGCAAACCACGAGCATCAATTTCAATCATGATCGCAAGCGCTCTACATTCTTCTTAATTGATGACTTCAGAGAATCTATTTCCTCTTGTGTTGTTTCCGGATGAATGGTGATTCGAATATTGCCGTGAGTTAAAACGCCCATCGCTGCTAAAACGTGGCTCGGTTCCAAATTATCGGCTGTGCAAGCAGAACCGGAATCAACACTGAATCCGTCACTCTGAATTGCGCGCAAGAGTTCTTCACCATTGCAATTCATAAATGAAGCGCTCAGCAGATGAGCAAGACTGGAATCTAAAGAGCCTGCTATATCTACATCTGGAATATGTGCAAAGTAATCACGTAGCTGCCAGTTGAATTCCCTTGCCCTCTTATTGGCATCTTCTACTTCGGAAGAAAAATTCTCGAGTGCTACAGCACTTGCCAGCAAGAGCGGGAGAGATGCGTCAAAGTTTGGATGGGCTGCATTGAGGTGGGGAAGTGGGTTGCTCCACTGTGATTTATCTTTGATTACCAACAAGCCAATTTCGCTTGGGCCATACCAAGAACGGCTATCAAAGATTGCTGTCGAATAGTTGGGTGTTATTTGGCCCCGGATTCCAATTGCAGTTGCATCTAGAAAAATTCGATCAGTATTCACACTTCGAATAATCGCTTCACACTCTTGGATTACTCCGGTTTCAGCATTAGCCGCTGAGAGAGCAAGAACGGAGTTTGGTGACTTCTGGCTGGGCGAAATAAGTTTTCCGTCCAGAGCACTTGGAAGAACTTGGTGAGATGTTCGCGATGCAATTGCAAAGACATCTTTTCGATCCGTCGCACCATGAACCAGGGTCAATGAATCTTTTAACAACCCTTGGATTCCCAAGTAGTACCCGAGGGACATTGATGAAAATGCAAAGATCGAATCCACAGGAACTTTGAGAGCCGCAGCGATTGATTCAAGAGCTTGATTTCTTACTTGATTGGCCTTTGAACCCGATTGTGAAAGTTTGCCGGGATTAGCCCAGCCATTATCGAAGGCGGCATGGAGAACCTCAAAAGCCTTTGGATGAAGAGGGCTCTCACTCTGGAAGTTTCCTGTGACACGTACCACCGGATGAACGCTACTGGCTGGTGAGTGCGTTTTGGAAATGCCCCACTATTCTTATGCCTATGTCCGCACGCATGAAGCGAGTCCTATCCCTAGCCGCAGTGGTGATTCCATCAACACTGTTTTTGACTAGTTGTTCGGAAGTATCCGGACTCGGTTTTGAAGATGGCGTTACTAGCGTCAACGATCAATCGCTCTCTTTGTGGCAAGGCGCTTGGATTGCAGCTGGTGTTGTCGGAGTAATTACCTTGATTCTTATCTTGTGGCCAGCGATGTTTCATCGCCTCAAGAAAGATTCACCTGAGTTTCCAAAACAAACGCAATACAACGTTCCGGTAGAAATTCTCTACACAGTAATTCCATTCATCATTGTCGCAGTTCTCTTCGTGTATACCTTGCGAGCACAAACAGAAATCACTGCCAAGACAACAGGCCCAGCACACGAAATTTCTGTTGAAGGAATTCAGTGGTCTTGGCAATTTGGATATTCAGATGCCGGTCCTAAAGCGGTAGTTACAGGAACTCCGGCGCAACCACCGACTTTGTATCTGCCACAAGGCGAAAAGGTTCGCTTCACAATTACCTCCAACGACGTTGTTCATGGATTCTGGATTCCAGCCTTCATGATTCAAATGCAAAATCTTCCTGGGGTAACGAATAAATTAGAATTCACCGCCAATAAACTGGGAACCTACCCAGGTCGTTGCAATATTTTATGCGGACGCAATCACACTCAAATGATTTTCTCGGTAAAAGTTGTAACTCCATCTGAATATCAGACCTATCTAGAAACCCTGAAGGCGAGCGCAGCATGACAACATTTGCAGAGCGTCCAGCATTAACTCTTCCAACACAGAGTTTGCAACCGACGCGCAAAGGCAACGCCTTCGTTAAGTGGGTTACAACGACTGACCATAAACGCATCGGTTATTTGTATCTCTTTACAACTTTTGCATGGTTTCTGATCGCTGGACTTCTCGCACTTATATTGCGTTCCGAGTTAGCTCGTCCCGGTTTACAGTTCTTAAGTAACGAGCAGTACAACCAAATTTTCACAATGCATGGAACGATTATGTTGCTGATGTTCGCAACCCCATTATTCGTGGGTTTTGCCAACGTAATCATGCCTCTTCAAATTGGCGCAGCTGACGTAGCATTTCCCCGCTTAAACATGCTTTCATATTGGTTGTATCTATTTTCAGGAATCATGGTCTTCGCAGGATTCGTAACTCCAGGTGGAGCGGCGTCATTTGGTTGGACTGCCTACGCACCACTTTCCAACTCTGTGTATTCACCAGGCATCGGCGCCGATCTCTGGATTGTTGGTCTTGCTGTCGGCGGTATCGGAACAATTTTGGGTGCGGTTAACTTCATTACAACTATTTTCACAATGCGAGCACCAGGTATGACGATGTTTCGTATGTCGATCTTCTCTTGGAACGTATTGCTTACTTCGATTCTGGTCTTGCTTGCATTTCCTCCGCTAGCAGTTGCTTTCCTAGGGTTAGAAGCAGATCGACTTTACGGTACTCACTTATTTGATCCAGCAAATGGTGGAGCAATGTTGTGGCAGCACCTTTTCTGGTTCTTCGGACACCCTGAGGTGTACATCCTGGCGCTTCCATTCTTCGGAATCGCAACAGAAATCTTGCCGGTATTTAGTCGTAAACCTATCTTTGGTTATAAAGGTCTGATCGCTGCAACAATTGCAATCGCAGCTCTCTCTGTTTCAGTCTGGGCACACCACATGTTTGCAAGTGGGCAAGTTCTCCTGCCCTTCTTCTCTTTTATGACATTTTTAATCGGTGTTCCAACAGGTGTTAAGTTCTTTAACTGGATTGGCACAATGTGGCGCGGTCACGTCACCTTTGAAACACCAATGCTCTGGGTTATGGGCTTTCTCGTTACATTCTTATTCGGTGGACTAACTGGAATTATCCTGGCTTCACCACCACTTGATTTTGCAGTCTCTGCTTCTTACTTCGTTGTTGCGCACTTCCACTATGTGCTATTCGGCACCGTGGTCTTTGCAATGTTTGCAGGTTTCTACTTCTGGTGGCCAAAGATGACGGGTCGAATGCTTAACGAGCGATTAGGCAAAATTCACTTCTGGACGCTCTTCTTCGGCTTCCACTTAACTTTCTTAATTCAACACTGGCTAGGCATCAAGGGCTTCCCACGTCGTTATGCCGATTACTTGCCAACAGATGGCTTCACCTTTATGAACACCGTTTCAACCATCGGTTCGTTCTTATTGGCGCTTTCAATGATTCCATTCTTTGTTAACGTCTGGATTACTCGCAAGAGCCCACTCGTAAACGTCGATGATCCTTGGGGCTACGGTTCATCTTTGGAATGGGCAACATCATGTCCACCTCCACGCCATAACTTCACGTCTATGCCGCGTATTTCAAGTGAGCGCCCAGCCTTTGATCTACACCATCCGCACATTAAGACCGAAGGGCACTAAGTTCAATGAAAACTAATTGGATGCTCTTTGTAGGGCTATCGATTTTCTATGTGATTATGACAATTGTTTATTGGTACATAGATGGTGAACCACTAGGCATCACAGGTCTAATGCTTTCTGCTGGCCTCGCTGGCATGGTTGGCTTTTATGTTTGGTTTACTCAAAAAAGAATCGGAAAAGTTCTTCCAGAAGATAACACCACTGCTGAAATCTCTGATGGCGCAGGCGAACTTGGTTTCTTTAGTCCGCATTCATGGTGGCCATTGCCAACAGGTATGTCAGCAGTAGCAGTGGGATTAGGTTTGATTATCGGCTGGTGGTTCACACTCATTGCAGTAACCGCATTGGTTATCAGCGTGATTGGCTGGGTCACTGAATACGAAAAGCCACTTCCTGCTTCTTCTCACTAATCCAGCTTCGTAGATCCCGCTTTGAAATGAGAAAAGTTCGCGGCCTTCTCAAAGCATCGCACTTCATTCCTTCGCTCATCGTTTCATCCATTGCCTTCATCTTCGGTGCGCATTACTGGTGGGAAGGCCCTGCGTACGTCATTGCATTTACGGTTTTTACTGGTCAGCTTGTTGTTGGTTGGAGTAATGACCTGATTGATTATGCCGATGACCTGAAGCATCAGCGATTTAATAAACCTCTTGTGTCAGGATTGATTACACAGAAGTATTTAAAGTCATGGCTGATTTTCATGATTCCGTTCTCATTCCTTGCAAATATTTTTGGGCCATTGGGCATTAAAGGCGGCGCTCTTTACTGGCTTGGAGTTGGCTTCGGTGTGGCTTATAACTTCTACTTCAAATTTACTTTTCTATCTCCGCTTCCATTCGCAGTGGCATTTGCAATCTTGCCTTCGTGCATAGCCATCTCCAAGGAGATAACACCACCAGTATGGATGTGGCTTGGGGGAGCGCTCTTGGGCTGCGCTGCTCACTTTGTTAATGTGCTCAAAGATTTAGATCAAGATAGGCAGAGCGACATAAAAGGCTTACCTCAGATTGTGGGCAAGAAGGCATCTATTGCAATTGCAGCAGCGCTAAGCGTTACTGCAATTGCAGTGATAGTAATTTACTAGTGGTTTTCGATCTCGTTGAGATCTTTAGTCGTTACCTTTGGCGCCACTTCAGCATTTGCCTGACTCATTCGAGAACGCAACTTATTGCGAATCGCAGATGGTCGGCGGACCCCAGCCTTATCAATTTCTGGCAACTCCAGTGGACCGTTTTGTTCGTGAGAAGTAAGTAACCACTTCTTTTCTGGGGAAAGTTCTTCGTGAATTTCTACAAACTCACCATGAGGCAGGCGCACTAGGCGACCTGTCTCTTTTCCGTGCAGAACGAGTTCACGATCTGATCTTTGTAATGAAATACAGATGCGCTTTGTGATTACAAAGGCAATCGGCGGAAGCACAATGATTCCGATTCGGCTAAACCACATAATTTGATTGATACTCAGATCAAATTGTTGGGCAATGATGTCGTTACCACCATTAATGAGAGCAACTAGGGTGAAAGTTAGAGCCATCGCGCCAATGGCTGTGCGGTTAGGCGCGTTACGTGGTCGATCCAAAAGGTGGTGCTCGCGCTTATCGCCAGTGATCCAACTTTCGATGAATGGATACAGCGCTAAACCTGTGAACATAAGTCCAGGAATGATTAAGCCCGGAATCAAAATGTTCCATGAGATTGTGTACCCAAAGAGGTATGACTCAAGTGGTGGCGCCATTCGCACCAAACCATCTAGCCAACCCATGTACCAATCGGGTTGCGAACCTGCAGAAATTTGTCCAGGTGTATATGGCCCGTATAACCAAATCGGGTTAATGGAGGCAACGGCTGCAATAAATGTAGTTACACCGAATACAACAAAGAAGAATCCGCCAGCTTTAGCCATGTAGACCGGCATGAGGGGATAACCAACAACATTCTTTTCAGTGCGTCCTGGACCTGGGTACTGAGTGTGCTTTTGGTACCAGACCAACATTAAGTGGACTGTGATGAGTGCTAAGAAAATCGCAGGCAAAATCAAAACGTGAACGATAAAGATTCGCGGAATGAAAGCTTCACCAGGAAATGCTCCACCAAATGCGAAGAAAGCTAAATAAGATCCGACTACTGGAATCGCCTGAATAATTGCTTCGGCGATTCGGATTCCTGTTCCTGAGAGCAAGTCATCTGGAAGTGAGTATCCGAGGAAGCCTTCAACAATTCCTAGAGTAAGTAATCCGACACCGATGATCCAGTTGAATTCACGTGGCTTGCGGAAAGCGCCTGTGAAGTACACGCGCATGAGGTGAACAACGATTGCAACCATGAAAAACAGTGCAGCCCAGTGATGGATTTGGCGCATCAATAAACCGCCACGAACTTCAAATGAAATATCTAGAGTTGATGCGTACGCTGCTGACATCTCAAGTCCAGCTAATGGCTGATACTCGCCATCGTAGATAACTTCGCGTTGTGAAGGATCAAACCAGAAAGTTAAGAAGGTTCCTGATAGCAACAAAATAATAAATGAATACAGGGCAATTTCGCCGAGCAAGAAAGACCAATGGTCAGGGAAAACCTTGTTGAGGTTCTTCTTCATCCACGCTGCTGCGCCAGTTCGCTCGTCTACGTAATTTGCGACGTTGCCAGCAATGCGTTCACGTGCGGTCATGATGAGCGCTCCCAAAAACTAGGTCCAACAGGTTCACTAAATGGTTGTTTAGCAATTAGATACCCCTCGGCATCTAGAGCCAATGCTAATTGAGGTAGTGGTCGGGCCGCAGGTCCAAATAAGACCTTTGCGGCGCGAGTCACATCAAATGTTGACTGGTGGCATGGACAGAGCAAGTGTTTTGTCTGTTGTTCATAGAGCGCAACAGCGCAGCCCATATGTGAACAAATCTTTGAGAACGCAATGATGCCTTCGTGTGTCCAGGACAGACGTTCCGCATCCAAATTGAACTCTTCTGGGCGCAGACGAATAAGGAGAACTGCATCCTTCGCGATGTCACTGAGTTTGTGATGATCTTTTCCGGGAGCCAGTTCTGGAAGAACCTGGGCTACAGCGCCCACTTCTAAATCTTCTGGCTTGATTGGGCGATCACCGGGATCAGTTACTAAGCGAGTGCCAGCTTTCCAACTTGTTTTTGTTAGTGAATCTCCCGGAAGTGGACCGAGGTCGCGAAGCAAAATCAAAGGAGACAAACCAACTAAACCAAGTGATAAGCCGAGGGATCTTTTTATTAATGATCGACGGCCTAATCCTGCAGCTGCCGCGCCCTCTTTAGCAGTCTTAACAAACTCTTTGCGATCTTCTTCAGTTGAGCGGAACTCGTGACGCTGTACAGTAACTTCATTATCTGGCATAAGAGTCTTAGCCCAATGGATTGCACCAATTCCAATAAAGAAGAGTGAGAATGCAAGGCCGAGACCTAAGAAGAGTTGATGCGCATTTGTATTGCCCATAATCGGCAAGAAGATGAATACATCATCAGGAATTGCTACGTAAGAAAAAATGAAAAGTAGTGTTCCGAGGGTTGAAAGTGAGAAGAGTATTGCTACTTGACGCTCAGCTCTCTTTGCAGCGACTGGATCTTCATCTGCTTTGCGATGAACGTGTGGCGGAATTCCAGGATCGGAAATTGGTTCGATTTCGTGTGCCATGTTTTCCTTATCTCGCCTTCATTGCAAGCCAGACTGCAACGCCAATTAACATTCCAATACCGAGTGTCCAAACAAGCAAACCTTCAGTAACAGGACCAACTCTTCCAAGTGATGCACCACCTAATGCTGGTTCAGCTTCTGCAGCTTTGATCCACTTGATGATGGATAACTTCTCTTCAGGAGTAAGTGTTTTGTCAGAAAAAACTGGCATGGATTGTGGTCCGGTAATCATCGCTTCATAAATATGTACAGGTTCCACACCCATAACTGTTGGTGCGTATTTACCTTGCGTTAGCGCGCCACCTTGACCAGCGAAGTTATGGCACATAGCGCAGTTATTTCTAAATAATTCTCCACCTTCTGCAAGGCTTCCATCGCGTTCATAATTTAATAATTCATCACCTGGAATTTCTGGTCCCGGTGCAAGAGATGCCACATATGCTGCTAGAGCGGCAACTTGTTCAGGGGTATAGACCGGTTCTTTACGCATTGCCTGTGTGCTCATATCAGCCATTGGCATACGACCAGTTGCAACTTGGAAATCTACAGAAGCAGCGCCAACTCCAATCAGTGAAGGAGCGATAGCGCCACCTTCAGCATTGAGACCGTGGCATGACGAACAACCTTTCAAGAATAGTTGTTTTCCTTCTTCAATCACTGCCGAGCGAGCTAACGCAAGTGCTGATTTATTTGGTGTTGCGCTTGCAACTGAAAAAGTTGTACCGATAGCTAAAAGCGCGAACACCAACATTAATGGTGCTACAGCGCGATGTCTGCGGTATCGGGATAGTCGCTTCACAATGTGCCTTTCGTTATCTTAAAATCATTTGATTAAGTAAATTGCTGAGAAGAGTGCAATCCATACAACGTCGACGAAGTGCCAGTAGTAAGAAACAACAATCGCAGTTGTTGCTTGGGAATGGGTGAAACGACGAGCCTTTGCAACACGCAGCATCACGATAAGAAAGGCAATGAGTCCGCCAGTTACGTGCAGGCCGTGGAAGCCGGTTGCGATATAAAAAATTGATCCATACGCCGTTGAGGAGAGAGTCAAGCCTTCTGAAACTAGGACCGCGTATTCGTAAACCTGGCCAGCGATGAAGAATGCACCCATAAGGAATGTGAGTGCGAACCACTCGCGCATTCCCCATTTGCTCATCTGAAAAAATGAACCAGTTCGTTTATTCTGAAAACGTTCTGCAGCAAAAACACCAAACTGACACGTAACTGATGAGAGAACCAAAACTGTTGTATTAGCAGCAGCAAAGGGAATGCTGAGAAGTTCTGCGCCTTGCGACCAGATGGTCGGACCTTGCACCGCGCGCGTTGTAAAGTAAATGGCGAACAAACCTGCGAAAAACATCAACTCGCTAGAGAGCCAAACTATGGTTCCAACCGCGACCAAGTTAGGGCGCGTGATTTTATGGGCTGTGGCTTCACTGGACATAGGGATGATTATTCCTGCAAAGGCGCCTGACTTCCACCGCCGAAGACCTTGTTGACCGCGTCATTTTTGCCCTGAATGGGTGAAACGGGTCACTACAAATTCTTGCTCAAAAATCCGGGAACAAACTAATAGGATGAGGCCATGGTTTCCCACGACGCAACTGCTCAGAAGAAGAAGCAGATCGCTATCTATTCCGATGACAGCTCGGTGAGAGCGGCTGTAATTCTTGCCCTCGGAAAGCGAATTGCCGAGGATCTACCAGAACATGAAATTCATGAATTCGCGACAGGTGCTGCTCTTCGCCAATACATCGATAGAAAATCCCAAGATGGCACCTTCAAGATTGACTTGTTTATTTTGGATGGAGAAGCGACTCCAGAAGGCGGCCTCGGAGTAGCCCGTCAATTAAAGGATGAAGTTTTCAACTGCCCACCTGTATTGGCTATAACTGGAAGAAAAGAAGATGCCTGGCTTGCAGCATGGTCAAAAGTTGAAGCATCTGTAATTCATCCGATAGATCCTTTTACCCTTGCTCGAACTGTTGCAGAGTTGCTGCGTACCGGCTCACTTACTTCGGCTTAACTTCTTAAAGGCCCAACCATGAGTGCTAGATGGAAAGAATCTGTCGCTGCACTTGAGTCTGGATTAAATTTAACGAGTACGGATGCGCAGTGGTTTATGCGCGAAATTCTTGAAGGTCGAGCAGAAGGTTCTGATCTCGCAGCCTTTTTAATCGCCCTTAAAAACAAAGGTGAAACCTCTGATGAAGTCGGTGCTTTTGTTTCAGAAATGTTTAGTCACAGTGCACCAATCAAGATAAGTCAAAGATCAGTTGACACTGTAGGCACGGGTGGCGATGGGGCACACACCATCAATATTTCAACCACTGCTGCCATCATCGCAGCGGCTGCCGGAGCCCGCGTTGTAAAACACGGCAACAGAGCATCATCATCTAAATCAGGCGCCGCAGATTTACTCGAAGCTCTCGGAGTAAACATCTCGCTAGATGGATCTGGTGTCGAAAAAACAGTTTCTGAACTAGGGATTGGTTTTTGTTTCGCGCAAAAGTTTCATCCTGCAATGAAAAATGCCGCAGCGGTGCGTAAAGAGTTAGGCGTGCCAACGGTTTTTAATGTTTTGGGGCCATTGGCTAATCCGGCAAAACCACAGGCAGCAGCCATCGGTGTTGCTAATGAGCGGATGCACTTAGTTATGGCGCAAGTTCTGGGCGATCGCGGTGTAGATGGCTTTGTTTTTCGAGGAGATGATGGGCTTGATGAAATAACACTTGCAACCACAACATCAGTTTTATCAATAGGAGATGGCACCATCGAAAGTGATCGAATAGAACCCGCAGATTTTGGTTTAGCAAGGGCGCCTATTTCGGCACTTGTCGGGGGAGATGCCAATGAAAACGCGCGAATTACTCGTGCAATTTTTGATGGCGAACACGGAGCGCCACGCGATGCAGTTTTACTTAACGCTGCAGCTGCGATTGCAGCCTTTGAAGGAGATGTGAAGTCAGATATTCATCAACGTTTTCAACTGGGATTAAAGCGTGCAACAGATGCGGTGGATTCCGGCAAAGCATCTGCGCTGTTAAACCAGTGGGCAACACTGACGCAAAATCTCGCTTCGAATTAATTCACACCGTACTCTTTCTTTCATGGGAGTTATTGGTGCACCAGTTGGATATTTAGATGATTTCGCCGCAATAGGAAAAGGTGCAACCAAAGAAGTTGGAATTCTTTTAGTCCATGGCTTCACTAGCTCTCCATCTTCAATGCGCCCTTGGGCAGAATTCATGCACCAGCAGGGATACACAGTTCGCGTACCTTGTTTGCCAGGTCACGGAACAAAACCCGAAGATTTAAATAACGTTACGTGGCAAGAATGGACGCGAAAAGTTGAGAGCGAGTTACGCGAACTACAAAAGAGTTGCTCAAAAGTCTTTGTTTTTGGCTTTTCGATGGGCGGGGGAATAACCCTTTACACCACCCAGAATCATCAAGAGATAATCACCGGAATTGTCTTAGTAAATCCGATGATTCATATTCCGTTTGTAACTCCGACTGTGGCAAAGATTTACTCGAGGTTCAAAAAAATGCGCTCAGCACCCGGCAATGACATCAAGCGCAAGAATATTGCCGATTATTCCTACGATGTGAATCCACTCGTAGGCGTATACGAACTTACAAAAATGCTCGAAGTGACCCGTGAAAATTTGGGAAGAATAAGTATTCCAACGCTGCTCTTTCACAGCACCGACGATCACGTACTTCCTGTATCAAATACGGAGATTATTCTTAAGGGAATCAGTTCGAAAGATAAGGAAAGGGTGGAGTTAACGAATAGTTACCACGTTGCGACACTGGATCACGACATGGAGACTATCTTCGAAAAATCCCTTACCTTTGTGAAAGAGCGCTCTTAACCATATTAATTAAGATTTTTTCATCCACTTCCCAATCATTAGGCACGGCAACAGTCTTTTTGTTTACTTTATAACCCTTGAGCTGTGGCGCCATCTTCTTGATTACTTCAGAGTCAAAAGGCGCAATCAAAATATGATTCCTCGCCACTGATGCGCCAAAAACATAATGTTTACCATTTCGGAGCATTGGCTGATTCCAAGCAGTAACAAGTTCCAACTCAGGATACTTCGCCTTCAAAATTCGGAAAACTTTTCTAAGAGTTTTTGCCTGAATCGGATCAATAGACTTGAAATAATCGGCGGGTGTCTCAAACTTGCGAGTAGTTGTAGAACCACGAGAGAACATAACCAACGCGTTTGCATGCGCTTGTGAGAAGCCGTAGTTTTCTCGTAGATGGGCAATTTGTTCGGGATACTTTTTTTCTTTAATCGTTGCCATGACCTTGAACCAGTATTTCATTGGTTCGCCGTACTTCTTCTCTATAAGTGGAAAATGAGCTTCTCGGCTTGGGTCTTTCGTAGGCATAGTTAAATGATAATACGGATACCATTGCGTTATGACATGGTTCTTGTTGGCGATTGCAATTGCGGCCGAAATTGTTGGAACGTTATTACTCAAACTTAGTGATGGATTTACCAAACTATGGCCATCAGTCGGTGTTCTTTTGGGGTACGCAACTGCTTTCGCACTCTTGTCTCAATCATTGAAGAAAATTGACGTTGGCATTACATATGCAATCTGGTCAGGATTTGGAATCATCGGAGCTGCAGTTGGTGGAATGGTTTTTTTCAACCAGGAATTAACTAAGTTAAACATTATTGGCATGACAATCATCATCGCTGGTGTTGTGATCATGAATCTTGGGGGAGTTAGCCACTAAATGTATATCCCTCGCCACTTTGCAGTTGATGACGCTGTTGCTCAAACCTTTCTTCAAAACTTGAAGAGTGGGCACTTAGTAACCAGTACGGGGATAGGAATTTTATCCACCCTCATACCTGTCACATTTGATTCACTGCAACAATCAATAATTGGACACGTTGCCCGTGGAAATGCCCAATGGTCAGAGAAAACAAACGAAGAAGCACTATTTATAAGCGCACCAGTGGATGCTTACATTTCTCCAGGTTGGTATGCATCAAAGAGGGAGCATGGCAAAGTGGTTCCCACCTGGGATTACATGTTGGCCCATGTTTATGGCGAGTTGATCATTCATGATGATGTGGATTGGCTGCGCATCGCAGTTTCTAATCTGACAGATTCCTTTGAATCAGGAAGAGAAAAACCTTGGAAACTCGATGATGCACCGGATGATTATGTTGCGGGCCAGCTGCGAGCAATAGTCGGTGTCGAACTAAAGGTTTCACGATTAGAAGTTTCTTTCAAAATGAGTCAGAACAAAACCAAGGAAGATCTCGATGGGGTCATCGCTGGATTGAAAAGCGACTCTGCGATTGAAGCCGCTAATAAAGTTGAGTTTCTTCGCCCAGAGGATAAGAAGTAACAATGAATAAATCTCGATTTTTCGAATGGCTTGGTGTTCTCACAGCGATTGCTTATTCATTGTTGGTTGCATCTAACACAGGTCTTGAATTTATTGGATTTACTTTATTGCTTCTCAGTTCATTTTTGATTGGAATATGGGCATTCCTGGGTAAGCACCGCGGCATTCTTTTCCTACAGTTTTTTTATGCAACAGCTGGCATTATTGGAATGATTCGTTGGTATAGCTAGAAGGATTGAAGCAATCACGCATTGCGTGGCTTCACGGTTAATTCTTCAACTTCTAATCGATGAGCTTTAAAGTCATTTATTGAGGAATCACTTGGATATCCCACAGCAATGCCACACAGAAGTCGATATCCATCAGGTACATCAAACTCCTTGCGAACAACATCATCCCAAATGGCAACAGCGCCTTGAGCACAAGTTCCTAACCCATGAGCATGTGCGGAGAGCGTTAAATTCTGCATCATTAATCCTGCATCTGAAGCTGCGTATATGTGAAGTGATTTGTGAACGTATACAAAAAGTTCTACAGGTGCCCCAAAGAATGAATAGTTCTTTGCCCACTGTTGATCACGAGCCGTGCGGTCTCCGCGCACGACGCCCAACGTTTCGTACATTTCTCGTCCAACTCGTTGAGCGCGTGGTTTCAATTCAGATGGGTATGGCTTGACGATTAACCGATTGCTTGTTGGTAGCCCATATCGAGAGTAGAGAAGTCGTAATTTATTCCGCAAACCTTTGCGCATGATTGTAGAAAGAACGCTCCATCGGGAAAGAAACTCTTCACTAATTCTGTCGCGAATGTCTCCCGAAGCTACAGCGACTTTAAAAGGACGGGTATTTGACCAGCTGGGTGCAGTAAGACTGTCTTGAAGGATTTTCTCAATTATTTCTGGCGGTACTGGTGTAGGAAGAAAATCACGAGTGCTTCGACGCGAAGATAGGAACTCCGAAAACTCTTCGGCAGTGAATTTATTGTTCGCGTAGGCCATCAGCAAACTTTAGCGAAGAGTTAAGGTTACTTATTGGTAATGAATCAGGAATCGATAAGTTAAATAATGAGTAACCGAGTGTGGACGATACTGGGATCGAACCAGTGACCCCCACAATGTCAATGTGGTGCTCTACCGCTGAGCCAATCGTCCTGAGGTAGCAGAACTATACAACAGCTAATTTAACGACCGAAATCGTCCTCAATACGCTCAATATCATCTTCGCCAAAGTACGTTCCAGTTTGAACTTCGATGAAAATAACTTCGTCACTCCCAATATTTGCTATCCGATGTAGTTGGCCTTTAGCAATCGAAACGGTGTCACCGGAAGAGAGCCGTGAAACTTTTCCTTCTAACGTAACTTCAGCGCTACCTTGAACGATAAACCAGTGTTCTGCGCGTTTTTGATGGCGTTGATACGACAGACGTTTTCCTGGCAATACATAGATGCATTTGGTTTTATGAATGGCACTCTCTTGCAAGATTTCGTAATGACCCCATGGACGTTGTGACTCATCATGCGAATTCATAGGATGATTCTTTCATTCATATTGATTAAAGGACATGGTTGTAAACACATTTAAATAATGGAGGTGGAAACGGGATTTGAACCCGTGTAGAGGGATTTGCAGTCCCTTGCCTCGCCTCTCGGCCATTCCACCATAGAAAGACCGCCACTCTTATCTTTTACATTAGTAAAGATATGTAAGTGGCGGTGAATCAGAGCGGACGACCGGGTTCGAACCGGCGACCTGAACCTTGGCAAGGTTCCGCGCTACCAACTGCGCTACGTCCGCGTATTGCAGGGCAAAATCTATCGCATCAGTGCTTGAGAGCCAAAGTGAGTCGCTAACGACTAAGTTGTCCGCATGAACGCAGGGGTTGAACCGATCTTTTGGATGGGCAATCGGTATGCAACGAATCTGCAGGTACTAACTCACGACCCCCGAGAAATTACCGACGATGGTTTCTGGGCGGTATCCATTTCCTTTGAAGGCCAATGGACGTGTGCGAAATTTTCTGACGTAAAGCAATCAACATTTAAATCTGACGCTTTGCAACTTGTTTCTGACAAATTTACTTCTTCAATGAGTCAACAGGAATACATCTCTTATGTGCGCAGCATCAAAGAAGATATATCCAACGGTGAGGTTTATCAGGCAAACGCCTGTCGAATACTGAGCACAACAATCCCATCTGATTTTTCTTTAGCACCACTCTTCTCATCAATTTTGGAGAACAATCCAGCACCATACGCGTCCTATCTGCGAATCCCAGGTCTTGAAATTGCATCAGCATCACCTGAGCTATTCCTAAAGCGAAATGGATCCATAGTTACTTCATCGCCTATTAAGGGCACACGCCCTACTGGGGGTTCTGATTTTGGAAGTAAGGACCAAGCCGAGAATGTGATGATTGTTGATTTGATTCGAAATGATCTTGGACAAGTTTGCAAAGATGGCTCAATAGATGTTCCACGCTTGTTGGCAATCGAAGTGCATCCTGGATTAGATCACTTGGTTTCTGATGTAACTGGTGAACTAAAGGATGGATTGAGTTGGCATGAACTTATCACTCCGCTGCTGCCACCAGGATCTGTAAGCGGTGCACCAAAGTCATCTGCTGTTCGAATAATCGCAGCGAACGAACATGATCGTGGTCCTTACTGCGGAGCCATAGGTTGGATTCAAGGCGATGCTTGTGAACTCGCAGTTGCTATAAGAACATTTTGGAAAGACAAAAATACTTTGAAATTTGGAACAGGTGCCGGAATCACATGGGCCAGTGATCCCCAGGCTGAATGGGACGAAACAGAGTTAAAGGCAGAACGCTTAGTAAAGATTGCATCAGGAGAAATTGCATGAGGATTTGGTTAAACGACTCCTTAGTCGATGCAAGCACTGTTGCATTATCACCAGATTATTGGCCAGATGGTTTTGGCATCTTTGAAACAATTAAAACTGTTAACGGAACTCCATATGCTCTCAATAGACATATGCGAAGAGCTCTCGATGCGGGAGCACGGGTAGGTGTTTCTATTCCCAATGAAGACCGTGTGCGCACAGCGATTGACGCGCTACTTGCTGAAGTAACTCACCCTGTCGGCAGATTGAGATTACTATTTAAAGGAGATGGAACTTTTTTAGCTGTCCATAATTCCTATACAGAAATAACTCACAACTTAAAACTTTGTACGTACCCAGTACCAATAGATATCAAGGGCGTTCCGAATAAAACTTTTCCTTATACGTCACGGTTAGATATTTTGAAAGAAGCTAAATCTCAGGGATGTGATGAAGCTGTTGTGATCAATAGCAATCACGATGTCTGCGAAGGCGCTGTCTCTAACCTAATTTTCTACACCAATGGCAAGTGGGTAACTCCACCTATCGTGCAGGGTGTTTTGCCAGGTGTTATGCGCGCCTTGGTCGTAGAAAATTTGCCAGTCAAAGTCCGAAGTGTGGATACCAATGACCTCTCACATGTACAGGCAGCAATAGTGATTTCAAGTTTGAAAATTGCCATTGCCGTGCACAGTATTGATGGGCGAGTAATGCCAGATCTGCAGATTAGTGAAATGTTTGCACAAGAAATCCGAGAAATGGCTGTACGAACTTCGGTAGGCTAGGGGCATGTCCGAAATTTCAATCACGGTTGATGGTGTTGCCGTCAACGTTGCGGCAGATCAGAAGCCAACACAGATTTTTTCAGAAAGAAAAGATGTTGTTGTTTGTAAGGTAAATGGAGAGCTACGAGATTTATGGTCGGATTTGGCTGCCGGTGATGTCGTTGAGTCAGTAACAATTTCATCTCCTGAAGGTCTTGCCGTTTTGCGTCACTCAACAGCCCACGTAATGGCGCAGGCCGTGCAGAGTATTTTTTCAGGAACGCGCCTTGGTATCGGACCTCCAATTACCGATGGTTTCTATTACGACTTTGATCCTGAGCGTCCATTTAATCCAGATGATTTTGAAAAAATTGAATCTGCGATGCGAAAGATTATTAAAGATGGTCAGAGATTTAAGCGACGCATTACAACCGAATCCGATGCTCTCAAAGAACTTGCTCACGAACCGTATAAATGCGAATTAATTGGCCTAAAATCTGGTGCAGGCGATGAAGCAAGTGTTGAAGTTGGCGGCAGTGAATTAACAATTTATGACAACCTCGGCAGAGATGGACAACCCGTCTGGAGCGATTTATGCCGCGGTCCTCACTTGCCTTCAACAAAACATATTCCTGCTTTCAAGTTAATGAGAAGCGCGGCCGCTTATTGGCGCGGTTCAGAAAAAAACCCAATGCTGCAGAGAATTTACGGAACGGCGTGGCCAACGCAGGAAGAGCTAACCGCCCACCTTGAGCTCTTAGCAGAAGCGGAAAAGCGAGATCACCGCAGATTAGGTAACGAACTTGATCTATTTTCATTTCCAGAAGAAATCGGTTCTGGCTTGGCGGTATTTCATCCTAAGGGCGGCATTATTCGTCGAGCGATGGAAGATTATTCGCGTATCCGTCACGAAGAAGAAGGATACGAATTCGTTTATTCGCCACACTTAACCAAAGCTGCATTATTTGAAACGTCGGGTCACTTGGATTGGTACTCCGAAGGCATGTATCCACCAATGATTTTGGATGAAGAGCATCATCCGGATGGAACAATCAAAAAAGCTGGACAGCAGTACTACATGAAACCGATGAACTGCCCTTTCCATAATTTGATCTTCCGCGCACGCGGACGTTCATATCGCGAGTTACCACTTAGATTATTTGAATTCGGAACTGTTTATCGTTACGAAAAATCAGGAGTAATGCACGGACTTACTCGTGCTCGTGGATTCACCCAAGACGATGCGCATATTTATTGCACAAAAGAGCAGATGCCTGCCGAATTAGATTCACTATTGACCTTCGTACTGAACTTGCTCCGTGATTACGGGTTGAACGATTTCTATTTAGAGCTTTCCACACGTAACCCAGAAAAGTCTGTAGGCGATGATAAAGATTGGACTGAAGCAACAGAGGCGCTTCGAAAAGCGGCAGAAGCACAAAAACTTCAATTAGTTCTAGATGAGGGTGGAGCTGCCTTTTACGGACCAAAGATTTCGGTGCAAGCAAAAGATGCCATTGGCCGCACATGGCAGATGTCGACGATCCAAGTAGATTTTCAGTTACCGCAACGCTTCGAACTCGAATATTCAGCAGCAGATGGAACTCGTCAGCGTCCAGTGATGATTCACCGTGCTCTATTTGGATCGATTGAAAGATTCTTCGGAGTTTTGACTGAGCACTATTCCGGTGCGTTTCCACCATGGCTTGCACCAATGCAAGCAGTTGGAATACCCGTTGCCGATGCATTTGCGGATTACTTAGCCGATGTGATTTCACAGATGAAAAAAGCTGGCATTAGAGCGGAATTAGATGCATCTGATGATCGTATGCAGAAGAAAGTTCGCAATGCTCAGATGCAGAAGATTCCTTTTATGGTTATCGCTGGCGAAGAAGATCAAAAAGCTGGCGCTGTTTCATTTAGATATAGAAACGGCGAGCAGAAGAATGGAATTCCAATTGCTCAAGCAATCGCAGAGATCAAAGAAGCTGTAAGCAAGCGAATTCAGGTATAGCGAATGCATCTTGAAGGTGGTGCTGGTATTCCAGATGCTTGGGCGCGGTTATGGGCTCCTCACCGCATGGATTATCTCAAGGGTGAAAACAGACCTCTTGAAAGTAACAACGTTGCATGTCCTTTTTGCACAATCCCTTCACTAAGTGATGAAGATGGATTGATTGTTCATCGTGGCAAAGAAGCTTATGTCGTGATGAATCTATATCCATACAACGCGGGACATCTTTTGGTGTGCGCATACCGACACGTTGCTGATTTAACAGATCTCACCGAGTCTGAGCGAAATGAAATCTCTTTCTTAAGTGCACAAGGCATGAAGACATTACGTAAAGTTTCTAATGCAGCAGGTTTTAATTTGGGAATGAATCAAGGTGCAATTTCAGGAGCCGGAGTTGCTGATCACATTCATCAGCACGTAGTACCACGTTGGGGTGGAGACGCTAATTTCATGCCAATTATTGGTCAAACCAAAGTTTTGCCGCAATTACTTGCGCAGACACGTAGTGACCTTGCAGCTAATTGGGTCAGTGATTAATTTCTGAAAGATATTTTCTTACGATTTCTACACCAATTCGCTTATTGATTATCAGAGGTATAGCAGGAAAGAGCAATCCCGCTGCAAAGGCTCCGTCTCCCATTACTGCTAGGTGTGATGTGTACTCTTCAACGAATTCACTTACTAGCGTTTTATGTTCTGGGTCACTGGCAATTGTTTTTTCTGGTGACTGCGAATAATCAATAATCTCTTGAGTTTCTAAACTAATTAGCGCACACGGTGCACCCAAATCATCGTGAAGTACAAGGTATGGTGTTACAACTTGATCAAAGAGTCTGTTCGCCAGCAACACAGCATCGTCGAAATCGGCTTCTCCTGATTCCAGTTCTGAAACAACAACGATGCGAGGAGTTTGAAACTCATCTAGCGCGCTCCAGTTTTCTACGGTTTGTTCATCAACTCCGGAATTGGGATTAATGACAAAAATTGCCACATCTTCTGAACCATCGGCTTGTGATACATGCGTGCCACCAAAGAGGCTCGCAACTGATTCAGGGTTGGCACTGGGGTGTCCGTACACGCTGATGGTTAGGTCAGAACTATGAGATGCCATGTGCTCAGCCTACGATGTACCTAATGATTAGCGATGTTTTAAAGCCAGCGGTCACGCGAATTATTTCGCCAGTGGCCAGATTCTTCCTACGAATCGGATTAACTCCTAACTCAGTAACAGCTATCGGTGCTCTATGCGTCGTATGCAGTTCTATTTATTTCTTTCCGCGAGGTGATTTCTTTATTGGAACTCTCGTTATCAGTTTTTTCATGTTAAGTGATCTCTTTGACGGAGCAATGGCTCGAATTAGTTCACAAGGGGCCAGTAAATGGGGCGGATTTCTAGATTCAACTGTCGACAGAGTGTCAGACTCCTCAATCTTGTTTGCGGTTTGTGTCTATCTCATTGATCAGAATGATCACCTTTCTATCATTTATCTTCTTGCAATCATTACAGGAATGTTGATTCCTTACATACGCGCAAAAGCAGAAAGTATGTCAATTGCTTGCAGCGGCGGTATCGCTGAACGCACAGAACGGGCAATCATCGCCCTTGTTGGCACCGGACTACACGGTCTTGGTGTGAGCTATGCACTTGCTGCGAGTGCATGGTTGCTTGCAATTCTTGGTTTAGTTACAACTTGTCAACGATTGTTAATTGTAAAACGCGCGATCTAATATGAAAGATAGATTAGTAGCCTGGGTTTACATATTTGCGTGGAAGGTAGTGCGCGCGCTCCCAGAAAATGCCGCTTATTCGCTCTTTGATCGAGGAGCAAGATGGCTCGTAAAGCGTGATGGCAAGAGCGTGCAAAGACTGCGCAAGAATCTACTCCGGGTGACTTCTGATCTATCAGGTACACAGATGAAAGAACTTTTACAAGAAGCTATGGCTTCATACATGCGATATTGGTGTGACACATTTAGGTTTCCAAATTGGGATACAGAGCGAATCAATTCAACAGTTACGGTTACTCGGGAAGAACTCTTGTTAAACGGAATCAAAAGCGGTCGCGGGGTAATCGTGGCTCTTCCTCATGCAGGAAATTGGGATCATGCGGGCGCGTATTTTTGCCTCAAGGGAATTCACTTAGTGACGGTGGCTGAAAGATTAAAGCCTGAAAGATTATTTAATGAATTTTTACTTTATCGACAAGCGATGGGAATGGAAGTATTAGCGCTGGATTCACAATCGATGACGACACTGGCTCAGAGATTGCGCGAAGGACATTTAATTGCATTAGTTGCAGATCGTGATTTGTCTAAGTCAGGAATTGATGTTCAATTCTTCGGAAAGCCTGCACGCATGCCGGCTGGTCCGGCTGTGTTGGCGTTAAAGACAGGAGCTATTCTTCTTACAGCTTTTGTGAATTACACGCGCGATGGAATTCACATAACTTTTGATGAAATTTCTATGCCTGAAACTGGTACACAAGAAGAGAAAGTTTCAGTATTGGTTCAAAAGTCAGCAAACAATTTCGAACAAGGAATTTCTCAGCATCCAGAAGATTGGCACATGCTTCAAAGAATTTGGATAGATGAAGACTTCAAGGAGCGCACATAATGCTTTCGCGTTCTCTAAAAATTGGAATCGTCTGCCCTTATGGCTGGGATACACCCGGAGGCGTACAAAACCATGTTCGAGATTTAGCTGAGTATTTGATTGCGGCCGGGCACAATGTTTCGGTTTTAGCACCAGTTATTGATGAATCAAAGATACCTACATACGTAACCAGCGCTGGCAAGCCAATCGCAATTCCATATAACGGCGCTGTTGCGCGAGTTTTGTTTGGACCGATTGCTTTTGCGCGAGTTAGACAATGGATTGCCCAAGGTGACTTCGACATTTTGCATTTACATGAACCAGCGATTCCTTCTATCTCACTACTAGCTTGCTGGGCAGCAGACGGACCAATGGTTGGAACCTTTCATGCGGCTGCAAAGAGGCAGAAGGCAATTTTTGCTATAGGACCAATACTTGAACCAGTTATCGAAAAGTTATCTGCTCGTATCGCTGTGAGCGAGGCAGCACGCGAAACATTAACGGAGCACCTTGAAACTGATGCCGTTGTTATTCCAAATGGAATTTATGCAGATCGGTATCGAGATGGTGTGGCACAGGAAAAATGGCAAGGAAATACACTCGGCTTTATTGGTCGTTTCGAAGAACCACGCAAAGGGTTATCCGTTTTAGTTGATGCTCTTCCCATCATTTCTCGTTTTGCACCTGACGTGCGAATTTTTATCGCTGGTCCTGGCGAAGCTGATGAAGTTATCAAATCTATAGATCCGCAATTGCGTTCGCGATTTACATTTCTAGGCAGAATATCTGAACAAGATAAAGCTGATTTCTTGGCATCTATCTCTTTATACATCGCACCTAATACTGGGGGAGAATCCTTTGGGATTATTCTGGCTGAGGCACTTGCTGGTGGCGCCACAGTAGTAGCAAGTGACATTCCTGCCTTTGACTCATTGCTAGATCACGGTCGATATGGCGAACTATTTCAATCCGAAAGTTCTACAGACCTCGCAAAGCGTGTTATTGATTTGCTACGGGATGAGAAGAGAAGAGTTGAACTAGGTAAAGCGGGTAAAACACACGCTCAACAATTTGATTGGAAAGTCGTGGCCGATCAGATTTTCTCTATTTATGAAATGTCACTTGTCGGTGGAGAAAAAGTTCGCCTCACATCTGAAAGTCGTTCATGGAGTAAGTTCCTAGGCAGAGAGTCGAAGGGAGATGATTAAGTGAAGACCTTTATTTTTCTTGCAGTTCTACTGCTTGTTTTCATCTGGTATCTCACTTTCTCTGCTACACGATTAGATCGCCTGCATCATCGCGTTGAAACGAGTTGGGCGAATTTGGATAGTCTGCTTCAAAGGCGAGCAGCTATCGCACTAGAAATAGCGCGAAGTGAAATCGCAGATCCGGCTTCTGCGATGTTGTTAACAGCTGCTGCCTATCAAGCGCGCGAGGCGGTTATTGAAAAGCGCTCTGTTGCAGAGAGCGGACTTTCAGGTGCTTTAGGTTTACTTCTGGCGGATGGACAGAGCAGTGCTCGGCCGGCCGAAGCTTCTCTGCTTCGCGAGTTATCTGAATTAACAGACAAAATAAGAATTGCAATTGCATTACATGTTGACGCTGTAACTAGAACTCAATTAGTGCGAAATAAGTTTATCTTTCGGACTTTCCGCTTAGCAGGAACGGCACCGCTACCTGTTACATATGAATTTGAATCTGATGTCCTTTAAAACTCGAAGCGCTCTGGTCTTTGCAACCTATCTTGCAGTGTTGGTAACCGCTGGATGCGCCTCAATTTCTCAGACTGTTACACAGTTGATTTCTGATCCAGTGCAAACAAATGTACTGAGCGGTCGTGAAGGTGAAAATGGTCCAGTCTTGGTTGTGAAGATTGATGACACGCGAAACGCACGACCTCAGGTAGGACTGGAATTTGCAGACGTTGTCTACATTGAACAAGTCGAAGGCGGACTAACGAGATTGGCGGCTGTATTTTCCTCGACCATTCCGCCCCGGATCGGACCAGTGAGAAGCGCGCGAATCAGTGATATTGAATTGTTTGCGCAATACGGTCGAGTTGCATTTGCCTATAGCGGGGCCCAACAAAAATTACTTCCCGTGATTGCAGCTGCAAATTTGTCTGATGTAGGCGCAATGCGAAGAGGTCCAGCATTTTACGAAACAGATCCAAATCGGTTTCAACCTTTCGCAATGTTTCTTAATGCTCAAACACTTATGACAAATGAATCGAACAAGGGAACAGTCATTGACTCTGCCAAGAATATTGGTTGGAATTTTTCGAAAAAAATAGAAAATAAGGGATTCGAGATCTCCGATGTGACCATGCACTGGCCTGCGCAGAAATACTCAGCTACATGGAATCCAAAAAGCATGCGCTGGTTCTTAAGTGTTAACTCAGTACCAGATCTAAATGATCGCGGAGAAAATCTTGGTCCTACGACCTTAGTTATTCAGATAGTTTCAATTACACCTTCTGAGTACGGAGATAAGTTCGGGGGAAACACTCCTTTTTCACAGACAGTTGGAAGCGGAAAAGGTTATGTATTGCGTGACTCCACTGTGATTGCTGCTACATGGAATCGAGTAGATGCTTTATCGCCAACAAAGTGGAGCGATGAAACAGGGGCAGAAATTAAGTTCGCGCCGGGGCAAGTATGGGTCGCTCTAACCGATAAAGAGCCAGATTTCACGCGCAAATTTGCGAGCGCGCCATCTCCAACTTCAAAGTAGTATTAGCGACCTATTCATACGGGGAGTCGTAATGGCACAAGAAAGCGGAACATCTCGCGTAAAGCGCGGAATGGCAGAAATGCTTAAGGGCGGCGTCATCATGGACGTTGTCAATGTTGAGCAAGCAAAAATTGCCGAAGATGCTGGCGCTGTTGCTGTCATGGCACTTGAAAGAGTTCCTGCTGATATCCGCGCGCAAGGTGGCGTAGCTCGTATGTCAGATCCTGACATGATTGCAGCGATTCAAGCCGCGGTTTCAATTCCTGTTATGGCCAAGGCGCGCATCGGACATTTCGTAGAAGCGCAGATTCTTCAAAGCTTAGGCGTGGATTACATTGACGAGTCAGAAGTATTAACTCCAACTGATTACACAAATCACATTAACAAATGGGATTTCACAGTTCCCTTCGTTTGTGGTGCAACCAATTTAGGCGAAGCGCTTCGACGTATTAATGAGGGTGCCGCAATGATTCGCTCTAAGGGTGAAGCCGGCACCGGCGATGTTTCCAATGCAATGACACACATGCGCCAAATTGGTGGAGAAATTCGCCGCCTTACATCAATGCGCGAAGATGAACTCTACGTTGCAGCCAAAGAGATGCAGGCTCCTTATGATTTAGTTAAGGAAGTAGCAGCAAATGGAAAACTCCCAGTAGTTCTTTTCACTGCTGGAGGTATTGCAACTCCTGCCGATGCCGCGCTCATGATGCAAATGGGAGCAGATGGCGTGTTTATCGGTTCTGGAATCTTCAAATCCGGTGATCCACAGCGTCGAGCATCTGCATGTGTGAAAGCAACTACTTTCTTTAATGATCCAAAAGTTGTTGGTGATGCTTCTCGTGGGCTTGGTGAAGCAATGGTTGGAATCAACGTTGCCGATCTGCCAGCTCCACATAGACTCTCCGAACGTGGTTGGTAAGTAAAAACTTGCGTGTTGGTGTTTTAGCTTTACAAGGAGATTTTCGCGAGCATATAAGCGCCCTTAATCACTGCAACGTAGAAGCCACGGAAGTACGCAGGGTTGGTGAATTAGAAAAAATTGATGCACTCATAATTCCTGGGGGAGAATCAACAACAATAGTTTCGTTAGCAAAAACATTTGAGATATTCGAACCCATTAAGAAGCGTATTGCTTCAGGTATGCCGACGTATGGATCATGCGCCGGAATGATTATGTTGGCAGATCACATAGTTGCAGCCAAAGATGGACAGGAAACTTTCGGTGGCATTGATATCACCGTTCGTCGCAATGCTTTTGGTCGCCAGGTTGATTCTTTTGAAACTGATATTTCGGCGCCGGCTATTTCAAGTACACCCATACGAGCAGTCTTCATCAGAGCACCATGGGTTGAAAAAATTGGCAAAGGTGTTGAGGTTCTAGCAAGTTACGAAGGAAGCGACAGCAAAGCCCACGCCGTTGCTGTGCGGCAAGACCATCTATTGGCCACAGCATTTCACCCTGAAATTACGGATGACTACAGTGTTCATCGGTATTTCCTGGAAAAAGTCTGCAAGTAAGGGCATCAGAAAGTTACGATAAAGTTAGATAATCGATTTTTGAACTATCAGGTGAGGTGTTAAATGTCCGGCCATTCCAAGTGGGCGACAACTAAGCATAAGAAGGCTGTCATCGATAGTCGTCGCGCAAAAAACTTTGCCAAGCTGATTAAAGCAATTGAAGTGGCCTCACGTAACGGTGGTCCCGACATGGACGGAAACCCAACACTTTTTGATGCAGTTGCAAAAGCTAAGAAAAACTCAATGCCTGCAGACAATATTGACCGAGCAATAAAGCGTGGAGCTGGTCTTGAATCTGGTGGAGCTAATTGGGAAACAATTATGTACGAGGGATATGGCCCATCAGGTGTTGCAATCATGATTGAGTGTTTATCAGATAACAGAAACCGCGCTGCTTCAGAAGTGCGCGTCGCAGTTACTCGCAACGGCGGTTCTATGGCAGATCCAGGTTCTGTTTCATATTTGTTTAATCGCAAAGGTTTAATCACAGTTAACAAAGCATCGGGTGCTACAGAAGAATCTATTCTCGAAGCTGTTCTCGAAGCCGGTGCAGAAGAGGTAAAAGATAACGGTGAGTCATTTGAGATTATTTGCGAAGCAAGTGATCTAGTTGCAGCTCGCACAGCGTTGCAAAGCGCTGGTATTGATTATGAATCTGCAGATTCATCTTTTGTCCCTTCCATGACAATCGATTTAGATGCGGATTCGGCAACAAAGGTATTTGAACTAATTGATGCGATTGAAGAGCTAGATGATGTTCAGAATGTCTTCAGTAACGCTGATGTGTCTGATGAAGTAATGGCGAGTCTGGCTTAATTTTAAGACTGAACCTCTTAGGCTAGCGCCATGCGAGTTTTGGGCATTGATCCAGGTTTAACTAGATGCGGAGTAGGCATCGTCTCTGGTGCACCTGGTTCTACTTTGTCACTCGATGGCGTTGGAGTCATCATGACGCCAACAGATGCTGACCTTGATGATCGACTACTTTCCCTTCACTCTGAAATAACTCAATGGGTACAAAAGTATTCACCCGATGTGATCGCAGTGGAAAGAGTTTTCTCCCAACACAATGTACGAACAGTGATGGGAACCGCACAAGCTGCTGGGATTGCACTATTGGTTGCAGCTCAAAATAACATTCCAGTATTCATGCACACTCCTAGTGAAGTTAAAGCTGCGGTTACTGGATCAGGAAGAGCCAACAAGTCACAAGTTTCCGAGATGGTAAAACGGTTATTGAATCTTCAAGAGATACCTAAACCTGCAGACAGCGCAGATGCTCTTGCGTTAGCAATTTGTCATATTTGGCGCGGGGGTGCGAACTCAAAAATCAAGAGTGCAGTAGCCGCCGAAAAGAAGAGATTGGCCGCACTTCGATGATTGCAACACTAAACGGAGTAGTTAAGTCACTATCTCTTGACCGAGCAATTGTTGAAGTAGGGGGAGTAGGTATGAATGTATTAATAAACTCTCACACCAGCTCGTCATTGACTATAGGTGCACCGGCTCATCTTTTTACATCTCTTGTTGTGCGCGAAGATTCATTAACTCTCTATGGCTTTAGTGATGAAGCATCGCGAGTTCTGTTTGAACTAGTCCAAACTGTTTCTGGTATCGGGCCCAAGGTAGCGCTCTCAATTTTGGGGGCGTTAACACCCTCAGAGTTAGCACAGGCAGTAAATACTGAGAACATTTCAGTAATTGAAAAAGTCCCAGGCATCGGCAAAAAGGGTGCACAGCGTTTGGTACTAGAACTCAAATCCAAGTTATCTGACTTTGGTCACGGCGGTGCAAGAATTTCTCACCAACCTGTATGGCGCGAACAATTAGCGAGTGCATTGATCTCTCTTGGATTTTCAGCAAAAGATTCGGATGAGGCTATTAATACTGTTTTATCAACTGTTTCTCAGGATGACATTGCTTCTATGGAGCTCGGCGCGTTACTCAAGTTGACACTTCAAAGTGGTAAAAAATGACGTCAGATGATCGCTTGGTTACTCCTGCATTGCGAAGCGATGACGGCGCCGCGGAACACGCACTGCGGCCTAAGACATTAAATGATTTCATTGGCCAAGATCGAGTGCGCCAACAAATCGATGTACTCCTTACTGCTGCTAGAAAACGAGAAAGCGCAGCCGATCACATATTGCTTTCAGGGCCGCCAGGTTTAGGTAAGACAACTTTGGCCTTGATTTTGGCTAGTGAGATGAATACCCCTATTCGTGTGACCAGTGGACCGGCAATAACACACGCGGGTGATTTAGCGGCGATTCTTTCTTCATTAGTTGAAGGCGAAATTTTGTTTCTGGATGAAATACATAGATTGCCACGACCTGCAGAAGAACTCCTATACCTTGCAATGGAGGATTTCAGGGTAGATGTTGTAGTTGGTAAGGGACCTGGTGCCACCGCAATTCCATTGCAGCTTCCACGATTTACTCTTGTTGGCGCTACCACTCGTGCCGGATTACTTCCAAGTCCGCTGCGCGATCGTTTCGGATTTACGGCACACCTTGATTTCTATGACGAAAAAGATTTAGCAACAGTGATTACAAGAAGTGCACAATTACTTGGATTAAGCATTGATTCAAAAGCGGTTGATGAAGTTGCGGGGCGCTCACGCGGCACCCCAAGAATTGCCAACAGGTTGTTACGAAGAGTTCGAGATTTTGCACAAGTACAGGGAAGCAACGCACTCTCGCATGAGCATGCAATGTCGGCATTGCTCATGTATGAAGTTGATGAAAAAGGTTTGGATCGTTTGGATCGTGCAGTGCTCACCGCATTGATTGAGAGATTCAATGGTGGGCCGGTGGGACTATCAACACTGGCCATAGCAGTTGGAGAAGAAACAGAAACCGTGGAATCTGTCGCTGAACCATTCTTGGTCAGAAATGGGTTTATGGCGCGAACATCTCGTGGCCGAATTGCGACACCACTGGGTTGGACTCATATTGGGCGCACTCCGCCTGCAGATTTGGCTACTACTCCCGGTCTTTTCGACACGCCTGATAATCACGCCTAGACTCTGCACCTATGTCTACAGCGAATAAGCCAATTAAGAACGCCACCCGTCCGGGACGCACCCTTCTAATCCTGGGTCTGATCATGGTCGCTCTGCTTGCAACAGTGTTTATCACTGGAGCAACATCAGTACGACTCGGTTTAGATCTTCGCGGTGGCACAAGCGTTACTTTGCAACCTCGAATTGCTCCAGGTGATAGTGGCAAAGTAACAACAGAAGCTATTGATCAAGCAGTTTCGATTATTCGCCAGCGCGTTAACTCATTGGGTGTTGCTGAAAGTGAAGTTGCAGCTCAAGGTAGCGGCACAAATCGTCAAATTATTATTTCAATTCCTGGCGACACTGGTCGTCGTGTCGTAGAACTAGTCGGCCAAACTGCTGAACTCAGATTTAGACAAGTATTAGCAACTGCTGCCGGAACACCATCTGCGGCGCCAACAGATCCGACAGCAACGCCTGATGCAGCGGTAACACCAGAGCTCAACGCGCAATTTGCAGCCCTTGATTGCACCAACCCAGAGAACTTGCAGGGAACTGGCTCAGACAATGCCGATAGTGCGATTGTTGCGTGTGATCGCAATGGTGGGGCGAAGTACATTTTGGCTAAAGCAGAAGTTCTTGGTCGCCAAGTTTCAAAAGCAACTGCCGGTATTGATCAACAAGGCGGAAACGCATGGTTTGTTTCACTGGTCTTTAACGGCGAAGGAACAAGAGCATTTGCTGATATCACTGCCCGCGTAACTTCATTACCTAGCCCGCAAAATCAAGTAGCAATTGTTCTTGATGGTTTAGTAGTTTCTGCGCCACGAATCAATGAAGCAATTCCTTCAGGCAATGCGCAAATTACAGGATCCTTTACACAACTTGAAGCGCAGGATTTAGCAAATGTACTCAAGTACGGTGCACTTCCTCTGGCCTTTGATCGTGGAGAAATTCAACAAGTTTCTCCAACACTAGGAGCAGATCAATTAGATGCTGGCTTATTGGCCGGTTTACTTGGATTTATTTTGATCTTCCTATATTCCATCCTGTATTACCGTGGCTTGGGACTTGTTTCAGTTGGTTCATTAGTTGTCGCTGCGGCCCTTGTATACATGGCCTTCTTGCTTTTGGGTAAGTGGATTGGGTTCACACTGACCTTGGCGGGTATTGCGGGTGCAATTGTTGCAATCGGTATTACTGCCGACTCATTTATCGTTTATTTCGAACGTATTCGAGATGAAGTTCGTGATGGTCGATCATTGCGATCAGCTGTTGAAACTGGTTGGACCAAAGCGCGTCGAACAATTGTGGTTGCTGACTTCGTCTCAATTATTTCAGCGATTCTTCTATATTTATTCGCAGTAGGTGGTGTGCGAGGATTCGCTTTCACTTTGGGACTTACAACGCTAGTCGACCTCATTGTCGTATTCTTCTTTACAAAGCCGCTGACAGTATTTTTAGCTAGGTTAAAATTCTTTAACTCGGGGCACGCCCTTTCTGGAGTTTCCGCAAAGAGTTTCGGCCATTCATCTCATGTAACAAAGGAGGCGTAAGCCATGTCTAAATTTTCAGGATTAGGCGCCCGTTTGCATTCGGGTGAGACATCAATTGATTACATTGGAAAACGTCGACGCTGGTATGCCCTCTCCGGACTTTTGATCATCGCTTCGATTGCTGCCCTATCACTTCAAGGATTGCACCTTGGTATCGAATTTAAAGGCGGATCTTCTTACACCGTAACAAAATCTGGCGGCACAATCGCCCAGGCAGAATCAGCTTTAACTTCTGCGGGGATTACTGGCGAAAAAATTATCCAAAAAGTTGGCAACGACAAGATTCGTGTTCAAACTGGTTCTCTAACTGCTGCTCAATCTAACGCTGTTGAAGATTCGCTTGCTTCAACATTTGCTGTCAGTATCGATTCAATTGATACTCAAATTATTGGTCCATCCTGGGGTAAGGAAATTACTCGCAAAGCTCTCTATGGATTGATCGGATTTTTAGTAGTTGTAATCCTTTACTTGGCGATGGCTTTTGAACCGAAGATGGCGATTGCGGCCATAATCGCCGTAGTTCACGACGTTTTTATCACCGTTGGAATTTATGCTCTCGTGGGCTTTGATGTTACGCCGGCAACCGTTATTGGATTCTTAACGATTCTGGGTTATTCGCTGTATGACACGGTGGTTGTTTTCGACAGAGTGCGTGAAAACACTCGATCTATAACTTCAACATCAAAAATGACATACTCACAAGCGGCTAACTTGTCTATTAATCAAACTGTAATTCGCTCGATTAATACAACCATCGTTGCCTTGCTTCCAGTAGGTTCAATTTTGTTTGTTGGTGCAGGTCTTCTTGGTGCTGGAACACTAAAGGATTTATCACTGGCTCTCTTCATTGGTCTAGCAACTGGTGCATACTCATCCATTTTTATTGCAACTCCGTTGCTAGCTGCATTGCGTGAACGTGAACCAGCAATGAAAGCACTGGCGAAGCGAATTAATGCACGTGGTGCATCAACAGTCGTTGCAACAGTTGGCTCACCTGCATCAGATGCTGGTATAGAAAAACGTGGGCCTCGCAATCAACCAAAACGTAAAGGTCGCAAGTAACTTTATTTGCGTCCCAGATGGACACACTCTTAGAACCTTTAATCAGCTCCCTTAAGGAGCATGATCCGAAGGCTGATGTCGTAAAGGTTGAACGCGCTTACGAAGTTGCAAAAACAGCCCACAGTGGTCAACTTCGTAAATCAGGCGATGAATACATAACCCACCCTGTCGCAGTAGCTCACATTCTTTCTGAACTTGGATTAAATGACGCAACGATTATTGCTGCGTTATTGCATGACACTGTCGAAGATACACCTTATTCACTTGTGCAACTAAAGAGTGACTTCGGAGATGAAATTTCATCACTTGTAGATGGCGTAACCAAGTTAGATAAATTGAGTTATGGACCAACAGCAGAAGCAGAGACTGTACGCAAGATGGTTGTTGCTATGTCTCGCGACATTAGAGTTCTTGTCATTAAATTGGCAGATCGATTGCATAATGCTCGCACTTGGAAATATGTAGATCCTCAAAGCGCTGAACGCAAAGCACGTGAAACCTTAGATATTTATGCACCCCTTGCTCATCGATTGGGTATGAATGCCATTAAGTGGGAGCTAGAAGATCTTTCATTCGCTGTACTTGAGCCAAAAAAGTTTGAGGAGATTTCCAGGTTAGTTGCAGAACGCAGTCCCTCTAGAGATGCGCTTACTTCTGAAGTTATTCAGACCGTTGAAGAAGACTTAGCCAAAGATAATGTCGAGGCAACAGTTACGGGTCGCAAGAAGCATTTTTTCAGTGTTTACCAGAAGATGGTTGTTCGCGGTCGAGAGTTTAATGACATTTATGATCTCGTCGGAATCCGTGTTCTCGTAAATGACGTTAAGGATTGCTATGCAGTTCTAGGTTCAATCCACGCCAGATGGTCGCCAGTTCCTGGACGCTTCAAAGATTACATAGCAATGCCGAAGTTCAATTTGTATCAATCTCTTCACACGACGGTGATAGGGCCTGATGGCAAAGCCATTGAAATTCAGATTCGTACTTTTGAAATGCACTCACGAGCTGAGTTCGGTATCGCCGCACACTGGAAGTACAAGCACGGCACTGACACAAACTCCTCTTCACCTCAGATGTTGTGGTTACGTCAGCTTCATGAATGGCAAAAAGAAACTGAGGATCCATCAGAATTTCTTGAAGCACTACGTTTTGATTTAGGAACTCCAGAAGTATTCGTTTTTACTCCAAAAGGCAGCGTGGTTGCTTTGCCTGGAGGTTCCACACCAGTTGACTTCGCGTACTCAGTTCATACTGACGTTGGAAACAGATGTGCTGGTGCGAAAATCAATGGGCGTTTAGTACCCCTTGATACACGTTTGAATAATGGTGACGTTGTTGAAGTTGTAACGAATAAAAGCGATTCAGCTGCGCCTTCTCGCGATTGGCTGAACTTTGTTAAGAGTCCACGAGCCCGCTCGAAGATCAAAGCGTGGTTTAGCAAAGAGCGCCGCGAGGAAGCAATCGAAGCTGGTCGCGAATCAATTGCACGACAAATGCGAAAAGCAGGTTTACCTCTTCAGAAGATTTTTGCAGGACATGCACTCCTAGAACTAGCACACGAGCTGAGATATCCAGATATTTCTGCGCTGTATTCAGCAGTTGGTGATGGTCACGTTTCTGCTCCCGCAATTATCGACAAGTTAGTTCTGTTCATGGGTGTGGAAGATTCTCATCCAGAACCAACTATGGATTTCGTTCCAGGGGGAGCGCCAGTTGCAAAACGTTCAAGCACCGCAATTAAAGTTGAAGGCATAGATGATGTCCTTGTAAAGCTTGCGCGTTGTTGCACACCTGTTCCAGGAGACCCAATCATGGGCTTCATAACTCGAGGTAGTGGAATTTCAGTTCACCGAACTGATTGCGTTAATGCTGATGACTTACGCCTACATCAGAGTGATCGCATTGTTGGGGTTAAATGGCTTGACGGGGCATCAAGCTTGTTCCTAGTAAATATCCAAGTAGAAGCGTTGGATCGTGCACGACTGCTAGCTGATGTAACCAGAACTCTCTCTGAGCAACAAGTAAACATTTTAAGTGCGGCCGTTAGCACGACAAAAGATCGTGTAGCTATTTCACGATTCACATTTGAAATGGCAGATGCAACTCACCTAGATGCTGTATTAACGGCGGTTCGTTCTGTCGAAGGCGTGTACGACGTTTATCGCACCACCAATAATTAACTAAAATCAGCCAGAGATTTCTGTGCTTCTTCAAGCCAGGTGCGTCGAGCCGCTGCGGATTCAAGCGCTTCAGCAGCTTTCTTCGCATTGCCTGCGCTAGTAGCTTTTGCCGCAATCTTTTCGTAATTATCAATTGCTCCTTGAAGTTGAGCAACAACTTCTGCAGCACGTGCCTTCGCTGCTGGATCAGTTTTACGCCAGATTTCTGCTTCAGCTGACTTGATTGCTTCTTCAACTTTGCTTACGCGTGCATCAAGTGCCGCACGCTTATCGCGATTGGTCATTCCAATTTTTTCCCATGCGCGCGCAAGATCTCTGAACTTATTCTTGGCATCTTTGACGTCGGTGAATGGAACTAATGCTTCAATTTGAACAATGAGTTCTTCGCGTTTTGCCAAGTTGGCAGTCATTGTTACTTCACGCTTTTCTAGGTCTGCACCTTTAGCTTGGAAGAATTGATCTTGAGCCTTCTTAAATCGTGCCCAGAGTTTCGCATCATCAGAAGGCTTTCCGCGTCCAGCTGCTTTCCATTGATCCATCAATGATTTGAAAGCTTTAGCTGTTGCTACCCAATCAGTTGACGTTGCAAGCTTTTCGGCTTCTGCGACTAAGTTTTTCTTGGCATCTGTCACTACAGCAGTTGTTGCTTCAAGATTTGCAAAGTGGGTGCGGCGACGCTTATCAAATTTATTGCGTGAAGCAGAAAAACGCTTCCACAAGTCGGTATCTGTTTTCTTATCTAGACGTGGGGCGGATTTCCATTCTACAAGAAGTTCTTTCAATCGATCTCCGGTTGTTTTCCAACTCTCGGAAAGTGCGAGTGACTCTGCTTCTGCAACAATCTTCTCTTTTTCAACTAAAACCTGGGCACGCTTTGCAGCTTTTTCAGATTCCGCAGCTGCCTTCTTTGCTTCATAGGCTCCACGGTGACCTTCAATCAGTGGTTCGAGTTGTTCCACAGAATTAGCCAATGCTTCAAGATCTCCAACAGCGTTTATCTCTTTTACTTGATCTCGCAATTTTTTAACGGATGCAAGAGCATCAGATGGGACCATGGCGCCGCTTGTTATGCGAGCTGCAAGAAGAGCAATCTCAGATGCGACTGCTTCAAACTTTCTGACGAAGTATGCGAGTGCTTCTTCAGCACTTTTGCCTGGGTATGAACCAACAGCTTTATCGCCTTGTGAAGTTTTAACGAAGACCGTTCCATCATGTGCTACATATCCAAACTTGGCGGGATCTCCAATGAGAGCAGATGCTGCAGAAGTTGGAATTGAAATTGATAGTGGATTGATGTCAGACATAGTCTTCCCTTCAGCGCGTTAATCGAATTCGATCTTCGCTATTGGACCAATTCCTAAAACTCTTTATTCCTTCGATTAAAGAGCCTTAATTCGAGTTGGTCAGGCGGCTTGGTGAAGGTAAAAGGTACCCTGTACCCACGAGCGCGGCGAAATTTCCCGCGTAACAAGCTCCATAATTAGGCGTAGATGAAGGGAAATACCGTGTTCATCACCTCCTTCGCTGCCCCCATGTTTGCAACCAACTGCTGGATCATCGCCAATGAAGTTGGCGGTGAATGTGTCGTCGTTGATCCCGGAATGCCAGATGTATCTGACACTCTTGCAGTGGTTCTGAATGAACATAACCTCAAACCTGTTGCCACAATCATCACACATGGTCACTTAGACCATACGTTCTCAATAGTTCCAATAGCTGATGGGTATGGGATTCCGACCTATATACATAGCGAAGATAGGGCTTTGTTATTGCATCCAGAAAGAGCTCATGGTCCTGAATTTTTAGCGACATTAAGCGCTATGGAGTTTTCTGAACCCAGTGATGTACGAGAATTGCGACATGGAGCAGAAGTAGAAATGCTGGGCATGAAGTTTCATGCGATTCATGCACCGGGTCATACTCGAGGATCCCTCATGTTTAAAATAAATGAAGATGTCCTGATTAGTGGCGATGTTTTATTCGCTGGAGCTATTGGTCGTACAGACTTACCTTCAGGATCGGCAGAATCAATGCAAGAAACGTTGGTCAATAAAGTTTTAACGCTATCTGATGATCTTCGCGTTCTTCCTGGACATGGTCCCGATACGTATATTGGGCATGAAAGAAAGACAAACCCATATCTCATCGATGCCGCCAAGAAGTCAGGACGACGATGAGTAAGAAAAATCAAATTCAAGCTCCAAAGGGTGTAAGTGAATACGTTCCTCCACACTCTAGAAAATTTGAATCTGTACGCGAAGCTCTTCTCGCGCCCGCAAGAAGCGCCGGATACGAATTAATTGAGTTACCAGTTTTTGAAGATACTGAATTGTTTACCCGCGGCGTTGGCGAATCTACGGATGTTGTTTCCAAGGAGATGTATACATTCGAAGATCGCGGTGGCCGTTCTATAACTCTTCGACCAGAAGGAACTGCGGGTGTTATGCGCGCGGTCATCGAACATGGATTAGATCGTGGCCAGTTACCGGCAAAACTTTATTACAGTGGAGCATTTTTTCGCGCTGAACGTCCGCAAGCTGGACGATATCGCCAGTTTTATCAAGTGGGCATAGAAGCTATTGGCACACAAGATAGCGCGCTAGATGCCGAAGTTATTGCAATAGCAGATGCTGGTTTCAAATCGATTGGTTTACAAAAATACCGACTTGAGATCACATCGTTGGGAGATGCGCAATCAAGAGCAAAACATCGTGTTGATTTAGTGGCCTACATTGAAAAATTAGATTTAGATGACGCAACTAAAACACGTGCAACGATTAATCCGCTCCGTTTGTTTGATGATAAACGCGAAGAAGTTAAGAAGCAGATGGCTACGGCTCCTTTGCTCCTTGATTATCTGTCAGAAAAATCACGAAAAGATTTTGAGGAAGTGCAAAAACACCTCAAAGCATTAGGGGTCGAATTTACGGTGAATCCACGAATGGTTCGAGGTTTGGATTACTACACCGGCACCACATTTGAATTCGTTCACGATTTGTTGGGTGCGCAATCAGGTATTGGCGGCGGCGGCCGTTATGACGGACTTATGGCCGAACTCGGAGGACAAGAACTTTCCGGTATTGGTTTTGGTTTGGGAATTGATAGGTGTGTATTAGCAGCTGAAGCTGAAGGAATTTCTTTTGATCAAGAATTCACATCAGATTTATTCATCATTCCACTCGGCGATGAGAGTAAAACTTCAGCGTTAACTATTGCTCAACAACTGCGAAGTTCGGGTTTACGCGTTGAAATATCCTTTGGCGATAGGGCTCTTAAGGGCTCAATGAAGGCGGCAGATAAGAGTGGCGCCGCCTATGTAATTGTTCTTGGTGAAAGTGAAATTTCCAGCGGAACCGTAGAACTCAAAGAGATGAGCACAGGCAAGACTTCATCGGTTACTCTTGCCTCCTTGCAGAAACATCTTTTGAGCGTTTCTTCGAAGTAATTAACACTAGAAAAAGAGGCTGTTAAATGTTGCGCACACATGGAGCTGGAACGCTTCGAGCTTCCCATGTTGGTCAAAGCGTGACATTGGCGGGCTGGGTTGCACGACGTCGAGATCATGGTGGTGTTGCGTTTATTGATTTTCGAGATTCAACTGGCTGGGTACAAGTAGTTATTCGTGATGAAAAAATTGCAGGAGCATTACGTGCAGAGTGGTGCTTGAAAATCACAGGAGAAGTGGTTGCAAGACCTGCTGGAAATGAGAACTCTGCGGTTCCAACTGGTTCCATTGAAGTAATGGGCGATGATGTAGTTATTTTGAGCGAAGCAGCGGCACTGCCTTTCCCAGTCGATAGCGGAGATGATGTAGAAATTTCAGAAGAAGTGCGCCTGAAGTACCGCTATCTAGATCTTCGTCGTGAAGGACCGGCAGCAAATTTGCGTTTACGTTCTAAAGTTACATCAACTATTCGCCGTGTCATGGAAGATGAATCATTCCTTGAAATCGAAACACCTTATTTAACGCGCTCAACCCCAGAAGGTGCGCGCGACTTTTTAGTCCCTGTGCGTTTACAGCCAGGCAGTTGGTACGCCCTGCCACAGTCACCGCAGTTGTTTAAGCAATTATTGATGGTTGCCGGAATGGAGAAGTACTACCAAATTGCGCGCTGTTTCAGAGATGAAGACTTCAGAGCGGATCGTCAACCAGAGTTCACTCAGCTAGATATTGAAATGTCTTTTGTAGATCAAGAGGATATTTTGGCAGTCGCTGAAAAAATCTTAGTCAAGGTGTGGAAAGAAGTTCTTGATTATCAAATCTCATTACCAATCCCACGAATGACTTATTTGGATGCGATGGCTCGATACGGATCCGATAAGCCAGATTTACGTTTTGATTTGCAGCTAGTTGATTGCACGCAATTCTTTAAGGAAACGACATTCAGAGTTTTCCAAGCCCCATACGTTGGCGCTGTTGTTATGCCGGGAGGTGCTGATTCCCCTCGCCGCGAACTCGATGCTTGGCAAGATTGGGCTAAGGCTCGCGGTGCAAAAGGACTTGCCTACATTCTTGTTTCAGCAGATGGCACACTCGGTGGACCAGTTGCTAAGAATTTAACTGAGTCCGAAGCAGCAAATATCGCATCTCATGTTGGTGCAAAACCGGGGGATGCAATTTTCTTTGCAGCAGGAGAGCGCACTGCTTCACTTAATTTACTCGGAGCGGTTCGTCTTGAGATTGGAAAACGCTGCAACCTCATTGATGGCAATCGATGGGAATTTGTCTGGATTGTTGATGCTCCAATGTTTGAACCAACTGATAATGGTGGTTGGACTGCCGTGCATCATCCATTTACTGGTCCTAAACCGGAGTTTGCAGGCACTTTTGCAAAAGATCCTGCCAGTGCACTGGCTTACGCATATGACATTGTTCTAAATGGCACCGAACTTGGCGGTGGCTCTATTCGTATTCACGATCGGTCAATGCAAAAAGATGTCTTCACCGTTATCGGCTTGAGTGATGAAGAGGCTGCAAGCAAATTTGGATTCTTACTTGAAGCGTTTAATTACGGACCTCCGCCACACGGTGGAATTGCACTAGGTCTTGATAGATTGTGCGCGTTACTCTCGCATTCAGATTCAATTCGCGAAGTTATTGCGTTTCCTAAAACAGCCAGTGGTGGAGATCCATTAACTGGCGCACCAACTCCAATTACTCCCGCACAACGCAAAGAGAGTGGAATTGATGGGGCTCCAAAAGAGGGAGCCAAGTAAGGCAATCGGGTAGGCTGGGTTGGTAAGAATTTTTAGAGCTTAATCTAAGGAGGTTGTCATGGGCCCAGGCGGAATAGCAACAATCATCGCGGCGTCATCCCTCCTAGTTATAGCGATAGCAATCAGTTACGCCGTAATTCGTGTCGGACGATTTATTGATGAAGCAAAAGCATCATTAAAGGCGGTTACTGAAGAAACAACACCGCTCATTGAAGAAGTGCACACGACTGTGACCTTAGTGAATGGGCCTTTGCAAAGTTTTAACAAAATCACTAAAAATGTTGAAGACATCTCCGAAAAGATTACAAGTGCAACTACTGGGCTTATAGACAAGAGTGGCCCGGCGCTCAAAGTAGCTGGAGCGCTAGTTACTGCAGCGCAAATGGGTAAGAGTCGCACGAAGAAAAAGAAGAAGAAGGCTGAGTGATCCCCACAAGTGGAATCCGCCGAGATCCGTTCGCGCTGGCTGCGCTTTTTCGAATCAGATAACCGCGAAGGTTTACTGCACACAGTCGTTCCTTCAGCTTCACTGATTGCTGATGATCCAAATTTATTGCTAGTAAATGCGGGAATGGTCCCATTTAAACCTTATTTTCTTGGAGAAGTAACACCGCCGTTTAAACGAGCGACATCGGTTCAAAAATGTGTCCGAACCCTAGACATTGATGAAGTTGGAAAAACAACTCGTCACGCATCATTTTTCCAAATGTGTGGAAATTTTTCTTTTGGAGATTATTTCAAGGAAGGTGCTATTGCTCTAGCGTGGGACTTACTGACTCGCCCTGTAGCAGATGGTGGATACGGTTTTCCTGAATCAAAGTTATGGGTAACTGTTTTTCATAATGATGATGAAGCTGTACAAATTTGGAATAAGAAAATTGGAATTCCATTAGAAAGAATTCAACGACGTGGAATGGAAGATAATTTCTGGTCCATGGGAGTTCCGGGACCGTGTGGACCGTGTTCAGAGATTTACTATGACCGTGGTCCCGAATATGGTTCTGAAGGCGGGCCGATTGCCGATGAGAATCGTTATATGGAAGTCTGGAATTTAGTTTTCATGCAAAATGAACGCGGTGCAGGTTCTGGAAAAGATGATTTCCCTATTCTTGGAGAACTGCCAGCAAAGAGCATTGATACCGGCTTGGGTCTAGAACGAATGGCAGCACTGCTACAAGGTGTTGAAAATATTTATGAAATTGATACGACTGCTCAAATTCTTAACCGGGCTTCAGAGTTAACGGGCGTTAAATACGGCAGGGATGAAAAATCTGATGTTGCGCTGCGCGTTGTAGCAGATCATGCCCGCACCTCTGCGATGTTAATTGGCGATGGAGTCACACCTGGAAACGAGGGTCGAGGCTATGTGTTGCGCCGGATGATGCGCAGAACAATTCGCAACATGCGTTTATTGGGGTCTGAAGATTCGATTATGAATGAGCTTACTAAAGCTGCAATTGGTGCCATGTCTCCCCAGTATCCAGAACTTAAAACAGAGAGTGATCGAATTTTAGCCGTCACACAAGCCGAAGAAGACACCTTCTTGCAAACATTAAAGAGTGGAACATCTATTTTTGAAGTTGAAAGTGCAGCAATCAAAAAGAGCAATGGAAGCAAAATCTCTGGAGATGCAGCATTTAAACTTCATGACACATATGGTTTTCCATTTGACCTCACATTGGAAATGGCTCGCGAAGAAGGTTTAGAAGTTGATGAAGATGGCTTCCGCCGTCTTATGAAGGAACAGCGCGATCGTGCTAAAGCAGATTCAAAGGCTAAGAAGAGTGGTCACACAGATGTCAGCGTCTACAAAGATATAGCTGATACGCACGGTCTTACTACGTTTATCGGTTACACCCATCAAGAGAGTGAATCTCTGATTAAAGCTCTGGTGAGCGATGGGCAATCTGTGCAATCAGCACAATCTGGTGATGACATCGAAGTTATCTTGGATAGAACACCGTTTTACGCTGAAGGTGGTGGACAGTTAGCAGATGGTGGATTAATCACTCTTTCAAATGGAGCGATTATTGAAATTGATGATGTTCAAACACCGGTGCCAGGAATCAGTGTTCATCGTGGCCGTGTTCGAAGCGGAAGTATCGAAACTGGTAGCGCAGCACTCGCAAAAATTGATCACGAACGTCGTGACGCCATTTCACGTGCCCACACCGCCACACATATGGTGCACAAAGCGTTTCGAGAGATTCTTGGCGAAACAGCAACACAAGCGGGTTCAGAGAATTCACCAGGTCGCTTTAGATTTGATTTTCCTGCCACAGGTGCAGTTCCTGATTCTGTTTTAAATGATGTTGAATCACGGGTCAACACCTTGCTACTAGATAATCTTGAAGTTAGTGCAGAAGTAATGAGTCAAGCCGAAGCCAAAAAACTCGGTGCTATGGCACTGTTTGGTGAAAAATACGGTGATCAAGTACGCGTCGTCAGTGTTGGCGACTGGGCTCGAGAGCTATGTGGAGGCACGCACGTCTCACGTTCTGGTCAATTAGGTATTGTGAAATTACTTAGCGAGTCATCTATTGGCGCTGGTGTAAGGCGCGTTGAAGCTTTGGTGGGAGCGGATGCATATAAGTTCTTAGCTCGAGAACATGTTCTTCTTAGCTCTCTTACTGAAATTATCAAAGGTGCTCGAGTAGAAGAGTTGCCTGAAAGAATCTCGGATCTTCTGAATAAATTAAAGGAGATTGAGAAAGAATTGGCATCTGTTCGCACAGAGGCTGCACTGGCAAAGAGTGCTGAACTCATCAAGAGTGTGAAAAAGATTGACTCTATTTCGCTGATTAGCTCTCAGTTAAGTGACGGAATAACTAGCGATAACCTTCGAACAATCGCTTTGGATTTACGTAGCAAAACACCTTCAAGTGTTGTTGTCTTGGTAAGTGTGGTTGATTCCAAACCAGTACTCGTAGTTACAACCAGCGATGAAGCTAGAGCAGCCGGTGTGAAAGCAGGTGCTCTGGTAAAAATTGGTTCAACAGTTCTCGGCGGTGGTGGTGGCGGCAAAGATGATTTCGCCCAAGGTGGCGGAACTGATTCTTCGAAGATTCAAGAAGCACTTCTGGCAATCGAACAAGTAATTACTGGAAAATAAGATGCTTCGAGGGCGACGTTTGGCCTTTGATTATGGTGATGTTCGTATTGGAGTCGCCGTGTGCGATCCTGATGCGATTCTTGCAACTCCTGTGATTACTTTGAAAAACAATGATGAGCACTTGTGGGATCAAATAGATGAGCTGATTAAAGAGTACGAACCAATCCACATTTATGTTGGCTCGCCAAAGCATCTTTCTGGCGCAGCAAGTGTTTCGATGCTAAAGGCTGAGGAGTTCAAAGTTGAGATTTCAAAACGCTATGGCGTGGCATGCTCAATGATTGATGAAAGATTGTCCACAGTTGGCGCGGCACGTCAATTGAAGGAATCGGGTTTAAGTACGCGAGAAAGTAAAGCTGCAATCGATCAGGCAGCAGCAGTTGCAATTCTCGAGCAAGCAATAGCGATTGAAAAAAGAAAATAATCTGGTGAATAAACAGGCACTGCTCCGAATTTCACTCGCGTTTGTAATGGTATTTACTTTTACCTTTGTAGCGCACGAACTTCGATCATCTAATGCACAAACTTCGGACTATCCGACTCGGGCAATCTCTTCAACAGAGGAACTAGTTGAAATCAATGTGAATGAAGGTGAAAGTGGTTCGGCGATTGCCAAGAAGCTCTTTACAGCAGGAGTCGTAGAGTCATCTCAAAGCTTTTTTAGAGTGGCCATTAATGACTCTCGCGCCACACGCATTGCCCCAGGTGTTCATCTTTTGAATACAAAAATTTCCGCCGAGCAAGCTTTAGAACAGTTACTAGATGCCTCGCGGATGCCGGATCTCGTCAGAGTTTTTGAAGGCGCTTGGAATTCGGAAATTTTTGAAATGTTGGAAAAAAATGGATTTGATCGCAGCGAAATAATGAAGGCTGCATCCAACGCGAGTAAACCGGCAAATTTCAAAGTTTTAGAAGGCCTGTTGTTTCCAGCTCAGTACAGCTTCACTAAGGCAACGACCGCAGATGAGGCGATAGAAACCATGATTGCTAAATTTGAGTTTAAGACCAATTCTTTGCCATTAACTTCAGACCCAATGTTTAGTGCGCAAAAACTTTTGACTATTGCTTCGATTATTCAGGCAGAAGGTGACATCAAGGATTTTGAGAAAATCTCTCGAGTTATTCGCAACAGATTAAAGGTAGGAATGCCGTTGCAGATGGACTCGACAATTAACTACGCGATAAAGGCTCGGGGGAGCATCTTCGTGAGCAAGAAATCAACTTTGGTGAAATCTGATTACAACACGTACCGCAAATATGGTTTACCTCCAGGGCCAATTGGCAATCCCGGGATAGACGCGATTAATGCAGCCTTAAATCCTGCTGTCGGGAACTGGCTGTATTTCATTACAGTTAGTCCCGGAGACACTCGATTCACTGCTGATTTTGCTGAGTTCAATCAGTGGAAAGTTTTGTATACAAAGAACAGAAAGGCGGGTGCATTTAATTGATACAAGCTGCAGTTCTTGGATCACCCATCGCACATTCACTTTCGCCTAGATTGCATAACGCCGCCTACAAGTTTCTCGGCCTTGCTGGAACGTATTCTTCCTTTGACGTTGCATCTGGGACGCTTCATAAGTTTTTATCCGATAAAGCAAATTCTTGGACCGGATTCTCACTAACAATGCCTTTAAAGGAAGAAGCGCTTGATTGCGTTGACTTCATCGATCCACTGGTTCTTAGAATTAAAAGCGGTAATACGATTGTCAACCACGAAGGCGCTTGGAAGTTGTTCTCCACAGATGTTCTTGGTTTTAAAAATGCGTTTAATTTTCACAGCTCTGAGCAGCCAGCATCAGTTGTGATTATCGGCTCCGGAGCCACGGCGCGTGCAGCCGCGGCAGCCTTTGATTCCCATGGAACTCACATCCAGATAATTCATCGAAACTCCGATAGAGAGGATTCGATGAAAAACAGTGTTCAAGAGTCACCCATTACTTTCTCACCATGGAAGTTCGATGAGAAAATTTTGAAGGCAGACCTTGTCATCAATACAACACCAAAGTTTGTTTTAGATGAACTTGCGACAAGTCTCTCATCTAAACCATCTGGTATTTTTTTTGACGCACTTTATGATCCATGGCCTACGCAGTTCGCTCATGAATGGAGTGGGCACGCAGGACAAGTAATTAGCGGGCTAGAACTTTTAATCGCGCAAGGAATTGAGCAGATAAAGTTTTTCACAGGTAAAGAATTACCCACACCTGAATTGTTGAGCTTTTTAAGAAAAGAGCTTTCGGTTTAACCTCAAAAGGTGCCTTTAGCTCGATTTGTTCTCTTACTCGTTTTTGCCATAAAGATATCTATTGATGATATTCGATTTCATAAGATTTACAATAAAGACCTCTTCCTGTTCTTACTAATACTCTTATGTGACTCGATTCTATGTGGCGATTTGATTCCTCAGATGCTCTCAGTTTTAAATCTCTTTGCAATCATTATTCCTTTTGCGCTCTTTGGCATCCTGTCGACCAAAAAAATCGGTATTGGTGCTGGTGATGTGAAGTTACTGATGGTTCTCACTTTCGGTTTCGTCGGTGCGCAATTTCAACAGATAGAGATTTACTTTCTTTCACTGTGGTGCGCCTTAACGCTACAAATGTGCCTGCATTACTTGTTTAAGAGAAAGTTTTCTTCTTCAGTAGCGATGGCGCCAAGCATATTTTTCGGCCTTGGGCTTTATTTATACGCCCCAATGCGTCTTCTTCTGCCACAATAGGACAATGCGTTGGCTAACAGCAGGAGAATCACATGGTCCAGCCCTCACGGCAATAGTTGAGGGGTTGCCTGCACACATTAAAATAACTACAGCAGATATTGATAAGGATTTAGCTCGCCGTCGTTTAGGTGTTGGTCGCGGAGCGAGACAAAATTTCGAAGCGGACAAAATCACTATCAAGGGTGGAATTCGCTTAGGAGTCTCTCAAGGTGGACCGATTGCAATTGAAGTAGGCAATTCTGAATGGCCCAAGTGGGAAAAAGTTATGTCGGCAGATCCAGTCGATGAATCTGAGTTGTCGGGATTAGCGCGTAATGCACCATTAACTCGACCACGACCAGGACATGCAGACATGGTCGGAATGCAAAAGTATAATTTTGATGATGCCAGACCAATCTTAGAACGTGCGAGTGCACGTGAAACTGCCGCACGGGTTGCGTTGGGAGCAATCGCTCGCGCTTTCTTAGAGCAGAGCGTGGGAATAAAAATTCTAAGTCACGTTATATCTATTGGTGGCGTACGAGTACCAGATGATGCGATCTTGCCTACTGAGAATGAACAATTAAAGATTGACGCAAACCCAGTGAGATGCGCAGACGAAAAAACAAGTGAACTCATCATTGAAGAGATTGAAAAAGCGCACTCCGATGGTGACACCTTAGGTGGCGTTTGCGAAGTATTAGTTTTCAATACACCTCCAGGCCTTGGCTCGCATGTGCATTGGGACCGCCGCTTAGATTCTCGTTTAGCGGGTGCAATGATGGGCATCCAAGCGATTAAGGGAGTTGAAATCGGAGATGGATTCTTAACGGCCACACGTCGCGGTTCTGTTGCTCATGATGAAATTGAGAAAAATACATCAGGAAAGATTGTTAGACGAACAGATCGTGCCGGTGGCACCGAAGGTGGAATGTCTAACGGTGAGATTTTAAGAATTAGTATTGCGATGAAACCAATCTCAACTGTTCCAAAAGCTCTTGACACCATCGATGTTGCAACTGGTCAAGCAGCAAAAGCTATCAATCAACGTTCAGATGTGTGTGCAGTACCGGCTGCAGGAGTTGTGGCAGAAGCAATGGCTGCTCTTGTCCTTGCCGAAGCTGTTCTAGAAAAGTTTGGCGGAGATAGCGTCTCTGAGACTCGTCGAAACTTCGAGTCTTATATGGAAAATCTGCGCTTTAAATAAAATGCCGCCACGCGTTATTTTGATTGGACCTCCTGGTGCAGGAAAATCGAGTGTAGGAAAATCACTTGCCCGCTTGCTTAATGATGGATTTGTTGACACTGACTCAGTAATTGCTGACCAAGAAGGCCAGAGCATTAGCGAAATATTTGTCGATAAAGGTGAGCCATATTTTCGCGAAAAGGAGTTAGAAGTTCTTCTACATCAGATACAAGAACACTCAGGTGTCCTTAGTCTTGGTGGCGGTGCACCACTGTCGGATACTGCTCAATCTGCAATAAAGAATTCTGGTTCTCCTGTTGTTTTCTTGGATATTTCACTCGCAGGCGCGGCACCTCGCGTGGGTTTCAATAGAGACAGACCTCTTTTGTTAGGTAATCCGCGGGCTCAGTGGCAAGAGCTCATGAATGTGAGACGGCCAATTTATAAATCGTTGGCACACCACTGCATTGTGACTGATAAGTTAACGCCAAACGAAGCAGCTACTCAGATTGTTACACTTCTCGCATGAGCGTCATTACCGTTAAATCAGAACATCAATACGATGTAGTTATCGGTAAGTCCTGGCTTAACGAACTGATCGCGACTCTTTCACAATATTCACGAGTTGCAATCTTTTACTCAACGGCCCAAGAAGATTTCATTCCTAAATTCTCTGTTGACGCCGACGTACATTACTTTCCTCTTCCAGATGGAGAAGCAGCAAAATCGAGCCAAACCATCGCAAAGATGTGGGATTGGATGGGCGCGGCTGGTTTCACGCGATCAGATGTCGTAGTCGGCATTGGCGGGGGAACTATTACCGATGTAACTGGCTTCTTAAGTGCTTCTTGGATGCGCGGTGTTGATTGGATTGCAGTCCCAACGACACTGGCTGGAATGGTTGACGCCTCTATTGGGGGAAAAACTGGCATCAATAGTGAATATGGCAAGAATTTAATTGGTGCTTTTCATTCACCCAAGAAAGTAATTATTGATTCGACATGGCTTAAATCTTTGCCGAATAGAGATATTGCAGCGGGATTAGCCGAAGTCATCAAGACCGGTTTTATTGCTGACGCTAGCATTTTAGAGATGATGAAGAGTTTTGAAATTGATAGAGATCGCGAAAACACCCAAGTGCTTGATCAATTGATAGAAAAATCTGTCGCAGTAAAGGCACGAGTTGTGAGCGCAGATTTTAAAGAAAGCTATGAACGCGAAGCACTAAATTATGGACATACTTTAGGTCATGCAATTGAACGCTACTCCAAGTATTCACTGCGCCACGGGGAGGCCATTTCAATTGGACTTGTTTTCGCTGCACATTTATCTGCCGTCCACTGTGGATTGTCAGCAAGTGATGTTTCTTTGCACGAAGAATTGCTTAGCAAGATTGGGTTGCCAACAACCTTTGATCGATCCGCGTTTGCTCAGTTACATGCCTTAATGGGTATAGACAAGAAAACTCGAGGAAATTCGCTGCGTTTCGTAGGTCTTTCAGCTATCGGCAAGACACAGAGAATCGAAGGTTTGAACGTAGAAGAACTTTCATCAGTCTATGAGAAAATATCCCAATGAAGGTATTAGTAATTAATGGTCCAAATCTTTCTCGCTTGGATATACGAGACTCATCGATCTATGGAGATTTGAGCTATCCGCAGCTCGTTAACTTAATTCAGAGTTCTGCCTCATCACACGGATTTACTGCAGATGTTCGCCAAAGTGATGATGAGTCCGAGATTATTTCCTGGCTTCACGAAGCAGCAGATAATTCCTATCCTGTCATCATAAATCCAGCTGCTTTTACTCATTACTCATATGCGATCCGTGATGCAGCCGAACTAGTTAAATCTCCGTTGATTGAAGTGCATCTATCTAATCCTCTTGCACGTGAAGAGTTTCGTCATACGTCAGTAATTTCTGGAGTAGCCAACGGAACAATCGGTGGTTTTGGTCCAAATTCTTACGCATTGGCAATGAGCGCGCTAAAAGCTCTTCTTTAACGGGTATCCTTACACCCTTGACTATCGATAATCGATAGCCCGGCCCAATAGGCCCGATTACAGGAAAAGCGTGGTTATACAAGTGGCAACAACGAATGATCTAAAAAATGGAATGACGTTAGACATCGAAGGACAATTGTGGAACGTTGTTGAATTCCAGCACGTTAAGCCAGGCAAGGGTCCAGCATTCGTTCGTACCAAGCTGAAATCGGTACTAACCGGAAAAGTTGTAGATAAGACTTTCAATGCTGGTGTGAAGATTGAAGTGGCAATACTTGAAAAACGCGAAATGAACTTCCTATATAAAGATGGAGAAGATTTCGTCTTTATGGATAACAAGACTTTTGATCAAACCAATATTTCAGCTGATGTTGTCGGCGATGCGGTTAACTACATGTTAGAGAACACAGAAGCGATTGTGGCTGTTCATGAAGGAAATCCTTTGTATATTGAATTACCCGCATCTGTTCCACTAACAATTACTTACACAGAACCTGGAATTCAAGGCGATCGTTCTTCAGGTGGAACCAAGCCAGCAACTGTTGAAACAGGTATTGAGATTCAGGTTCCGCTTTTCATCAAGCAAGACGAAGTGGTTCTAGTGGACACTCGAGATGGTTCGTACCAAGGTCGCGCTTAACAGTGTCGGCAAGAAGTAAGGCTCGTAAGCAATCTCTGGATTTGCTATACGAATCTGATATTCGCGGCAAACCTTCAACGGACTTACTAGCTCTTCGTGATGTCGAAGAGGATGGTCCTGACGCTCGACCAATTCGTGATTACACAAAAGTACTAATCTCAGGTGTAGACACCCACAAGCGCAAAATTGATGAGCTGATTTCAACGTACGCCCAAGGTTGGGATATGGATCGTCTACCTGCAGTGGACAGAAACGTTTTGCGCTTAGGGATATTCGAGATTTTGTGGCAAGAAGATGTTCCAGATGCAGTTGCGATAGATGAAGCTTTAGCCCTCGCCAAGGAGTTATCTACTGATGAATCGGCCGGATACATCCATGGCGTTCTTGGAAGAATTGCCTCTATCCGTGGCGATCTGAATCTTTAGTTATTAAGAAGTTTTGCAGCTCAATATCTTTGTTTGCAAAAAAAATTGAAAGAAAAGCTGCGTCACTTGTACGAAGTGAGAGAATCTCGCCGTTCCAATCCATTCGCATAGTGACGATGGTTTTGGTGAACTGATGGAGTAGGGATAACGCCTCTGAATTAGAGGTTGCCATTGAATCCCGAATTTTACGTAAATCCAGGATGACGCGTCCTTGAATTCCTGAGTGATTAAACTCTTTGTTCTCATCAAAGAGAGCGCTCATGGGTATTTGATACGTATTGGCTATAATTTCTAAGTTTGTTACAGAAACTGAACGCGTTGCACGTTCATAAGAACCAAGTACGACATCTTTGATTTCACCGCCGCAAGATCTCTCGAAATCCTTCAAACTCCATTGCTTCTCCATGCGGATTCTGCGCAGGATTCTTCCTAGTCGTTCGGCTCTGTTGACAGTATCGGCGTTCTTGCTCATACAGGGCAATCTAATTCAGCTAGGAAAACACCGGTTTTCCTATCCACAGGTCCCACTTCTTTGGTGCTATTGTTCGCACACATCCTTTAACGACCCATCCTGCGAGGTGGGGAAGGAGATTTACATGAGTGTTGCCCTGCCACCGGCAGATATGTCCCGAGCACTGACTCGCATTTCACATGAAATTCTTGAACGCAATGGTGGTTCAAATAATTTAGTTTTACTCGGTATACCTACACGCGGTGCCCACTTAGCTCTTCGTATTGCAACAATTATTGAAGGAATTGAATCAAAATCTGTTCCAGTCGGAGCCCTAGATATAACTCTTCATCGCGACGATCTTCGCTTACGCCCACCACGCGCGTTGATGCCAACGAAGATTCCTACCGCAGGCATAGAAGGCAAAGATGTTGTCCTTGTCGATGATGTTTTCTTCTCTGGCCGAACAATTAGAGCCGCACTCGATGCTCTTGGAGAAATTGGGCGACCACGCACAGTGCAATTAGCAGTCCTGATCGATCGAGGACATCGCGAGCTGCCTATTCGCGCTGACTTTGTTGGCAAGAACTTGCCGACTTCACGTGATCAATCCGTGAAAGTTCATCTGAGCGAAATTGATGGAGTTGACGAAGTTTTAGTCGGTAGGGCCGGCGAACTATGAAACATCTTTTATCAATCAATGATCTGAGCGAGAGTGAAGCAATTGGAATTCTTAACACCGCGGTCGAGCTCGCTCGGGTTTCTGATGCGCCCATGAAGAAACTTCCTACTTTGCGCGGTCGAACCATCGTTAATCTATTTGCCGAAGATTCAACCCGAACTCGAATCTCATTTGAGGCAGCTGCAAAGAGATTATCCGCAGACGTCATTAATTTCAGCGCTAAAGGTTCAAGTGTAAGCAAGGGCGAATCTTTGAAGGACACTGCTCAAACCCTGCAAGCAATGGGCGCTGATGCAGTGATCATCCGCCACCAAGCATCTGGTGCGGCCCACCGCTTGGCTTCCTCGCAATGGATGTCCGGAACAGTTATAAACGCAGGAGATGGAACCCATGAACATCCAAGCCAAGCTCTATTGGATGCCTACACACTTCGCAAACATTTAATGCACGGCGCACAAAACCTCAAGGGCTTACATGTGGCAGTTGTGGGGGACATCTTGCACTCTCGCGTTGCGCGGTCAAATATTTTGTTACTTTCTAAACTTGGAGCTGCAGTTACAGTCATTGCCCCACCGACTCTACTTCCATTTGGAATTGAAAGTTGGCCTGCAGATGTTTCATATGATTTTGATGATGTGATTCCACAAGTTGACGCCATCATGATGCTTCGCGTTCAAAATGAAAGAATGAATGAACTCTACTTTCCAAATGCAAGGGAGTATTCGCGCTACTTTGGATTAAATGCTGATCGAGTTAAGAGAATGAAAACGAGCTCAATCATTATGCATCCAGGTCCCATGAATCGCGGATTAGAAATTACAGCCGACGTTGCCGACAGTGCCCGCTCAGTAATCGTTGAGCAAGTAAGCAATGGTGTGAGCGTAAGAATGGCAATTCTGTACACGCTTTTAACTGGAGAAGGCATTGAATCGGGAGCACTCGCATGAGCAGAAATTATTTTATTTCGGGTGGAACTCTCGATGATGGTTCCAAGAAAGATTTATACATCAGTGAAGGAAAAATTGTTGGTTACCAAAATCCAGCGAACAGTGGAGCTCAGGTAATTGATGCGTCCCAAAAAATCATTCTGCCTGGACTAGTTGATCTGCACACGCATCTTCGTGAACCCGGTAAAGAAGATTCCGAAACTGTTCTGTCAGCTTCGCGCGCTGGGGCAAAAGGTGGATTCACCGCAGTTTCAGCAATGCCTAACACCTCACCAGTTGCTGATACCGCAGGTGTTGTAGAACAGGTTTTACGTTTAGGAGTTGAAGCTGGCATCTGCGATGTATTTCCCATTGGCGCGGTAACCAGGAATTTGGATGGTACAGAATTATCTGAAATAGGTGCCATGGCAGATAGCGCCGCTCGGGTTCGTGTTTTCAGCGATGATGGACACTGCGTCTCTGACCCGGCTGTGATGCGTAAAGCTCTTGAGTATGTAAAGAAGTTCGATGGAGTAATCGCACAGCATGCCCAAGATCCCGACCTAACCGTAAATGCGCAAATGAATGAAGGCGTAGTTTCTTCGGTGTTAGGCCTTAAGGGTTGGCCAGCTGTTGCTGAAGAAGCAATTATTGCGCGTGATGTTTTGTTAGTGGATCACGTTCAATCTCGGTTACACGTTTGCCACGTCACAACTGCAGGTGGTGTGGAAATTATCAGATGGGCAAAAGCTCGTGGAATTAATGTCACGGCTGAGGTAACTCCTCACCACTTACTTTTAACAGATGAGTTAGCTACTTCATATGATCCTGTATACAAAGTTAATCCACCGCTTCGAACAGAAAAAGATGTTCATGCCTTACGTGAAGCACTGGCAGAAGGAATCATTGACATAGTTGCAACTGATCACGCACCACATCCGGCTGAGAGTAAAGAGTGCGAATGGCAAGAAGCAGCCTTTGGAATGCTCGGATTAGAAACAGCACTTTCGATTATTGCTCTAACAATGGTTGAAACGAAGCTCTTGGATTGGCAAGGCGTGGCAGAGCGTTTTTCAAGGACTCCAGCGCGTATTGGCCGCTACCCCCACCAGGGTGGGCAATTCAAAGTTGGCGAAATGGCAAATCTCACCCTGTTTGACCCTCGTGCCAGTTGGAGAGTGGACCGTGACTTAGTAGCCTCTCGTAGTCGCAACACTCCTTTTCATGGAATGGAACTACCTGGCGTGATTTCTGAAACTTTCTTCAAGGGAGTTCCAACGCTGCTCAATTCTGCGTTAGTTCCGCAATTACATGTGGAAGATAAGTCATGAGTAAAGCCTTTTTGGTTCTAGATGACGGACGAATTTTTGAAGGTTCATCGTGGGCTTTTGAGGGAACAACTTTTGGCGAAGCAGTGTTTCAAACCGGCATGACGGGCTACCAAGAAACCCTTACGGATCCTTCGTACCATAAGCAAGTTGTTGTTATGACTGCCCCGCATATAGGCAATACGGGAATGAATACAGAAGATAATGAATCCAAGAAAATTTGGGTTTCGGGATTTGTGGTCAGAAACCCATCACCAGTAACAAGTAATTGGCGTAGTGAAAACTCACTCGAACAGGAGTTAATTAAACAAAAAATTGTCGGCATTTCAGGGGTCGATACTCGGGCCTTGACGAGACATTTACGCGACCGCGGTGCGATGCGAGTAGGTATCTTTTCTGGTCAGAATCTCAGCAGAGAAGAAATGGTTATCGAAGTTCGCAAGCAACCTCAGATGTCTGGTTCTTATTTAAGTGAAGATGTTTCAACAAAACAAAGCTACGTCGTTCCTGCGGTTGGTACCAAAAAATTCACAGTTGCTGCTATTGATTTGGGAATAAAGGGAGCAACTCCACGCGCACTTTCTATTCGTGGAGTCGAAACGCACGTGATGCCTTACAACACTGCCTTTAGCGACATAGCAGCTCTTAAACCTGATGGAGTTTTTCTTTCTAATGGTCCAGGAGATCCTGCAACAATGACGGCCACAATTGATTTAGTACGTGAAGTTTTGTTAGCTGAGATTCCTGTATTTGGAATTTGTTTTGGACATCAAATTCTAGGTCGCGCTCTAGGATTTGAAACATATAAGTTGCAGTTTGGGCATCGTGGTATCAATCAACCTGTAATCGATAAGAATACAAATAAGGTTGAAATAACTGCGCACAATCATGGATTCGCGCTAAAGGCTCCAACAGATGGTGTCTTCTCTACAGTCTTTGGGACCGGTGAAGTTACACACGTATCACTTAATGATGGCGTGGTTGAAGGTTTACAGTTGCTAGAAAGAGGCGCTTTTAGCGTTCAGTATCACCCCGAAGCTGCGGCAGGTCCACATGATGCTGATTATTTATTTGATCGTTTCATTGAATTAATGTTGAAATATCCAGTTGCACAAAGGGTTAACTAATGGCCTTAGATACATCAATTAAAAGTGTTCTTGTTATCGGTAGTGGACCTATCGTTATTGGCCAGGCTTGCGAATTTGATTATTCCGGAACCCAAGCGTGTCGAGTATTAAGAGCCGAGGGAATTCGCGTAGTTCTCGTTAACTCGAATCCTGCCACCATTATGACTGATCCAGAGTTTGCAGATGCAACGTATATCGAACCGATCACCCCTGAATTCATCGAACGAATTATTGTTAAAGAAAAACCAGATGCGGTTTTGGCAACTCTTGGTGGCCAGACAGCGCTAAATGCAGCCATTGGTTTATATGAACTGGGAACTTTAGCCAAGTATGGCGTTAAGTTAATTGGTGCAGATGTTGACGCTATTAAACGCGGTGAGAATCGTGAATTGTTCCGAGCCATAGTTGAAAAAGTTGGCGGTGAAAGTGCAAAATCGATTATCTGCCACACCATGGATCAAGCACTCGATGCAGTTAAAACGTTGAATTATCCGGTTGTAGTTAGACCTTCCTTCACTATGGGGGGATTGGGTTCAGGTATTGCTTTCTCGGAAGATGAACTCAAACAAATTGCAGGTGCAGGCCTACGCCATAGCCCGACATCTGAAGTTCTGCTTGAAGAATCGATTATCGGTTGGAAAGAGTACGAGTTAGAAGTTATGCGCGATAAGACGGATAACGTTGTAATCGTTTGCAGTATTGAAAACTTGGATCCGATGGGCGTACATACAGGGGATTCGATAACCGTGGCGCCATCAATGACACTTACTGATGTTGAATATCAAAAATTACGCGATCTCTCTATTTCGATTATTCGAGAAGTTGGCGTCGATACAGGCGGTTGTAATATTCAATTTGCCGTTAACCCGGTTAATGGACGCATTATCGTGATTGAAATGAATCCTCGAGTATCGCGTTCGAGCGCTTTGGCATCTAAAGCAACGGGTTTTCCTATTGCCAAAATTGCGACAAAGTTAGCCATTGGTTATACATTAGATGAAATTAGAAACGATATTACGAAGGTTACTCCGGCTTCCTTTGAACCAACATTGGATTATGTCGTTGTTAAAATACCTCGCTTTGCTTTTGAAAAATTTGCTGATGCAGACCCACGTTTAACAACAACCATGAAAAGCGTTGGCGAAGCCATGGCTATCGGTCGAAGTTTTCCAGAAGCTCTCATGAAAGCATTGCGCTCACTTGAGAGAAAAGAAGCGATATTCACTTTCCCGGCTGATAAAGCAGAAGCATCCGTCGAACAGTTACTTCAGAAAATGCGAATACCAACGGAATATCGCTTGCAACAGGTTCAGTTAGCCATGTGGTGCGGAGCAAGTATTTCTTCTGTACATGAAGCAACAAGAATTGATCCATGGTATTTAGAGCAGATCTCACTGATAAATGAACGGGCTGCGTCTATCGCTCAACCAGGTGAATTAAATACAGACGTGATACGAAGTGCGAAAAGCCTAGGTTTTTCTGATGCCCATATCGCTCAACTAAGGTCGATCACCGAAGAGGATGTTCGCCGAACAAGAAATCATCTTGGAATTCATCCAGTGTATAAAACCGTTGACACATGCGCCGCAGAGTTTGAAGCATTTACTCCGTATCACTATTCGAGTTACGAAGAAGAGACCGAAGTTAAAGCACGTACAAAACCAGCAGTTATTATTCTTGGAAGTGGTCCTAATCGTATTGGCCAGGGAATTGAATTCGATTACTCCTGTGTGCATGCAAGTTTTGCCCTACAAGCTAGTGACTTTGAAACGATTATGCTCAATTGCAATCCTGAGACAGTTTCAACGGATTACGACACAAGCGATCGCTTGTACTTTGAACCCCTCACTCTTGAAGACGTTCTTGAAGTAATACATGCAGAAACTTTGGCAGGTCCTGTATTGGGAGTTATTACCCAACTTGGCGGTCAAACCCCTCTCGGTTTAGCGGCTGGATTAAAAGAAGCTGGAGTAACAATTTTAGGCACCAGTCCAGAAGCAATTAATTTAGCTGAAGAGCGTGGAGCATTTGGCGACATCCTTAAGCAACAAGGTTTATTGGCGCCCGAATATGGCATGGCTTCTTCACAACAAGAAGCAATCAACATCGCCCAACGTATCGGTTATCCCGTTTTAGTTCGACCATCTTTTGTTCTTGGTGGTCGCGGAATGGAAATTGTTTACGATGATGATTCCCTTGCAGGTTTTATTTCCAGAGCCACGGACATAACTCCGGATCGTCCCGTTTTAGTAGATAGGTTCCTAGATAGCGCTATTGAAATAGATGTAGACGCTTTGTTTGATGGTCAAGAGTTGTTCCTCGGGGGAGTAATGGAACACATCGAAGAAGCGGGAATCCACTCAGGAGATAGCGCGTGCGTGTTGCCTTCTATGTCACTTTCTCTCGAACAAATTGCAAGTATCAAGGACGCCACAACAAAGATTGCTCGAGCTGTTGGTGTGGTTGGGTTAATTAACATTCAATTTGCTATGAGTGACTCACATTTATTTGTTCTGGAAGCCAATCCTCGTGCATCTCGAACAGTACCTTTCGTTAGTAAAGCGACCGGAGTCGCATTGGCTAAGGCCGCCGCACGATTGGCAGTCGGTGCATCAATTGCGCAACTGCGTGAAGAAGGATTACTACCTAGCAACGGTGACGGAGTTGCTAAGGGGATTTCAGTTAAGGAAGCAGTTCTCCCCTGGAATAGATTTCGCAGAACAGATGGTCGCGGCGTAGATGCGGTTCTTGGTCCTGAAATGCGATCTACTGGTGAAGTTATGGGAATTTCTAATTCTTTTGGAGAGAGTTATGCAAAATCTCAAATTAGTGCTTTTGGCGCACTTCCTAAGAACGGTACCGTATTCATTAGTTTGGCCGACAAGGATAAAGCGCAAGGAATACAAGCAGCACATGATCTCTCGCGCATTGGGTTTCGTATCCTTGCAACAGGTGGCACAGCTGATGCGTTAGCGGCTAAACAGATTCCGTGCACGCGAGTACGCAAGCATTCGGAAGGCACAGGTCCACTTGGTGAAAAAACCATTGTCGAATTAATTAATTCTGGAGAAATCAATCTCATAATCAATACACCTGTAGGACGTGGTACGCGCCAAGATGGTTGGTTAATTCGTACTGCAGCTGTGCAGAGATCAGTACCTTGTATTACAACAACAGCAGGATTCAAAGCTGCAGTTGAGGGAATTAAATCCCTGCAACGTGAAGAATTATCTATTCGATCAATTCAAAGTTGGTTGGCTTAAGCATGTCACCGATCAACAAAGCCTCCGGACGAATAATTGCAACCGTCGTCTCAAACAAGCGCGTAGGGCAATACCATCAGATCCTTTTAAATGTAGGCGAGATGGTAAATAGTTGTAAACCAGGAAATTTCGTAGCCATAAAAGTTGGTGGCGAGAACTCAAGGATGATTCTTCGCAGAGCTTTTGCGATTTCCAGAGTTTCATTAACCGGTCCGTATGGCGGTTCTATGGAGTTAATTGCAGCGCCTTTTGGTCAAGGCAGCAAGTGGTTATGTTCGCAAGTTGAGGGTGCTCAGATTGATCTGATTGCTCCACTTGGCACAGCTTTTGGAATTCCCACCGAACCCGTTCGAGCACTTCTGGTTGGTGGAGGTTATGGTTCCGCACCACTATTTGGTCTTGCAGAAGTTCTGAAGAACCGAGGCTGTCGTGTTGATATGTATTTAGGTGCAAGCACAGGCGGAAAAATATATGCACCCATGGAAGGAAAACGTTCAGTAAACGTTCTTCGGATTTATACAGAAGATGGATCCATGGGAGAACGTGGTCGAGTTACAGAACCTATTCCTGGCTTAATCAAAGATGGATTAGTAGATGTGATTTATTCCTGCGGACCGATGCCTATGTTGCGAGCAATTTCAGACATAGTTGCAGGAAGTGATGTTGTTCATCAATGCGCAGTAGAAGAGTCAATGGCGTGTGGTGTTGGTATTTGCATGACGTGTGTTCTTCCAGTTTCTGATTCAGAAGGCAATGTTTCAATGAAGCGTTCATGCGTCGATGGGCCTGTGATGGATGGCTCAACAGTTATGTGGGATTTAGTGGGCAGAGTTCCCGAGGTCCATTCATGATTGATTTATCTACAACGCTTGGAAATGCTTGGTTTCCATCACCGCTTTTTACCGCTAGTGGTTGCGCAAGTTCCGGTAAAGAATTGGCGCAGTTTATTGATTTGCGTGAAATCGGTGCAGTAGTTACTAAGTCCGTGATGAGTAAACCTCGCCATGGGCGTGCAACTCCGCGCATGGCTGAAACACCCAGTGGAATGATTAACTCCATAGGTTTGCAAGGCCCAGGAATTGATCAGTTCTTAGCCAATGATCTCCCGTGGTTAGTTAGTCAGAAAGCGCGGGTAATTGTTTCGATAGCAGGAGAAACCGTCGAAGAGTACGCAACTTTGGCTCGCAAAGTTAGATCAGCCCCAGGAATTAGCGCACTCGAAGTAAACATCTCTTGTCCGAATGTTGAAAACCGCGGATTAGTTTTTGCGTGCGATCCAGAGGCTTCGCGCCGCGTTATTGATGGAGTAAGAAAGACTCTCGGTGGAGAGTTGCCAATCATCGCTAAATTGTCACCAGATGTAACCGATTTGGTTTCAATTGCTAAGGGAGTTGTTGATGCGGGGGCCGATGGCTTAGCACTAATCAATACGGTTTTGTCTATGGTTATCAACTTAGACACCATGCGTCCACACTTAGGTGGAAAAACAGGTGGTTTATCCGGACCTGCAATTAGACCGATTGCAGTTCGTGCCATTTATCAAGTTCACGCAGCGCTACCAAATATTCCGATTTTGGGAATGGGTGGTGTATCAACAGGCAGAGATGCTCTGGAGTTAATCCTTGCTGGTGCAAAGGGCATTTCAGTCGGAACCGCTTCTTTCGGAGATCCTGCAGCCATCATCACAATCCAAAATGAATTGAAAGAGTTGCTCAAGGTTCGTGGGTTCACTTCGGTTGCGCAAGCAGTTGGTTATGCCCACCGCCCAGATGAAGAAAATACACATTAGTTATGAGCACTAAAGCACCGATTATCCTCGCAGTAGACACATCAGATTTAGAGTTGGCGAAGTCTTGGATCTCATCCACTTCGGATTATGTAAGTGTCTTCAAACTAGGTCTCGAATTTTTCCTTAATTTTGGTCAAGAAGGGATTCGAGCGGTAACTGAAAATACGGATGCGAAAATATTCTTGGACCTCAAACTTCACGATATTCCAAACACAGTGGCACATGCAGCGCAAAGCGTTTCATCTTTGAATCCTATGTTCTTAACCGTTCATGCCGGCGGAGGAAGCGCAATGATTAGCGCAGCCGTAGAGGCATCACCACAGACACACATAACCGCTGTAACGATTTTAACGTCAATGTCTGAGTCAGACGTTTCTGCAATTGGGTTTAAGAATGACGCGATGGAAAGTGCCACTCAGCTGGCGCAAATAGCAGTAAGTGCGGGGGCGCGAGCAATTGTGTGTTCACCGTTGGAAACCGCCAGGATTCGTCAAGTAATTGGTAATGAAACCATAATTATTACACCAGGTGTTCGCCCAGCTTCGATGGCAGGCACAGATGATCAAGCTAGAACCATGACACCCTCTGCTGCTATTGCAGCAGGAGCTAATTACGTTGTTATAGGCAGACCAATCACTAATGCTTGGGAACCTACCGGCACAGAAATACGAAAGCGGGCCCGCGATATAGCATCGGAAATCTTAAATTCTTAAATTCTATTTTTTGCACTAGATTGGTCGCATGGGATTGCCTCCACAGTTAAGCACTGAAGAGCGAAATGCAGCGCTGCTGAAAGCTAAACATTCGAGACAAGTACGCGCGGCAGTAAAAAATAGAATTAAGGCTGGTGAATTATCACTCGCCGAAGTCTTCAAAGAGTCAGAAAGTGATTCGATTGTTGCCAAGATGCGGGTGGCGGATTTATTGGCATCAATTACTGGCGTTGGGAAAGTACGTGCAAGTGCACTAATGGAACGCTTAAGCATCTCACCGACAAGACGTCTACAAGGATTGGGTAAACATCAAATAGCCGCCTTAATTGCAGAGCTGGACCCAAGTAGCAAACGCGGAAAATTAATTGTTCTTTCGGGTCCTGGTGGTGTGGGTAAAAGCACTATTGCTGCCTATATCCGCAAGAACAAAACTTTTTGGGTGAGCGTCTCGTCTACAACACGTAAACCTCGTCCTAACGAGAAAAATGGCGTCGATTATTTCTTTTTAACGGATGAAGAATTCGATGATGAGATCTCTCGGAATCATTTTTTGGAGTGGGCTCATTTTGCAGGTGCCAGATACGGAACTCCGCGCGAAGCCGTAGAAAAAGTTCTATCAAGTGGTGCCAATGTTTTGTTGGAGATTGAAATAGAAGGTGCCAAGCAAGTGAAGGCATACTCACCTGAAGCTATTCTTGTTTTTCTTGAGCCACCATCGTGGGAAGAACTGGTTTCGCGGTTAGAAAGGCGAGCAACAGATTCTGAGCAGAGACGGGCTGAGAGATTGGCTCTCGCCCAAGAAGAGCTTGCCGCAGCCTCCTTTTTCGATCATTGCCTCGTAAATGACCAGGTCGAGAACGTCGTTCAGAAACTGTTATCCTTAGCGTCTGCTCGTTAGGGCTCATTGCGCGGCAACGCACCATATAAGGAGTTAAACAATGGACGGAATCACAAATCCACCTATTGATGAATTGCTAGATAAGAGCGGTTCAAAATATAGCCTTGTGCTTTACGCTGCTAAGCGCGCACGTCAGATCAATGCTTACTACTCACAATTGGGTGAAGGCCTCTTAGAATATGTTGGCCCACTTGTAGAAACTCACGTTCATGAAAAGCCTCTTTCAATTGCACTTCGTGAAATCAATGAGGGTCTCCTAACAATCGAAAATCTCGAACCAACCGCTTAACTCAAACTTATGAGCGGTACCAAGCGAGAGATTATTCTCGGAGTTGGTGGGGGAATCGCAGCATATAAATCCTGTGACTTACTACGTCGACTTCAAGATTTAAACTTCTCAATAACAGTTGTTCCAACACCCTCTAGTCTAAATTTTGTTGGAACGGCCACATGGGAAGCACTTTCCGGCAAGAGCGTGAACACGCAAGTGTGGGAAGAAGTAGAAAAAGTTAACCATGTTTCACTTGCTGATAGTGCTGAAGCAATAATCATCGCACCAACAACGGCTGATCTACTCGCACGATTAGTTCAAGGCAGGGCAGATGACCTGCTGACGAATGTAGTTTCGGCTACCTCGAAGCCAAAATTCTTAGTGCCAGCTATGCACCCACAAATGTGGCTCAATCCGACTACACAAGCGAACGTTGAAATACTTAAGTCACGAGGATTCGCAGTTATGCAACCAGCAACTGGACGATTAACAGGCAACGATTCCGGAGTAGGTAGATTTCCTGAAACATCTGAAATCATTGCAGCGTTTTTAGATCACATCGGTTCTACTCAGGATTTATTGGGAAAGAAGATTTTGATTTCCGCTGGTGGGACTAGGGAACCCATTGATCCGGTTCGATACATCGGAAATCGTAGTTCTGGAAAACAAGGCGAAGCACTGGCAATAGAAGCTCGTAACCGCGGCGCCGAGGTGACGCTTGTACTGGCCAATTCGAACATTCCTGACATCGCTGGAATTCATACTGTAAGAGTTGAAAGCGCAGAGCAGATGCAGATTGCTTTACAAGCCAATATTCATGATTGCGATGTATTGATCATGTCGGCGGCGGTTTCTGATGCTAGACCTACAACGGTTGCAAAGGAGAAAATCAAGAAAAATGATTTACAAAAAATCGAACTGGTATCAAATCTAGATATTCTCAAGAAGTTAAGCGAAGATGCAAAAGATTCGCAAGTAATCGTTGGTTTTGCTGCCGAAACTTCAAATCTTGAAGAGATGGGCCGAGCAAAGCTGCAAGCCAAAAAGCTAGATTTAATCTATGTAAACGATGTTTCACACGGTGCGGTTTTTGCCTCCGATGAAAGTGCTGGTTATTTAATGAGTGCCGAGGGCGAGAGCATCTATATTGAGCAAACTTCCAAGGCAAAAGTAGCTCGATATATTCTCGATAAGGTTGTTTCTAGGTTAGGTTATGCCAATGGCTAAGAGACTATTCACTTCAGAATCCGTGACCGAAGGTCACCCAGACAAGATTGCCGACCAGATTTCAGATGCGATACTCGACTCACTTATCGATCAAGATAAAAAATCCAGAGTTGCTGTGGAAACACTTATTACCACTGGTCAAGTACATGTTGCAGGTGAAGTCACAACAGATGCGTATGCAGATGTAACTGGCATAATCCGCGAAACAGTTTTAAAGATTGGGTATGACTCTTCAGCAAAAGGATTTGATGGCAATTCCTGTGGTGTGTCAGTTTCAATTGGCCAGCAATCACAAGATATTGCTCAAGGTGTAGATGATGCCTACGAAAATCGCGTTGCTTCCTCTGCCGATCCTTTGGACTTACAAGGAGCTGGGGATCAAGGCTTAATGTTTGGTTATGCCTGTGATGATACAAAGGAGTTAATGCCACTTCCTATTTGGTTGGCACACGAATTAGCGGCGCAATTGTCCAAGGTACGTAAGTCAGGCGCGCTACCGTATCTTCGTCCAGATGGTAAAACTCAAGTAACTATTGAGTACGAGGGCGATAAAGCTGTTGCACTAAATACAGTTGTTATTTCCTCCCAACATAGCGAAGAAGTTTCAGTAGAAAAAAAACTAACTCCTGAAATTATCGAACAGGTTATTAACCCAATTCTGTCAAAGATTGATTTACCAAAGAATGATTTACGAGTATTGATTAATCCAACAGGTAGATTCGTAATTGGTGGCCCTATGGGCGATGCGGGTTTGACCGGTCGCAAAATCATTGTTGATACCTACGGTGGAATGGCCCGCCATGGTGGCGGAGCTTTCAGTGGGAAAGATCCTTCTAAGGTAGATCGTTCCGCAGCGTATGCAATGCGCTGGGTGGCTAAGAACGTGGTGGCCGCAGGCTTTGCTCGTCGCTGTGAAGTACAAGTGGCGTATGCAATTGGTAAAGCACAACCCGTTGGCTTGTTTGTTGAAACTTTTGGAACTGAGAACGTGCCGGTAAACAAAATTCAAGACGCTGTTCTTCAAGTTTTTGATTTACGACCAGCTGCAATCATCAGAGATTTAGATTTGCTGCGTCCAATTTACTCTAAGACCAGTGCCTATGGTCACTTCGGTCGTGAGTTAAAAGAGTTTACGTGGGAGTCAACTAGCCGCGTGGACGCTTTGCGCGCTGCCGTTAAATAAATCCTGACGACTATGCAAAGCGTTAAACCGCTTCGTTTAAAACGAGAGTCGTTTCGCGCAGAACCTAAAGCTGATTCACCCAATGTAGCAAATGTCTGGGTTGATTCGGGCGTCTCTCATTTAGATAGTTTGTATTCATATCGCATACCTAACGATTTGTTGGAAAGAATTAAGATTGGATCTCGTCTCAAAGTTCCATTTAATTCACGTAGCTGCGAAGCAATAGTTGTTGAGTTAACAACTACAAATCAGCATGTGGGTAATCTCAAGATAATTGAGTCCTTGCTCGGAGACATTCCCGTTGCGAATTCGAGAACTATAGATTTTTACTTGGAGATGGCTAAGTATTGGGCGAGCGATCCGTACTCATTGATCAATTCTGGAATTCCACCTCGAGTAGCCTCGGTTGAGAGAAACTTTCCCGTACAGGATTTTTCTGCAGCTACAAATAAGCAAAAAAAGTCGAAGAATATCCAGCTCTCATATGTGATGCATAGTCCACATGTTTCGCCGTATGTTGAGCTGGCTAATCTTGCTATCGCCCAGTCAAAACATGGGTCAGTTCTATTGTTATTGCCAGATGTTAAAGATGTTGCACGTGTGCAGACCGTACTTCTAAGTATGAAAAGTGAAATTCCAATCATTAGATTGGATTCATCTTTATCTCGAGGTGATCGATACGCCAATTATCTCAAGGCTGCAATTTCCGATCACTCACTAGTTGTCGGTACACGAAGTGCGCTCTTTGCTCCTATTAATGATTTGAGTTCGATCATTGTGGGCTTTGAAAAATCTGAGCAGTATTTTGAACAGAAACATCCTTTTTGGAATGTGCGAGATAGCGTAAAACTCCGCGCAGCCATTGAATTGAGCAATGTCTTTTTTACGGGATATGTACCTTCTGCGGAAATGGCTTATCTAATTGAAGAAAGGCAAGTGAGATTTCTAGGGCACAAGCAGAACATTAGAACTTTAGCTTTCCCTCAAGAAAAAGGAGAACTTCTTCCTGGCCGCCTGATTTCAGAGATTCGCAAAGCATTGTCCCAAGGAAAAGTACTCTTCCTAGTGCCTCGAAAAGGTTACGCAAATGCTCTTCTATGCGCGAAGTGTAAGAATTTATCTTTATGTGACTGTGGAGCAAGATTATTTTTGAGAAGTCAAAACGCTGATCCCGCCTGCTCTATATGTTCCAAAGAAGTAAAGGATTGGAAATGCACATGGTGTTCAGGCACTACTAAGTATGCGGCTGCGCGAGGTATTGAGAGATTTCATGAAGAGATTGGACGAGCTTTTCCCAATACAAATATTCAGATATCCAGTGCCCCAAACATATTGGAAGAGGTTTCCGAGAGAACAAAGATTGTTATTGCAACTGCGGGATCGATACCCGGAGCAATGGACGGTTACGCATCCGTCGTAATTCTTGAGGGCCAAAGGTTTTTTTCTAGCGCCTTATCGACACATGAAGAAATGGTTTACGAAACTTTCTTTGAGGCGACATCACGTGTGAGAAAAACTGGAAGCGTCTTTTTTGTTTTAGACTCTTTCCATCCAGTCGTTTCAGCAATTTCACGATGGAGTCCGAGTCTCTTAATCAAGAAGATACTCCGCGAAAGCATGGAAGCAGATTTGCCTCCCTTTACAACAACGGCCATCGTGAAGGTACCTGTATCTGAAGGCGTTATGTTAAAGAACGGTATTTTAAAGAGCATTAAGGATGGGCGCTTGCCTGAAACGTCAAAGGTATATTTAAGTGAAATTGATTCCAGAGATGATGCGAGAATCCTTATAAGTGTTCCAAAAAATAGCCGTGGCTTGCTGGTGGATTTTCTCCACGTACTTTCTCGCAAAAGAAGTGTGTCTAAGAAAAGTCCTATGAGCATAACTATCGATCCATACGCTCTTTTGGGTTAACAAAATTGGTAGACTTCATCCCATGTCCGTACAAGAGATTCGACTATTTGGAGATCCAGTTCTTACAACTCCAGCAGCTCCTGTAGTTGACTTCGATAAAGAACTCCGAAAATTGGTCCAAGATTTAACGGACACAATGGTTGCTGCCCCCGGAGCTGGTCTGGCCGCTCCACAAATAGGAGTTCCACTGAGAGTTTTCGTTTGGGATGTAGATGAACAATTAGGTCATCTCATCAATCCTTCTTTGGATCTCAGTGACGAGATACAAGATGGCGAAGAAGGTTGCCTTTCTTTTCCATCATTGTCATACCCAACACGGCGCGCCATGCGTGTTGTAGCTAAGGGTTGGAACATGCATGGGGAACCCATAACTGTAGAAGGTTCTGAGTTATTGGCACGAGCTATTCAACATGAAACTGATCATATTAATGGAATCGTATTTATTGATCGACTTGATGAGCAAACACGCAAAACTGCCATGAAAGATATTCGAGATTCAGATTGGTTCACAGATGCCCTGACAAAGGGAAGTGCGCCAATCATTAAAGTTTCTCCTCACAGTCCTTTCGGTAAAGGACTCTAGTGCGCGTAGTGGTGGCTGCTACGGCAGATGTAGCAATCCCAACTCTTAAATGGCTTAAGAACTCCGATCACGATTTATTGCGTGTTGTTACAACACCTGATTCGCGCGTAGGTCGCGGGAAAGTGCTCACGCAATCACCAATCGCATCATGGGCGGATTCCAATGGGATTCATCTTCTCAAACCAAGTACTGAAGAAGAGTTGCGTAAAGCATTTGAAAACACCGATCTGGTTATTGCCATTGCCTACGGTCGAATCCTTAATCAAGATCTTCTTTCGATTCCTAAGTTCGGTTTCATAAATCTGCACTTCTCCTTATTGCCTTCCTATAGGGGAGCGGCTCCCGTGCAAAGAGCGATTCAAAATGGTGAGACAACAACAGGTATTTCATTATTTAAAATAGATGCAAACTTAGATACTGGCCCGATTTATTGTCAGCAAAGATATGAGATTCCTCCCAACGCTGCAGCTTCGGATGTATTACACGATCTCGCAGATTTAGGTGCAAAAGCTTTTCCGAATGTTTTGGCAGATATAGAAAGCGGAGTGCAGCCTCAACCCCAAAGTAATGATTCAATAAGTTTAGCTCCAAAGATTTCCAAGCAGGAGGCTCGTATTGACTGGAGCATGAATGCGAATTTCATTCGCAATTCAGTAAGGGCTTTTTCTCCATCGCCCGGAGCGTGGACCACTTATCGAGGCACCAACATAAAGATTTCCGAAGTGGGCCTTATTTCGGTTTCGACGACATTGAAACCAGGTGAGGTTCTAGTCGATGGAAAGAAGTTGATTGTTGGAACCTTAGATGCCCCTGTTGAAATCCTAAGAATAACGCCGGCGGGCAAGAAGGAAATGGCGACAACTGATTGGTTAAATGGAACGCGAGTTACCAACGGAGACGTTTTTGAGTAATTCAACGGGAAGAAATTTTAAGGCTCCACGTCCCGATGCTTCTCGTTTAATGGCTTTTGACGTTTTGCATGAAGTCAATCGCAACGCAGGTTATTCAAATCTCTTATTGCCTAAAGCTTTATCGCAATCATCTTTAGATGAACGAGACAGAGCATTCGTTACAGAGTTGGTATATGGAACATTGCGCATGCAAGGTAGACACGATTGGATACTTGGTCAAGCAAGTGATCGACCTTGGTCAGACGTAGATCCTGCATTAGTTGATGTAGCTCGTTTAGGAGCACACCAATTGTTTGAAATGCGTGTGCCAACACATGCGGCAGTTTCAGCAACTGTTGAACTCGGGCGCAAAGTGTTAGGTGAATCTAAGGCATCTTTTCTCAATGCAATCTTGCGAGAAATTAGTCAAAAATCACTAGATCAATATGTAACCGAGATTTCTCTAATAAAGGATGATTTTGAGAGACTTGAAGTATTGCACTCTCATCCTCAGTGGATTATCAGCGCCTATATGGATCAGTTAGGTGACTTACAAGAAGTAGAACGCTTACTGATTGCAAACAATAATGCTCCTCGACCAACTTTGGTTTCTTGGCCCGGATTGAGTACCCAACAGGATCTCGTTGAAGTTGGAGCAGTACCGACTCATTACTCTTCCTATGGCGCTGTTTTTGATGGATCACCTGCTTCACTAGATTTAGTTATTTCCCGAGCTGCCGGAGTTCAGGATGAGGGTTCACAACTTGTTGCAGATGTATTTGCGCAAGCGTCTATAAATCAAAATAGTTGGTTGGATTTATGTGCAGGACCAGGCGGTAAAGCCGCGCTTCTGTCAGCGATAGCCAAGAATAAAGGCATATCTTTTGTGGCTAATGAAATCTCAGAAGTTAGATCGAAATTAGTTCGCCAAGTTGTTCAAGGAGCAATCGTTACAACTAGTGATGCACGAGAAATTGCATCAACAGGAAAAAAATATGGTGCCATTCTCGCAGATGTTCCATGTACCGGATTAGGTGCTTTACGACGACGACCTGAAGTTAGATGGCGCAGAACGGTTGCTGATTTAAAATCACTTGTTGTTTTGCAGTCAGAGATTATTGATGCGGCCATAAGCGTTCTGGACCCAGGCGGTATATTTGGTTATGCAACATGCAGCCCACATCTATCCGAAACTCGCATTGCAATCTCTGAAACACTCAAGCGCCACCCTGAAATGGAAGTCGTTGATGTTTCGCCATTCTTGCACCCTGACCTTCGCGCATCAGGCGTTGATAGGTCAAGCATGACTTTGTGGACACACCGACACAACACGGACGCGATGTTTCTTAGTCTTATGCGAAAGAAGAAATAGAATTTGCCCATGAAAAGCAATGTTCGAATACATCCAAGCATTTTAAATGCTGATCATTCAAATATCTTGTCCGAAATTGAAAGAGTAGCAAAAGTATCTGATTTTCTTCACTTAGATATTCTTGATGGAAAGTTCGCTCCCAATACTTCTTTTACTTGGGAAGAAGCGAAGACGATTATCTCTGGTTCTTCCATCCCAGTTGACGCGCATCTGATGGTCATTGATAGTGATGCACAGGGCCCACGTTATGCAGAAGCTGGATGTTCTAGCGTTTCAGTGCACGTTGAGTCCACATCAGATATCAAGAACACAATCAAGAACATCAAATCTAATGGTGCACGAGCAAGTTTGGCGCTTAAGCCCTCTAGCCATATTGAAAAGTACATAGATCATCTTGATGAAGTGGATATGTTTTTAATAATGACCGTCGAACCTGGTTTTGGTGGACAATCATTCAAACCTGACATGATGGAAAAGGTTTCAAAAACACGTCAACTTATAGGTAATCGTCCTATTTGGTTGCAGGTAGATGGTGGAATTTCCAAAGATACGATTGAAATAGCTCGGGCTGCCGGAGCTGACACGTTCGTAGCAGGGAGCGCCGTGTATAAGGCTGATGATCCTGCATCAATGATTAACGTTTTGCGCGCCCTTGCTGAACAAACATTGCCCAATCCGATTCGATAAGGTTTTGCAGGTTCGAATCGTTTTATTGGCAAGAATCAGAAGGTGCTTTTCTAGTAAACTATTCTCATGAAGTCTTTCGAGTCGCTGTGGAGTGAATTAGAGAATATTGCGTTAACTCGACCCGATGGTTCAGGGACGGTAAAAGCCCTTGATGCTGGTTTACATAGCATCGGAAAAAAAATCATTGAAGAAGCTGGCGAAGTATGGATGGCCGCTGAACATGAAGACAATGAAGCTCTAGCAATTGAGATTAGCCAATTGATCTATCACCTTCAAACATTAATGCTGGCCCGTGGTTTGACCCTTCAAGATATTTACAAGAACCTATAGGAGCAAACAATGTTGAGAGTAGCGATTCCAAATAAGGGTTCATTGGCCGAGGATTCGATTGCGGTTTTGAAGGAAGCGGGTTATAAACAGCGCACCGATAGTCGCGATCTTGTTCTAGTCGATATTCAAAACCAAGTTGAGTTTTACTATCTACGTCCTAGAGATATAGCTCTCTATGTCGGTTCTGGAGAATTAGAAGCAGGAATTACCGGACGAGATCTTCTTATCGATTCAGAAGCAAAAGCAACAGAAGTGTTGTCCTTAGGTTACGGCGGATCCACCTTTCGATTTGCCGCACCTAGTGGAAAAAACTGGAACCTTAAGGACATAGAAGGCAAGAGAGTGGCAAGTGCTTATCCGGGTTTAGTAAGTGCACACTTGAAATCTTTAGGGATCAAATCAACGGTTGTCAGATTGGACGGAGCTGTTGAAAGCAGTGTTCGTCTAGGGGTGGCGGACTTAATTGCAGATGTTGTGAGCACAGGAAATACATTGCGTCAGGCGGGCTTGGAGATATTCGCAGATCCCATTCTGATCAGTGAAGCTATCTTGATTTCTCGAGAAACTGAAGTCAATAACCCAGCTCTTCAAATATTGCTCCGTCGTCTACAAGGTGTGATTACTGCTCGTTTGTATGTTTTGATGGATTACGACATTCCTAAAGATAAAGTTGATGCTGCTTGTTCCATAACTCCAGGTTTAGAGTCACCAACTATTTCCCCATTGCAAAATATAGATTGGGTTGCTGTGAGAGCTATGGTGTTGCGAAAAGACACGAACCGTGTGATGGATGAATTGTGGAACGTAGGCGCAAGAGGAATTCTTGTCACCGACATACATGCCTGCAGGCTTTAACCTTTTTCAATAAGTTGTAAATCTGCGCCTAGGTTATCTGCACAATTCTTCAGTCCGTCTGCAAGTTTTTCTGTGTTAGCACCTGAAACTTGAAATTCCACCACTGTTCTAGGATCCGTTTCTAAGCGACGTACTCGTTCTATGTTGCCACCATTGCTCACAATATCCTTTGCGAACTCGGCAATTAATCCAGGTGTAATTTTTTCTGAAGATACTCGGAAGGAAAATAACCCTGGTTTTTCTTGAGTAGATTCTAAGGATTGCACGCCAAAAGACATCGCAATATCAACGCCTAGTTTCATAGCGATTTGATTAAGGTCATCTTCGATAGCCTGTCCGTGGGCTGGGTCGAGCTCGATTAGAACAGTCAGAATCAATCGAGATCTAGTGATTAACTGTTCAATATCTAGAATAGTGATTGAAAATGGTTCAAGAGTTGAAAATAGTGATGACGTAATTCCCGGGGCGTCTTCTCCGGATAAGAGGAGCAAACCTGTGTATCGCTCATTTTCTTCACCACGTGCGTTCATGAACGTAGGTTATCGTCAATTAGATCCGCAAAATCACGCTTGGATACGCTCGCAATTGGCTGTTACACGCTATCTTTTTGCTCTATGAGTTCCCAAAATGTTTTATCACTCGAGGCGGTAAGCGTTGTTCGTGACGGTAAGCAGATTTTGGGACCTGTTTCATTTCGAATCGCCGCAGGAGAACGATGGGTTGTGCTTGGTCCAAATGGTGCTGGAAAATCAACTCTGTTAGGAGTGCTAGCTGCACGAATTTTTCCCACAAAAGGATCAGCGCAACTTCTAGATCAACAAGTAGGACGAGTAGATCTATCAGAACTACGAACACGAATCGGATTAGCTTCGCCTTCACTCGAGGCTATGGTCGAAAGTGATGAGTTAGTTAAAGACGTTGTTTTAACAGCTGCATACGCAATCATAGGGCGCTGGAAAGAGGCTTATGATTTATGGGATGAATCAAGAGCAGTTGCACTTTTAACTACCTTCGGGGTTCGCGAATTAGGTGATCGACGTTTTTCAACACTCAGTTCAGGCGAGAAAAAGCGTGTATTAATTTCGAGGGCATTAATGGCAGATCCCGAGTTGATTTTGTTAGATGAACCAGCTGCAGGACTTGATGTCGGAGGTCGAGAAGATTTGCTTAGGCGCTTCGCCCAATTCTCAGAGGATCCAACAGCTCCCGCCAGCGTGTTAGTCACACACCACATCGAAGAAATTCCAGTTGGAACAACTCATGCGATTTTACTCAAAGACGGAAAGATTGCAGTGAGCGGCCCTGTTGAATCAGTCGTGACTACAGAGCATGTAAGCGCGGTTTTTGGATTGCCCATAGCGGTGGTGCATGAAAGTTCACGATTCTTTGCCCGTGCTTAGTGATTATCTAGACGTTCGTTGGAAACAATTACTTCCGACAGCCGTAGAGATACTGGACAAACTTGAAGAGGATATTGACTTCTCCAAAAGCGTGCCAGAAAAAAATTTGATACTCAAAGCTTTTGAATGTGACCCTGAAAGTGTTTCCGTTGTGATATTTGGGCAAGATCCCTATCCCAATGTGCAAAACGCTATGGGACTTGCGTTTAGCGTTAGAGATAGCGTTCATAAGATTCCCGCGTCTCTCCGCAATATTTTCTCTGAAATAGTAAATGATGTTGGGGGAGTAGCGCCGGTCAACGGAGATTTAACCTATTTACAGGATCAAGGCGTCATGCTGCTAAACAGAGGACTAACTCTGAATCTGGAAACAAAACGAGTGAACCCACTCTGGTTTGAATTTACAAATGAAGTTGCAAAAGTGTTGGGGCTGGCAGGAGTAGTAGGGATATTCTGGGGGAACCAAGCGCAAGAACTATCAAAATATTTCCCAGACGATAAAAGAATAATGAGCGTTCATCCAAGCCCGCTGTCGGCCTACAGAGGTTTCTTTGGCAGCAAACCTTTTTCTGCAACTAATAAAATACTTCAATCCGAAAACAAAAAAACAATCGAATGGACAAAAAACTAGCGCGGAGCTTATTCAGCTCCGCGCTAGTTTTTATACGGTTCTAGTTATCCGATCCAGGAGTTTATTGGAGAAGATAAGAAGTAGACCATAAATAGTCCGCTTACAAGATAAAGAAGTGGATGTACTTCTTTACGACGACCTTGGACCAATCGGATAAGTACGTGCGAGACGAATCCTGCACCAATACCGACAGAGATGTTGTAGGTAAATGGCATCAAGATGATTGTGAGAAACGCAGGAAGTCCGATACCAAGATCGTCCCATTCGATGTTTTTCACTTGTGACATCATCAAGAAACCTACGATGATTAACGCGGGAGTAGCTGCTTCGTAAGGAATGACTGCAACCAATGGCGCAAGGAAAGTTGTTAGCAAGAAGAGTATTCCTGTAACAATCGATGCCAAGCCTGTGCGAGCACCTTCTCCTACACCTGTTGCTGACTCGATGTAGCTTGTATTAGAAGAAATACCAGCTGCGCCTCCTGTTGCTGCTGCAATTGAGTCAACGATGAGGATTCTGTTAGCGCCTTCAACGTTGCCCTTGGAGTCTGTTAACCCTGCTTGGTTACCAATTGCTGTCATCGTTCCCATAGTGTCAAAGAAGTCAGCTAACAAAAGAGTAAAGACCAAGAGAAGAGCGGCTAGAAAACCAGTCTTTGGGTTGGAGAAAGCACCGAAAATGTCATCGAATCCCAAGCCAAGTGTGTCAAAGCGTGGGGTATCAGTGAAGTTAAGTGAACCATCAGCACCCTTTGGGAGAGCTGGAGTATTTAATCCCCAACCGCGTGAGTTTGATTCTGTTGGACTGATGAAGCTGTTGCCAACTTTGAACTGAGCTTCAACAATAACTGCAAGGATTGTTGAAGTGATAATTCCGATAAGGATTGAACCTTTGATCTTCTTCACCATAAGGATGATTGTTAGTAATAAACCAACGGTGAATACAACGATTGGCCAACCAACTAACTGACCACCATCTCCGAGTTCTAGAGGAACTGCAGATGGCTTAGAGTTTTCGCTTCCCCAGACCATATTTGGAGTGCGTCGTACGAAACCACTATCTACAAGTCCGATAAGCGCGATAAATAATCCGATACCTACTGATATCGCAACCTTTAGTGCGGTTGGAATTGCCTTAAACACAGCAATTCTAAATCCCGTAAGAACCAAGATCAGAATCACAATGCCTTCAAGAAGTACAAGGCCCATAGCTTGAGCCCATGTAGCGTTCTTGGCAATTGAAACCGCGACGAAAGTATTAAGTCCAAGCCCTGTTGCTAGAGCGAGCGGAAAGTTTGCAACCGCTCCCATGAGCATTGTTAGCAAACCAGCAATGAGCGCTGTACCGGCAGCGACAATAATGATGGCGTTAGTTCTATCGCCGCCACCAATGAAAGCTCCGGTTCCATCTGTTGTTGCGAGAATAAGTGGATTTAGCGCCACGATGTAAGCCATCGTGAAGAATGTAACTACTCCGCCTCGAATTTCTCGACCGAGAGTTGAACCACGTTGAGTTATTTTGAAGTATTTATCGAGCATGACTGACCTTCCTGATTTTGTTAACGGGGGTGTTTGCGACCCCGTGTGAAATGACGGCTCACAGACCGGAGGAAGATTTGGTAAGACTATCTGTTACTTGTTGGTAATTCGGGAGACAACACCGAGAGATATAGCAATTGATTGACCGATGAAGAGAGCGAAGAGAGCCGTACCGAGGCCAACGGTGCCTCCTAGCAGGCTTCCCAGTACCAAAACAGAACCTTCAATGCCGAGTCGAACACGACCAACACGGACTCCAGTTCGATTGTGGATAGCAGTCATTAATCCATCACGCGGACCAGGACCGAGCGCGCAGGTGATGTAGAGCGCTGATCCGATTCCAACCATGGCGATTCCGAGAAGGTCCATAGCGATTCCAACAAAAAAATTATTAGCAAGCGGAAATATATTTACACCAATCTGAATTGCCCCAGCGATTATCACGATGTTAGAAAGAGTTCCGAATCCAGGTTTCTCACGCAGTGGAATCCATAGAAGAAGAACAAGGGTGCTAATAGCAAAAGTTGAGATTCCAATTGAGATATCTAATTTGCCTGCAACACCTTGAGCCAAAACTGTCCACGGCGCATTACCAGTGTTGCTTTGAACCAGCAGTGAATCACCTAAGCCGAAAATAAACAATCCAAAAAAGAGTATTGAAGTTCGCGAAAATGATAAGTCCCAACGATGTTTAGCTGCCCATGACGTTTTGGGGATTGTTCTGTGCGGACGTAGAAATTCTGAAAGTGGATTCTTCCTTGCACCTGAACTCATATCGGCAGTCTAAGGGATACAATTTAACGATGAGGAGATTAACGTGATAATTGGACTAGGAACTTTGATTAACGTTCTCTCCATTATTGCTGGCGCTGCCGTCGGTGTTCTTGCGGGTTCGCGGTTAAATCTTAAAACACGTGAATTAATAACAGACATCTTGGGTTTGATAACAATCCTGGCTGCCGCTGGAGCAGTGATTCCAATGTTTAGTTCTGATTATTCCCAATCACTGCCGAAAGGCTGGACGCTTCTTAGCATTCTTGGTTCCTTGCTGATCGGAGGAATCATCGGTTCTGCATTAAAACTCGAAATCCGCCTGGAAGCTTTAGGAGAGAACCTTCGAAAGAAGTTTGGTGCACATAAAGAAAGCAGTTTTGTTGAGGGCTTTGTTTCTTCATCCCTTTTGTTCGTTATCGGACCGCTGGCAATCCTTGGCAGTATCAGCGATGGTATGGGTACTGGGATTGATCAATTATCACTAAAAGCAATTCTCGACTTTTTCGCAGCAATTGCGTTTGCGGCATCTTTGGGTTGGGGTGTTGCAGTCTCTGCTATACCAGTTGGTATTTATCAGGGTATTTGGACACTCATTGGATTACTTCTAGGAAGTGTTTTGGCGCAGTATCAAATAGATGCGATGACAATAGTTGGCGGATTAATGCTTCTTTCAATTGGGTTGAGATTATTGCGAATTAAAGAAGTGGCTGTAGGAAACCTATTGCCAGCTTTGGCAGTGGCTCCAGTCTTCGTGTATGTCTTAAACAGTTTTGTGAACTAAAAACTGGTTGCGTCAATTACAAATCTGTACTTGACATCACTTGCAACAGTTCGATCGTATGCCGTATTTGCATAATCAGCATTAATTACTTCAACATCGCTGACAATGTTCTTGTCTCCACAGAAATTTAACATTTCTTGCAATTCTGAGACCCCACCAATCATGGATCCAGTGATCGAACGTCTTCCGTCGAGCATAACCCCCGCGTGCACAGCGTAAGGTTTTCCAGGTAAACCAATTATGACGAGAGTTCCATCGAGCTTTAGAGTTTGTATGTATTCATTTATGTCTAGTTCGGCACTGACAGTGTTGAGCACGAGATCAAAAGTTTTTTTCAAACCGGCAAGTGCTCCTGCTTCCTTTGTGCAAACAAAGTGATGTGCACCCATTTTTAACGCATCTGATTCTTTATCGGGGGAGTGAGAAAGAACCGTAACTTCAGCCCCCATAGCTACAGCGAACTTAACTCCCATGTGTCCCAAACCACCCAGACCCATAACGGCAACTTTTGATGCGGGACCAACATTAAAATGTTTGATCGGCGAGTAAAGAGTAATTCCAGCACACAGAAGAGGTGCTACTCCTTCGAGAGCAAGATTTGATGGAATATGAACTGCATAGTCCTCGTTTATTACAAAGTTATTTGAATATCCACCACGTGTTTGAGCTCCACCACTTCGTTCGAGACTGTTGTATGTACCAGTCATTCCTTCCAAGCAGTATTGCTGCAAGCCTTTTTGGCAGTTTTCACATGAACGGCAAGAGTCGACGAAAACCCCAACGCCAATTAGGTCACCCACTTTAAATTTAGATACTGAGGTGCCAACTGCTGTTACTGCGCCTGCTATTTCATGGCCAGGTACTAATGGATAGTAAACAGATCCCCATTCACCACGAGCGGTATGAATATCAGAGTGACAGATTCCGGTGTACTTAACATCCAAAGCAACATCATTGGCACCAACATCGCGGCGATCAAATTCGAATGTTTTTAGTGGTGATGTTGCGCTATCTACAGCTAATCCGCGTGATTTCATTATTATCCTTTTTGATTAAATGGAAGTGGTTCAGTTGAAACGTGTGCCGCTTTTGATGATCTTGCTGTTACTTCTCTCATGTGATGACGTCTGCAGAGTACTTCGTATGCAACTTCCTGGCCGGGAGCTACATCACCCACAACCACTTGTTCTCCTTGAGTGACCATTGTCCCGTCAACTGTGCGGGCATTATGGGTTGCGCGCGCTCCACACCAACACAAAGCTTCTACCTGCAGAGTATTTACTCGATCTGCTAATTCAACAAGTCGAGCCGAACCTGGAAATAATTTAGTTCGAAAATCAGCCAGAATTCCAAAGGCGTACACCTCAATGCCCAACCCATCAACAATTTTTGCAAGTTGCTCAATCTGTTCAGGTAAATAAAACTGCGCTTCGTCGCAAATAATGTAATCAATTCTTGAGCCTTGCGATAATTTATCCACCACGTATTTGTGTAGATCTAAATCTGTTGACACTTCGATGGCTGGGCTCTGTAAACCAAGACGCGAAGAGATAATTCCTGAACCCGCACGATCTTGAGAAGTGAAGATCAAGCCTGTTCGACCGCGACTTTGGTGATTATGTGCCGTTTGAAGAGCAAGTGTTGATTTTCCACTGTCCATCGTTCCGCAGTAATAGATTAATTCGGCCACGGGCTTATCCTGCCACCGCTTCATGCTTTAAGCAGGTTATTGCCACACCTGATTTAGATATCTACGCCTTGATCTCGTAGTCCTTGCTCTAATTTAGGTATCAGAGCGATGGCCATGTCGACAGAAATGTGCGATGCATCCCTGTAGGTAACTATTCCATCTTTTACCGCAGGGCATACATTGGAACAAAGCCACGGGTTTGGATTAATTATGTTAAATCCCGAGATCGACAGATTTTTGCTTCGCTCCGAAGTGTTGCATTCAGATATCGAATAATTAGCTAGGCAAGCTGGAATATCACGTATTGGATGCGGGGTATCTGTTACATAAATCAAAAGTTTCGCCGAATTTTTCACATCCTTTAGCAATTGAAGTTGTCCGTCATTCCACCACTTGACTCTATTCGGATACTGTGGGGGTTGAGCGTAATACTGAAAGCTACTCATAATAAGTACATCTGGATTTATCTCTTTAATTCGCTTGGTTGTGTTTTCCCGCCACTTTTCGCATCGCGAAGCTTTGAAGCCACCTTGGTCTCTACGTTTAACCTCGACAGAAGGACATGCTGATTTGGTTAACGAAATCAGCTTGTAACCTGATCTATTTGCGATTTCATGTAGTGCCGGAAACCACTGAGCTGCATGTGAATCACCATAAAGAACCATCACCTTGTCAGAATCTGTTTTACCGTATTCACATGTGCCTGAATTAATCTGGGCGTAGTTCGCGTGACAGCCATCGTCATAAACAGCGGGTCGAGCCTTGATTTGAGCTAAGGAAACCCCACCGTTTATGCCGGTAACATCAATTTTGTCGCTACTTGTGAACATGATCAAAGTGCCCATCAAGACAGAAACAACTGTTACATAGGCCGTTCTCTTATAAACGAGAATAGGCAAAATTTTCTTGTGCCTATACGGTTCCTCGACAAACCGATGAGTTAGGTCGGCAAATACGATAGTTGCAATAATTGCAATTAAACGCTCAAAAACGCTTAATGGTCTTGCAAGGTAGGTACTTGGAAGTACTAGTAACGGCCAATGCCACAAATAAAGGGGATAAGAAATTTCACCCAACCACTGAAACAGACGACTATTTGCTACATCATTTAAGAAAGGTGGCCACGAATTAATTGTTGCAATAAGTAAAACGGTGCCGATCACAGGCAGAGCTGCATTAAGGCCAGGGAAGGCGGTGCTTTCATCAAAAATAAAGGCGCTGATAACTATGAGAATAAAACCAATCAAACCTACATACTTTTTTGTTTTAATCGGCGGAACAAGTACTAGCAACGCGCCAAGTCCAAGTTCCCATGCTCTAGTAGGGAGTGAGTAAAAGGCCCAAATTGGGGATGTTTCTGTCTGATAAATGGAAAAAATGAATGAGATGGCAGTTACAAGAGCTATTGAATAGGTGATCGCTAACCTGTTTTTGAAGTACCGAGCCAACATAAAGAAGAGCAAGATCAGCAAGGGCCAGACCAGGTAAAACTGCTCTTCAACGGCAAGTGACCAGTAGTGAATAACAGGTGAGGGAGTTGCATCTAAATTTTGATAATCCGCTTGCCACCAGGCAAACAAGTAATTTGAGACATATAAACTTGCCGCAATAACATCTCGTCCAAGTGAAGCTCTCATCGTTCCCGGAATAACCAACCAAGCAACAATTGCGGTTATAGCAAGTACAAAAAAGGATGTTGGAAGAAGTCGCTTAAATCGCCTTGAATAGAATTCTTTAAAATTTATTGTGCCAGTTCGATCTATTTCTCTAACCAGTAATCCAGTTATAAGGAAACCACTTATTACATAGAAAATATCTACACCGATAAAACCACCACTGATCCATTTGGCGTGAAAGAGGGTTACCAGTAACGCAGCGAGGGCTCTTAAACCCTGAATTTGAGGTATTTTCGCGGTTGTTATTTTCCTCATTATGTTGCTTTCAAGGAACGAATTGTCATAGAAGGGAATTCGTTAAGAATTCTCTGTCTTCCTTCAAGGGCCGTGATTTCAAGGAGGAAAATAATCTCTCTTACTTCGCCTCCAGCGCTTTGAACCAATTTGATTGCTGCGCAAGCCGTTCCACCTGTTGCCAGCACATCATCAACGATTAGCACCTTTGTTCCTGGTGCGCATGAATCTTTATGAATTTCCAGAGTATCTGTCCCATATTCAAGACCGTAATTTTCGGAGAAGGTTTCACTCGGTAATTTTCCAAATTTTCTGATCGGAATAAACCCGATGCTCTGATGAATTGCTAATGCTGAGGCAAAAATAAAACCTCTTGCTTCCATGCCCGCTACGTAATCTATGTTTTGGTGTGTCCCTGACATCTCAATAACGGTTGTCTCGAAGGCATCAGGATTGCCCAGGAGGGGAGTTACGTCATAAAACAGAATCCCTGGTTGTGGAAAGTCAGGTATCTCTCGAATTAGAGACAATGCATCGCTGAGATTCACGATGCTGATAGTTTCACATTTTTGTGTCCGAGAGGGGACTTGAACCCCTAATCCCTTGCGGGAACTAACACCTCAAGCTAGCGCGTCTGCCAATTCCGCCACCCGGACGAGTGGGGTCTAACGATAGCAATGGGTCTTGAAGGAAGCAAAAGCATACTTTCTGAGAGAGACTATGCACATGTCATCGATTCAACTAACTTCGGCTGAACGCGAAGAGTTACACGCAGAAGCGGTTTCGATCTGTCAAAGCTTAATCCGCATACCAAGTGTTAATTATGGTGATGGCAAAGGCGATGAGTCAGCGGTAGCCGCAAAGGTTGTTCAATTACTAAGCGAAGTTGGTATTGATTCGAAGATTTATGAATCAGCTCCGGGTAGATGTAACGTGATTGCGCATATCAAAGGAACTAACCAAGAGCGTCCGGGTTTAGTTGTTCATGGGCACTTAGATGTAGTTCCAGCGCATGCACAAGATTGGAGTATGGATCCGTTTGGCGCTGAAATAAAAGAAGGAATGATTTGGGGTCGTGGCGCCGTAGATATGAAAAATATGGACGCGATGATCATTGCGATTGTTCGAATGTGGGCGCGAAAGGGAATTCGTCCGCCTCGCAATATTGTTCTAGCTTTCTTTGCAGATGAAGAAGCAGGTTCGCTTTTTGGTTCACGATGGATGGTGGCGCAACATCCCGAAGTTTTTGTAGGCTGCACCGAAGCAGTTTCAGAGGTTGGTGGTTTCTCAGTAACGGTCTCTGGTGGCAAGCGACTGTATTTTGTCGAAGCCGCTCAAAAAGGCATTCACTGGATGAAACTGAGTGCAACTGGCCGCGCAGGTCATGGTTCAATGATGAATCCTGAGAATGCAATCACCAAATTAAGTGAGGCTGTTGCCAAATTAGGAACCTATGAATGGCCACAGCGTTATACAAAGACTGTAAAGGTACTGTTTAAAAAAATTGCTGAAGTTACTGGCAATAAGTATGACGAAAAGGATCTGCGTCCGTTGTTAACCGAAATTGGTCCGATGGCTCGAATGATCGGAGCTACGTTGCAAAATACTGCAAATCCAACAATGTTAGAAGCAGGTTATAAAGCAAACGTGATTCCACAATCTGCCAGCGCAGTGGTTGATGGTCGTTTCTTGCCTGGTTTTGAGAATGAACTAAACCGAACAATTCAAGAAGTTGTGGGTCCTGAAATTTCAATAGAAACTATCACTCACGACATTGCGCTAGAAGTCGATTTCGAAGGCTCTTTGGTTGAAGCAATGAATCGATCAATCCTTGCTTTTGACCCCGAAGCTATTCCCGTTCCGTATTTGATGAGTGGTGGTACAGATAACAAGGCATTAAGTGAACTAGGGATCACCGGTTACGGTTTCTCACCATTGAAATTACCATCAGACTTAGATTTCATGGCGTTGTTTCACGGGGTTGATGAACGCGTTCCAGTTGAAGGAATTAAATTCGGTGTTGATGTACTTGAGGATTTTTTAAGAAACTCTTGAAACTTCGTTGAGCGCAGTGCGCACAACATCAGGAAGGGTTACTTCTTCACTAGATAAAGCTCCACGTAATTGTGCACCAGTACGCGCGCCTAAAATTACACTTGTAACGTGCGCTGAATCCCGTACCCATGCAAGTGCCACTTCTAGCGGTGAATAACCAAGTCCTTCAGCTGCGACACAAACTGCCTCAACTATCTGGTTTTGTTTGTCAGAGAGATACGGTTCAACGAATGAAGCAAAGTGAGGGGTGGCTGCGCGAGAATCGCTAGGAATCCCTTTGCGGTACTTGCCGGTGAGTACCCCACGGCCGAGCGGTGACCATGCCAGGAAACCAACATTGAGTTTTTCAACTGCGTCAATTAAGTCTTCTTCTACTCTTCGATTTAGCAGTGAATATTCATTTTGGATTGTAGTAATAGGCGCTTTATTCGCGATTACTTCTTGCCGTGTGATTGCGTGAGCACTCTGCCATCCAGAAAAATTGGATATTCCGACGTATCGTGCTTTACCACTTGTGTACGCGTAATCTAAAGCTGAAAGTGTGTCATCCAAAGGAGTTTGAGGGTCCCACGTATGAACTTGCCACACATCCAAATAATCTGTGTTTAATCGTTGCAAAGATGCGTCAAGTTGTGCGATCAATGCTGAACGTGAGTTATCAACTTTTCTTATTCCTTGAGGGAAACTAATCCCTGCCTTTGATGCGATAACCACATCATTTCTTTCGAAGAGTGTTCCAATTAATCCACCAATAACTCTTTCACTATCACCGTCGCCGTAAACGGCTGCAGTGTCTATGAAGTTTCCACCCGCATCGAGAAAAGCTCTGCATTGATCGGCCGCTTCATGTTCATCTGTATCTCGTCCCCAGGTCATAGTTCCGAGGCCAATACGAGAGAGCATCAGTCCACTCTTGCCAGCGCGACGCAATTGCATGCCCCGACCCTAGCAAGTGTCTATTCCTAAATCCCGATAACCTTGCTGAGTGACCACAGTGATTTTGCTCCGACATGCTCATTCAATTGCCAATGAAAAAGGCGTTCTAGCTGGTCGTGCTTCTGGAATCTTCCTGAGTAAAAAAGGTTCCAACCAGGCCAAAGAGTTAAGGTTGAGATTGGGAAATCTCAAGTTCAAGAGCATACGAATAAGTCCCCTTGAACGGTGCTTACATACTATAAATCCGTGGTTGACGGAACAGAAAATTGCTCAAACAGATCTTGTTATTGATCATGGTTTTACAGAGGTTGATTACGGTGACTGGACCGGGAAAAAACTATCTCTGCTTTCGCTTAAGAAAGAGTGGCGAATAGTGCAGAAAAGTCCAAGCAAAATGATTTTTCCTAAAGGAGAGTCCCTAATCGATGTTCAAATGAGAGCAAGAAAATCATTAATGAAGGCGATCAAAGCTGCTAACGGAGGAGTTGTGCTCATCGTGAGCCACGGTGATGTTATTAAGTCGATCATTGCGGATTGTCTCGACCTAGAACTAGATAAGTTCCAAAAGATTGTGATTGACCCCGCTTCAATCTCGGTATTGGATCACAGTAAAAGTGGTTTCAGACTTCTTCATCTCAATGATTCATCAACACACTTCGATTTCTTGTCAAAGAATAAGCGTTCGATAAAGACTCTCGTTGGTGGAGGTTCAGGTCGTAAATGACTCCGATAGTTTATGAATTTAATCCAGTCGAACGTTTCGTAGCTGGAACAGTCGGTGTGCCTGGAGAGCGTACGTTTTTCATTCAGGCGCGAACAGGTTCTCGTATTGTTTCCGTAGTCGTAGATAAGTCCCAAGTTATCGCTCTCGGAGAACGAACCAAAATAATGCTTCGAGAGATCAAGAAATCTGACCCAACTCTTTCAATCAAGGCTCTTGAAACAGATGATGCGCCTCTGGAACAACCAATTTTTGAAGAGTTTCGAGCCGGAGTGATCGCAATGGCTTGGGACTCCGAAAATACTGTGATCGTTTACGAACTAAGAGAGATGACTTCTTCCGATGATAAAGAAGAAGATGAACTTATATTTGATGAAAAAGATTTATCGGTTGATCTTCTGAGAGTGCATGTTTCGCCGAGCCAAGCTGCTGCGTTTGCAAAAAGATGTCTCTCGTTGGCAAATGCTGGCCGAATTCCATGTCCGTTCTGTGCAATCCCAATCGATCCAGGTGGTCATTTATGTCCGCGATCAAATGGATATCGCCGATGATAGGCAGTGAAGAAGTTCTGTCACAAGGGGAAATAATCGTTACAGGACGCTTGATTGATGCATCCAATGCAACTCTTCTCGCGGATTGCATCTACAAAGAAGAAAAGATTAAGTGCATCTATAAACCAATAGCTGGTGAGCGACCACTATGGGATTTCCCAGACGGGAATTTAGCTCAACGGGAATACGCTGCGTATCTAATTAGTAAGCATGGCAACTTTCATTTAGTACCTTTTACAATCCTTCGGGATGGTCCATTTGGTCCAGGAATGGTTCAACAATGGATTGAAATTGATGAATCCATAGATTTGGCTTCATTCTTCAGTACTGATGATGCACAGTTACGAAAAATGGCTCTTTTTGATGCGGTTATAAACAATACAGATCGAAAAATTGGCCACTTACTTCCTCGTTCAGACGGAGAGCTTTTCGGATGCGATCATGGGGTGACCTTTCATCATGAATTTAAACTACGAACTGTTCTCTGGCAATGGGCAGGGGACGCACTGACACGCGATGAAGAAGAATCACTTAAGGACTTATCAGCAAACTTAGCTGCCAGGAAAATTGAAAACTTAACATCTTTGATAAGTGAGATTGAATACCTAGCTCTGATAAACAGGGTTGATGATTTACTGAAGACCAGAATTTTTCCCATGCCTAGTCAAGATTGGCCTGCTATTCCATGGCCGGCCTTTTAAGTATGTTCATAGCACTTGGCATTAGTATTAGAACATGAAGTCGTGGCCAGAGGTTTACATACCTACCATTGATTCCAGATTTAAATTTCCTCCATTAAGCCTTTTCAACTCCGCGTCAAGAAAAATTCAAGAGCTGCCACGCAAAGATGTTTATCGGATGTATGTGTGTGGCATAACTCCTTACGATTCAACTCACATGGGTCACGCCGCTACTTATCTAACTTTTGACTTAGTTAATCGATACCTACGGGCAACAAAGGCTGAAGTTCGATTTGTAGAGAACATCACGGATATAGATGATCCTTTACTTGAACGAGCCAGCCGTGACAGCGTGGATTGGCAAGTTTTGGCTGAATCACAGATAGATCTCTTTCGTTCCGATATGACCTCACTACGGATTATTCCGCCTCTTTCATACATCGGTGCAGTTGAAGCAATAGGATTGGTAACAAATAAAATTGAAGAACTTCGCAAAGCTGGCGCTATCTATCTAGTAGAAAAAGATTTGTATTTTCGTGTTCATAGTGATGCAAATTTCGGATCTAGATCACATTTATCTCATAACGAGGCGATGAAAATATTCTCCGAACGCGGGGGAGATCCTGACCGTGCCGGTAAAGAGAATGCCCTAGATTCATTGGTTTGGTTAAGCAAGAGAGAGAATGAACCAGGATGGCCAAGCATTAATGGCGAAGGTAGACCTGGTTGGCACATTGAATGTTGCGCAATAGCTCTGGCTTACCTCGAGCCTGACAGCAAGGATGAGTATTTAATCGATATTCAAGGTGGAGGAAGTGACCTGATTTTTCCGCATCATGAAATGAGTGCTGCGCAAGCTCGAGTATCCACTGGAAAAGATTTCTCCCGTATGTATGTACACAGCGGAATGATTGGCTTAGATGGCGAAAAAATGAGCAAGAGTCGTGGAAATTTAGTCTTTGTATCCACTTTGACACAATCTGGTGTTAATCCAATGGCGATTAGATGTGCACTGTTGATGCAGAACTATCGCGTTGACAGAATGTGGAGCCAAGACCTTCTTTACCAATCACAAACGTTTCTCGAAAATTTGACTCTTCAACTTTCTCAGACAGAGTGCGCTCCCACAGACCAAGTTATTCAAAGTATTGTCAATGCTTTAGCTAATAATTTAGATACAGAAGAAGTTTTCTCGATATTGCGACAATGGATAAAGCAAAGTCAAGCAGGTCTTACTGGAGGTCAACCAGGTGAACTATCTCGAGCCTTAGATACGTTACTTGGATTGGCAGTTTAAAGATGAGTGATTTTTACAGTGCAGTTTTTTTCGATATGGATGGGTTGTTTGTAGATTCCGAACCACAGTGGTTACTCGCCGAAACTGAGTTGATGGCGGATTACGGCTACGAGTGGACGTCGGTTGACCAAAACTATTGTTTAGGTGGACCTCTGACGCGGGTCGGAAAGTACATGTTTGATAAGTCCGGTAATGCCGAATCCCCTGAATTCTTCACTCGCTCGATCATTGAAAAAATGGCAGTCAAGTTAAGCGCTGGAGCGCCTGTAATGCCGGGAGCTTTAGATTTACTTAAGGATTTATATGAAAACAATATTCCAACAGCGCTTGTTTCAGCCAGCCCAAGAGTCCTAGTTGATTCTGTGTTAAAGAGTGTTCCAACACATACTTTTAGCTTTTCATTATCTGCAGATGATGTTACTAATTCGAAACCAGATCCCGAAGCTTACTTGAAGGCAGCGGATAACTTGAAAGTTAGTATTGAGAATTGTTTGATTCTTGAGGATTCACCGACAGGTGTTAAGGCTGCAACTTCGAGTGGTGCTTTCACCATAGCCGTGCCGCATTTTATTGATATTACGCAGAAGGATCGACTACGGGTTATATCTTCCTTGACTGAATTGAGTTTCGAGAATCTACGTATCAGTTATGGGCAGGGCAAATAGATTTAAAGGAACACCAGTCACACAGTTTGGATTTACGAGGAGTCCAGGTATCGGTTTCAATAGCGGTTCGAATCGAATCCGCGATTTTCATTAAGTTTTTCTCAGTAGCTAGCAACTCTTGCTCCGTTGGAGTATTTTTTAAAACACTTGAGTCACCCAAGTAAATTAATTGAAGTAATTTTGGAATAACCTTTTTTTCTTTCCAATATAACAACGCATATACCCTCAGTTGAAACAGTGCTTTATCTTCCCATCCATGTTTTGGCGATTTTCCGGTTTTATAATCAATAATTCGAACTTCTCCGCTAGGGGCTACATCTAAACGGTCTACATATCCATGAAGATAGATGTCATCTGCCAAATCTTGCTCTAGATGCAGTTCCCGATGTGTGGGTTCAAAGTTAGTTGGATTTTCTAATTGAAAGTATGTTTCCAATAGAGCTGTTGCTCGATCTAGCCACTCTTTTTCACTTGTGATGAGTGAAGCTAATTCTGGTTTTGCTTCTAATTGCTGCTGCCATCTAGACGGCAGCAGATCAGCTGCTTTTTGGGGTGTCCGTAACTGCGCTGGCGACTCAAACAAGTCATGGAGAACCGTGTGAACCAGGGTGCCACGTTCAGCATCCAAGCTAGGTGCTTCAGGAATTTGATCAATGATTCGATACTTATAAAGAAGGGGACAGTTGGAAAAATCATTCATCCTGCTCGGGGAAAGTCTCAACTGGCTCACCAACATGAAGATACTCTCAATTTATACTTATCGCACGCATAAGATAGGACCATGTCTAATGATGGTTTTTTCTCCGAAGGTGATCGAATCCAACTTACCGATCCCAAAGGAAAGATGTACACCTTCACTATTACACCAGGCAAAGAGTGGCACACACATAAAGGTTGGATAGTGCATAACGATTTGATTGGCTTACCTGAAGGAAGTGTTGTTAGCACCAGCGCCGGGTTAAAATTCACAGCGTTTAAACCATTACTTGGTGATTTCGTTTTATCCATGCCACGTGGAGCAACGATTGTTTATCCAAAGGATGCAGCCATGATTGTTGGAGTGGCAGATGTTTTTCCTGGTGCGAAGGTAATCGAGGCAGGAGTTGGCAGCGGAGCGCTCTCTATTTCTTTACTCAGGGCTATCGGTGCTGAAGGTAAGTTATCCAGTTTTGAGCGCAGAGAAGATTTCGCGGAGATAGCACGAGAAAATGTCCGTACATATTTTGGTGAGCTTCCACCTCAATGGAGTTTATCTGTTGGTTCAGTACAAGAATCAACTACCGACAAAAAATATGATCGAGTGATTCTAGATATGTTGGCCCCGTGGGAGTGCATTTCTTTTGCATCCGAAGTGTTAAGACCAGGAGGTGTTTTCTTGGCCTATGTTGCTACAACGACTCAACTATCAGCCACAGCTGAAGCGCTTAAGGAGAATGGATCATTTACTGAACCTCTTAGTTCAGAAACTATCGTTCGTGACTGGCATCATGAAGGGTTGGCTGTCAGACCCATGCAGCGGATGATTGGTCATACAGGATTTCTGATCGTTAGTAGACGAATGGCGCCAGGTGTAGAAGTACTTGCGCGCAGACGGCGACCATCAAAAGGTGCTTACGGTGTCTCGGAAGAGTGAGCGTTTAGTTAATTTAGTTATTGCACTTCTCGCTACGCGACGAAGTTTAACCAAAGCAGAGATTTTTCGAACCATAGAAGGTTATGAAGGATCAGATGAATCTATGGAACGTATGTTTGAAAGAGACAAAGATGAGTTACGTTCACTTGGAGTTGCGATTGAAGTAACTGGGCTAGATCCACTCTTTGATGATGAACAGGGTTACAGAATCAAACCTGAGAACTTTGTCATGGATTCAAAGGGTTTTTCGGCACCAGAAATTGCTTACATGTCACTCGCCGCTCAGCTGTGGAAAAACGCATCACTCAGTGAACCTTCTCAACGTGCCTTAAGAAAGTTATCTGGAATTACTCATTCTATTGACATTGGTGATTTGCCTGCGATTGCACCACTAATGCTCAGTGCCCCAAACTTTCTCAATGAGATTATTGATGCAATTTCAGAAAGGAAGACTATTGAGTTTTCATACTTAGATTCTGAACTTCAAGTAAACAAGCGAAAGATAAATGTGTACACCTACTTTGCTCGACAAAGCTTCTGGTATCTAACTGGTTTTGATGTCGACAAACAAGATTTGCGAACTTTTAGATGTGACCGAATCGTGGGAGAAATCGAAATCTCAAAGAAATCACATAGTTACCAGATTCCCCAGGGCTGGCAGAACGAAAAATCTGTGCAGGAATTACCCGAAAACAGCAGAGCAACTCTGCGTGTACGAATAGGACGTGGTTCTCAATTAAGAAATATCGCGCACACTGTTGAACAAGAAGGTGAGCATGATCTCATAACTATCTCGTATGCCTCCGAGATAGATCTTGTTACTTTAATTCTCTGGCATTTAGACGATGTAGAAGTTCTCGCTCCCGAATCACTTCGATTGAAAGTCCGTGCCTCTTTACGATCATTGGTTTCCGTTCATGTCTAAAAAAGTTTCTCAGAACCAGGTAGAGCGTTTGCTAGATCTCGTTCCGTACTTAACTTCTAATCAAGGTGTTGCATTAGAACAAGTAGCCTCTGATTTTCATACGGATAAATCCACAATAATCGATGATCTAAATACCTTGTGGATGTGCGGACTACCTGGGTACACGCCCCTAGAACTTATAGATCTATCTTTCGACACCGGTTTCGTAACTATCAGAAACGCTGAGGTTCTTAGCAAGCCTCGAAAATTTTCTAGTTTAGAACTAGCGACCGTAATCGTTGGGTTACATATATTAAGAGAGTCAATTCATTCTGAAAATCCACATTTCGACTTGATAAGCACCCTATTGGAGAGATTGAGTTCATCATCTTCCGTCGCGATTCCTCAGTCGATTCAGTCAAATGTAAACGCAGAGATTAGATCTGCCTGTGCTAGAGCAGTGCGCGAAAAACAGAACCTTTCCATTCGTTATCATTCATACACAAACGATTTAGAAATAGAGAGAGAAGTCTTTCCGTTTGATCTCCAAATTATAGATAATCACGAGTATCTAGAATCTTTTTGCTATCAGTCAAATGCCGCAAGAATATTTCGGCTCGACCGAATTAAGAGAGCAGAACTTCTGGGAGCATCAGAGTTCGTTCCAGATAACATAAATACTTCAGAATCCATGCGAACCTTTCGTTTCATAGTGCAATCTGAATCCCGAAAAGTTGCTGAAACATTACAGGTTGATGTTCCAACTGATCACTCTTCACGTTCCGAGTTAGAAGCTAGTGCTTTCAATGATGAATGGATTGTTAGATCAATCTGCAGTTTAAATGGAGCCGCCACCTTAACCGCCCCACAAATTCTTCGGGATCAGATAAAGGAGCGGGCAGAGAAGGCGTTAGCCCTCTATGCATAGTTCCCTAGGCTAGGCATTTGCACCTGAATTGAGATAAAGTTCGCAGAAGAGTTTCCTGCCAAGAAAGTGAGAAGTTATGTTTCTGCGCGAACCTAGCCATATTCTGATTCTGCTCCTTGTTGTTTTAGTTCTTTTCGGCGCAAAACGTCTACCTGATTCTGCTCGTTCTCTTGGTAAGAGCATGCGAATTTTCAAAAGTGAATTAAAGGAAATGAAGCAAGAAGACAAGAAATCAGATAACGACGAGTCAACTGAGAAGTAAGTAAATGTCGACCTCTTCAGGTGGTCGCATGCCTCTGCTTGACCATCTACGTGAGTTTCGCAAAAGGGTAATGCGCTCTGCGATTGCAATACTTTTGTGTTCCATAGCTGGTTGGTATCTTTACAATGAGATAATTATTCAACTATCAAGTCCAGTGTGTGATTTGCGCGCGGCTCAAGAATCAGGAAATGCGTATTGCGGGTCGTTATACATCAGTGGAGTACTAGGGCCTTTAAATTTACAAATAAAGGTTGCCCTTTTAACTGGAGTTATAGTCGCCGCTCCTGTGTGGCTCTACCAGTTATGGGCTTTCATTGCTCCGGGATTACATAAAAAAGAAAAACGCAATTCAATCTTTTTCATCGTCGCTGCTACGCCCTTCTTCTCGGCTGGAGCGGTTCTTGGTTACTCAATTCTGCCTGCGGCCGTAAAAATACTTTTTGGATTCACGCCGGAGGCACTCAATAACCTAGTTAAATTCGATGATTATTTGGATTTTGTTTTAAGAATAATTCTCCTTTTTGGTCTGGCATTTGAATTGCCTGTTTTCTTAATCAGTTTGAATTTAATTGGTTTCTTACGAGGAGAAACAATCCTCAAGCCTTGGCGAGTTTGGGTATTCTCAATTGTTCTCTTTGTTGCAGCTTTCACACCCACAGCAGATCCTTTGACAATGGGTTTCTTAGCGGTTCCGCTCATCTTGTTGTATTTTGCTTCAGGGATTTTCGCCCTATTAAATGATAGGCGTAGAGATAAAAAGAATCCTGACTGTGTCTAATTCAATATGGGCAATTGTTATAAACCCAACTTCTGGTCGAGGAAGAGGGGCAGAAGTGGGAAAGGCCGTAGTTGGTTATTTTTCAAGAAATGATCTTAGGTACAAGATACTCACTGGAAATTCAGCCGATAACCTACGACGTCAATTGGATGAGTTTCTCAAGCAGAATCCCACATGTCCGGGAGTTATATGTGTTGGGGGAGATGGGTTAGCTCATCTAGTTCTTCAAGCAGTCGTTCCTGTCGGAGTTGCTTTTGCGGTCATTCCCGCGGGTACTGGAAACGATTTTGTTCGAACGCTGAATTGGCCACTCGATAAATTAGATTTTCAATTGGACTATGTCACGACTCAAGAGCCAACGAAGATTGATCTAGGCTTAGTTGATGGTGAATGGTTTGGAGCAGTTCTATCTTCGGGGTTTGATTCTGTAGTAAATGAAAGAGCTAACTCATTAAAATGGCCCACTGGCCCCGCTAAATATAATGTCGCAATAGCCCTTGAGTTGCCTTTGTTTAAACCATCTCATTTCGAAATCGAATTAGATGATCAGAGATTCAGCACTGAGGCGATGTTAGTTGCAGTTGGCAACGGATCTAGTTACGGCGGAGGCATGCAAGTATGTCCCGAAGCATCCATAAATGATGGTTATTTTGATGTCATGATTCTTAGACCGGTTTCAAAAATTGAGTTCATTAAGGTGTTTCCAAAGGTTTATTCGGGCAAACATATTCATCATCCTAAAGTAGATGTTTATCGAACCAGAAAAATTCGGATATCCTCCAATGCAGTGGCTTATGCTGACGGTGAAAGAATCGGCGCACTTCCAGTAAGCGCAGAATGTGTATCCAATGCTGGGTTGACATGGAAAAACTGATTTCTCCTGCAGACAAATTTGCGGCAGCAAAGAAGCGTTCAAATCATCCTTTAACACAGCAATTTGTTGATTCTTTTGACTTCGCTTTTGACGATTTCCAAATTGCTGCGTGCAACAGTGTTGAAGATGGTCATGGGGTACTTGTAGCTGCACCAACTGGCGCCGGCAAGACTGTTGTAGGTGAATTTGCCGCTTACCTTTCATTACAACAGGGAAAGAAGTGTTTCTATACAACACCAATTAAAGCTTTATCAAATCAAAAATATCAAGAATTTGTCAGTAAGTTTGGCGCAGAGAATGTCGGTTTATTAACGGGTGACTCAAATGTAAATAGCGAAGCCCCGGTATTAGTCATGACTACAGAAGTTTTGAGGAATATGTTGTATCAAGGTTCAAATACTTTAGTGAATCTAGGTTCTGTGGTCATGGATGAAGTTCACTATCTTGCAGATAAATTCAGGGGAGCTGTTTGGGAAGAAGTATTGATCCACCTTATGGAAAGTGTCCAAGTAATTTCTTTGTCTGCGACAGTTTCCAATGCTGAAGAATTCGGTGAATGGCTTGGTGAAGTTCGAGGAACTATTGATGTAATAGTTAGTGAGGTGCGCCCTATACCTTTGTATCAGCATGTTCTCATAGGTAACAAACTCGTGGATCTCTTTACAAAGCCAGGGCAGATAAACTCCGAGATTCTTAAACTAGAGAGTGAAGCCTTGCGCAAGGTAAGGCATAGAAATACACGTCAATCACGATGGATCGATGATTTAAACAAATTAACAAGGCCTGAGATTATTGAAAAACTTGACCGGATGTCACTTTTACCGGCTATTACTTTCATCTTTTCCCGGATCGGGTGCGATGCTGCTGTAAAGCAGTGCTTGCAAGCTGGAATAAAATTAACGAACGTTGATGAACGTCGAGAAATCTTGGAAACAGCTAATAGATATACCCAGAATCTTGCCCAGGAAGATCTTGAAATTCTTGGTCATTCCGAGTGGTTGGCAGCTTTAGAACGAGGGATAGCTGCGCATCACGCAGGATTGCTACCCAGCTTTAAATCAGCAGTAGAAGATCTTTTTCAGCGAGGTTTAGTTAAGGCTGTATTTGCGACTGAAACTCTTGCTCTAGGAATCAACATGCCTGCCAAGACTGTTGTTTTGGAAAAATTAGTGAAGTACAACGGTGAAGCGCATGTTCCGATTACACCAGGAGAATTTACGCAATTAACAGGTAGAGCTGGAAGACGTGGTATCGACATAGAAGGTAATGCGGTTATTCAATGGTCACCAAGCATTGATTCTTCTACTGCTGCCGGTTTGGCTTCAACTCGAACATATCCACTTCGTTCGTCATTTTCTCCAACATATAACATGGCTGTAAACCTTATATCTCGATTCGGTCGCGAACGCGCCCGTGGCTCTCTTGAATCATCTTTTGCTCAATTCCAAGCCGATCGTGCTGTAATCGGTCTGGTTAAGCAACAAAAACGTAATCAAACTGCTATTGATGAATTACTTGAACAAGCGAAGTGCCACTTGGGTGATTTTGCTGAATACGCCAGATTTAGACGAGACATTAAAGATCTTGAAGGTTTACTAAGTAAAAGAGGCGGCAAAAGAAGCTTTGACAATAAACAACGCGCTCATATGGAGTCAGAGATTGATGGATTAAGGCGAGCGATGAAGAATCATGCTTGCCATTCATGTAATGAACGTGAATCCCATGCTCGTTTTGCTGAACGCTCTGATCGATTAATGCGTGAGAATGATGGGCTAAACAACCGTGTCATGAATAGAACCCACGTGATTGCAAAAACTTTCGACAAAATTTGTCATGTTCTTACTTTATTGGGGTATATCGAAGGGGAGAAGTTACTGCCTCAAGGTTTAATTCTTTCAAAGATTTATGCAGAATCTGACCTTCTCTTGACCGAAAGCATCAGAAGAGGATTATTCAATGAATTAACCCCAGCAGAAATAGTAAGTGTTGCGTCGACCATGATCTTTGAATCACGAAGCCAAGAAGATCTTGCTCCAAAAATACCTAATGACAATGTCGCCAATGTATTGGCTTCAATCACGCGAGTGTGGGCAGAACTAGAGGAACTTGAGATTGAAGTTGGCGTTAAAACTCAGAGATCTCCAGACTTGGGTTTTTGTTACATGATATTTAGATGGGCTAATGGATCTTCTCTCAACCAAGTTTTGAAGGGTTCGGATATGTCCGTGGGGGACTTCGTACGTTCAACTAAGCAACTGGTGGATTTACTTGGACAAATAGCTAATGCGGCGCCAGATTTGAATAAGAAATGTCGAGAAGCAGTTAAGTTAATTGATCGCGGTGTAGTTACGTACTTACTGGGGGATATATGAGTTTGATGCTTCTCGATTCCGCGTCATTGTGGTACCGAGCTTTTTATGGAATGCCAGATTCTCTTGTGGCACCGGATGGAACGCCTGTAAATGCTATCCGCGGCTACCTTGATATGAGTGCCCGGTTGATTTCATTGTATAAACCAGAGAGATTGGTTGCATGCATTGAGGGTGATTGGAGACCGTCTTGGAGAGTGGAACTTTTTCCAGATTACAAAGCAAATCGTGTTGATGAAGAAGGATCTGAAGAAGAGCCAGATCTTTTAGCCCCACAAATTCCAATCCTGATGGATGTGTTGGATGCATTTGGTATCTCAATTGTTGGTGTTGATGATTATGAAGCAGATGATGTTATGGCTTCATTTGCTGATCGCGAACCCGGTCCTATCCGAATCGTGACAGGCGACAGAGACATGTTTCAGCTCGTAGATGATCAGAAAGATGTGAAGGTTGTTTATTTAGCCAAAGGACTATCCGCTCATGATTTAGTTGATACCAAATGGGTAGCTAAAGAATATGAAATTCCAGGCGATCGGTACGCTTTATTTGCAATGTTCAGGGGAGACCCTTCTGATGGTCTTCCTGGAGTTAAGGGCATTGGTGAAAAGGGAGCAGCGTTGATCTGTAATCATTTTGCTAACGTTGACGAGGTAATTCAAGGAGCATTGAGTTCGCATGACGCACTATCAGCAAGTTTGATCAAAAAGATTCTAGAGGGACAAAGTTATCTCAAGATTGCACCAACATTGGTTCAGTGTGCTCGCGACGTGTCATTACCTCACATAGATTTAGCTCTTCCAAAGAAGCCCGATGATTTGTCGCAAATCTATTCCCTTCAGAAGCAATATGGGCTGGGAGCCAGCGTAGATCGCATGATTGCAGCACTTGGATGGTAAGTATTTTTCTCGCACTGGTAAGCGGAATAGTTCTATCTGGTGCCTTTGCTCCGCTTAATTGGTGGTTCTTACTGCCTATCTCGGTTGCAATCTTTCTATATGCAGTAACCAAGACTAGAAAGCCGTTTGTTACAGCATTCACATTTGCGGCAATATTTAACTTCTTAACTCTGAAGTGGACTGGTACGTACGTTGGATTTTTACCAGTTGTGTTTCTTGTTACATTGCAATCGATATTTTATCTTCCTTTAGGAATGATCTCATTCAAACGGGATAGATATTCTCGAATATGGTTGATACTTCCGTTTTTACTTATCGCCGATGAAATCCGTGCTTTGGTGCCATTCGGTGGTTTTGGCTGGAATCGTTTGTCTTTTAGTCAAGCCGATTCGCCATACATTTCTGTTGCTGCGTTTCTAGGTGACACAGCTTTATCCTTCATTGGAATATCACTTGGTATAGCGCTCTATCTTCTCTTTGCTCGTGCGCAACTATTTTCTGTGGCAATGCTTACGGCTGCCACCACGGTGATTGTATTTTTACCCATGCCTTCATATGCTCATGGGAGCTTAAATGTTCTAGGAGTTCAAGGAAACGTTCCAAGATTAGGTTTGGAATTCAATTCAAGAGCAGAAGAAGTTTTCAACTATCATTTGAAGCAGACATCAGTTGCTATCCGTGAAGTAATGGTGAAGCCCGAATTAATTGTGTGGCCTGAGAATTCGGTGGATATTGATCCTTTTGCCAATCCAGATGTTGGTCAGAAGATTGCAGATTTGGCTTCGCAGTTAAAGACCCCGTTCATTGTTGGAGCAGTTGTGAAGAGTTCCAAAGGTCCTGAAAATGTGTCCATTATGTGGAGTTCCGATGGGGAAGTGGCATCAAAATATGTTAAGAGAGCCCTTACTCCTTTTGGAGAGTACATACCGCTTCGATCATTAGCTAGCGTTATATCGCCTTTTGCAGATGATGTTGTTGATTTTGTCCCTGGAAATCAAATAGTCTTGCATAAGATTGGTGATTCACTAATTGCACCAATCATTTGTTACGAGATTATTGATGATTTTGCGGTGAATTCAATTTCAAAACAATCGGACTTAATCATTGTTCAAACAAATAATGCGACCTTTGCCGACAGCGCTCAGAGTATGCAGCAATTAAATATTGCAAGGATCAGAGCTGTCGAGAGCAGCAAATGGGTTGTTAGTGTTTCAACCACAGGAGTATCAGCTATTGTCGATAATCAAGGGCATATTAGGCAGATTACAAAGCAGAATCAACCTTCTTATGTGTCAAAGGAAGTTGAGCTACATTCCGAGAAGTCCCTTGCAAATAGATTTGGTCAATGGACATCATTCATATGTATCTCGCTGTCTCTGCTAATCTATTTTGGAAAACGTCGAAGAAATGTTTAAATCTGTTGTATTGATTCCTACCTATAATGAAGCGAAATCTATCGAAAGTCTTCTCAAAGACCTAGGAAATTTAGGTTTAAATATAATTGTTATAGATGATAATTCGCCAGATAGAACTGCTTCCCTCATCAAGAGTTTGAATTATTCCAATGTTCGATTGATAGAAAATGGCGCAAAAGGTGGCATCGGCGCGGCATATCTAGCCGGCTTAGAACTTGCCCTCAAAGATGGATATGACGTTATTGGCACGATGGATGCTGATGGTTCGCATTTGGTCAATGACCTGAAGAACATGCTCGATACTGCCGCTACCTGCGATGTTGTTATGGGTACACGGTGGACCAAAGGTGGATCTGTACACAATTGGTCACTTCATCGAAGGATTCTGTCCCAATTCGGAACCTGGTACGCCCGAAAAGTGTTATCGCTTCCTTTTAAAGATTTAACTGGCGGCTTGCGAGTGTATAAAGGAACAATGCTAAGAAAGCTGAATTTAAATTCAATTCGATCTAATGGTTATTGTTTTCAAATTGAAATGATTCGAGCATGTTCATCAATAAACTCGGTAATTAAGGAAGTTCCAATAACATTTATAGAACGCGAACAAGGGGAATCTAAGATGAACGCCAAGATCGTAATTGAAGCCTTTTGGCGGGTTACCCTTTGGGGATTCATGCGGCTTATTGGTATAAACGCCGATAAGTTACATTATGTTAAGTAACCAACAAGAAGCGCAGTAACGCGCTCTAATTGCCGCCCTACTCCGCAAATGCTTCTATCGGTGGGCAAGAACAGACAAGATTTCTATCACCGAAAGCTCCATCGATACGACCCGAAGTTGGCCAGTATTTGCCGCGCATTCCAATGATTTCTCCCGGAATAAAACCATCTAACATTTCAGGAAAAGCTGCGATTTCGCGGGGATATTTTCTGTCCCATTGGCTTGAAACAACATCTCCAGCAGTGTGTGGAGCGTGCGCTAGCGCAGAATCCTCATGAGAAATAACACCATTTAGAACATCCACGATCTCGCCATGTATTGAAATCATCGCTGAGATAAATCTTTCGATCTCTGCAATATCTTCACTCTCTGTTGGTTCGACCATTAATGTTCCAGCAACAGGGAAACTCATCGTCGGTGCGTGAAAACCATAATCCATAAGACGCTTAGCGACGTCATCAACGGATACGCCAGAGTCCTTAGTAATTCCGCGTAGATCAAGAATGCACTCGTGTGCTACTCGTCCATTGTTTCCAGTGTACAAAATTGGGAAGTAAGGATTAAGTTTTAATGCTATGTAATTCGCGGAAAGAATCGCCACTTGAGTTGCATGAGTTAAGCCCTCTCCCCCCATCATGCGAATATACGCCCACGAGATTGGCAGAATGCTTGCTGAACCATAAGGCGCAGAACTTACGGGTCCGGGACCCGTTGCAGGACCTGCTAGTGAATCAAATGGGTGATTTGGCAAGAACGGTGCTAAATGGGAACGACAGATCACAGGACCAACACCTGGTCCCCCGCCACCGTGTGGGATACAAAAGGTTTTGTGTAAATTCAAATGAGAAACATCAGCACCAAATTTTCCAGGTTGAGCTAATCCAACTAAAGCATTTAAGTTGGCTCCATCAACATAAACTTGCCCACCAGCATCATGAATTAACTCGCAGATTTCTGAAATAGCACTCTCAAACACTCCGTGTGTTGATGGATAAGTAACCATTAATGCAGCTAACTCATCTTTAAATTCATTAATCTTTGACTTTAGGTCTTCAATACTG
>JAIYBJ010000001.1 GCA_027488575.1 Streptomycetaceae bacterium | reverse complement strand
TCAATGTAATCAATTTCTAGAGCCGCAGATTTAATGGCGCGAACTTCGTCATCAACATCTGGCAACGCACCAATCTTATTGCTTCCGCTAGATACTCCAAGTTGAATCATTTTGCGTGCAGGACGCATCACAGTTGTCTCTGCTGTTGCGATGACGTCGTTATATGCACGTTCAGCGCTCTTAATTCGATCGCCCAATGTAGAGAGCTTGCTATGTAATGAACCGATGCGCTTAAGTAATTCGCCAGCCAAGTTTTGAATCTCTGTGGCATTGCGCGCTAAATCGTTGCGGCTAAATGCGTAACCAACCGTGCGAAGTAGTGCCAACATAGTTGTAGGTGTTGCAATCGTTACGTGCTTTGAAAAAGCTTTTTCTAGTAATTGTGGATCGGCCTTTAAAGATTCAGAGAGAATTGATTCAAAGGGCGCAAATAGCACAACAAAGTCAGGGGAGTTGGAAACTCCTTGGTAATCACGCTTTGCCAGTGCATCAACGTGCTTGAGTAAATCTTTCGCGTGCAGCGTCATTGCTTCACTGCGTGCATCCGGATCTTCCATGTCCACGGCTTCTAGGAAGCGATGAAATGGAAACTTTGAATCGATAAAAATCTGAGATCCACCCGGAATTGCGATGGTGATATCGGGGCGCGAAATATCTGCGGAGTCAGAACGCGAAGACTCTTGTCGCTCAAAGTGAACGCCTTCGATGAGACCAGCACTTTCTAGAAGAATTTCTAATTGTGTTTCACCAAACTTTCCGCGCGTTTGTGAATTAGATAGTGCGCCAGCAAGTTTGGTTGCTTGCTCTAGTAAAGATTGGTTTCCAACTCGCATAGATTCGATCTGGGTTTTAATTGCAGATTCGGCCGCAAATCTCTTGTTCTCAGCTTCTTGTGCCTGCGTCGTCAAAGTATTCATGCGCGCTTTCACATCGCTGAGCACTTCATCCAGGCGCACAGTGTTGTTTTGCTGAGTTTGCGCAGCAGCTAATTGTTCGGTGAGCATCTTTACTTGTGCTTGCGCACCAACTGAACTGGCATTGGTTGCGCGAGATTTCAGGGTGGCAATGACAAAACCAAGGGCGATGCCGATGGCTAAGCCGATGAGAAGGGTCCCGGTTGATGCTTGCATGGGCATATCGTGGCAGTAACCACTGACGAAGGCGCGTAGGCTCTACTCCTCGTGAGCCTCTCAATCGGAATCGTCGGACTGCCAAATGTGGGCAAGTCCACCCTTTTTAATGCGTTGACTAAGAACAACGTTCTTGCCGCGAACTATCCCTTTGCAACAATCGAACCAAACGTCGGTGTTGTCGGCGTTCCAGATGATCGTTTACCAAAGCTCGCAGAGATTTATGGCTCAGAAAAAATTCTTCCAGCTGCACTTTCATTTGTAGATATCGCCGGAATTGTTAAAGGCGCATCAGAAGGCGCAGGACTTGGAAATAAGTTCTTAGCCAACATTCGCGAAACAGATGCAATCTGCCAAGTAATCCGAGTTTTCAATGATGGCGATGTTGTTCACGTCGATGGAAAAATTGATCCCGCAAGTGACATGGAAACGATTAATACAGAACTAGCGCTCGCGGATTTACAGACGCTAGAAAAAGCCTTGCCACGTATCGAAAAAGAGGCTCGCGTAAATAAAGAGCGCCAAAGTGTTTTGGATGCAATGAAAGAAGCTGAAGCGCATCTACAAAGTGGAAAGCCTTTATCTTCTAGCAAAATAGATTTACCCGAACTCAAAGAACTGCACTTGCTGACTGCAAAACCATTCTTATATGTGTTCAACGTAGATGCTTCCGAACTCGGTGATGAAGAGTTAAAGAAAAAACTTGCAGCACTTGTTGCACCTGCTGAAGCAATCTTCCTTGATGCAAAGACGGAGTCCGAACTCGTAGAGCTCAGTGATGAGGACGCACTCGAGTTACTGCAATCAATTGGCCTAAAAGAACCAGGTCTTGCAACTCTTGCTCGCGTTGGATTTAACACACTCGGTCTACAAACTTATTTAACTGCTGGACCAAAAGAGACTCGTGCTTGGACAATTCACAAGGGTGATACCGCGCCAATGGCTGCAGGAGTTATTCACACAGATTTTCAAAAAGGATTTATCAAAGCGGAAATTGTTTCATTCGATGATCTGCTTGAAGCAGGTTCTGTTGCCGAAGCAAAATCAAAGGGCAAAGTTCGAATGGAAGGCAAAGATTACGTAATGGCGGATGGCGACGTAGTCGAGTTCCGCTTTAACGTTTAATTATTCCCAATATCTATTCTTAGTATCTATTCTTTGTAATATTTAGCAACAGATTCGAGTGCTGTATCAAGCATTTCAAGACCCAACTTCGCATCTTCAACTGAGATGTTGCATGGTGGGCATAAGTGAATTCTGTTGAAGTTATTAAATGGCATTAATCCTGCAGCTTTACATGCAGCAACAAGTTCATTCATTTCAGGACTTGTTCCTCCGTATGCCGCCATTGGATTGCGGGTTGTGCGACTTGTGACGATGTCGATTCCCCAGAAAACACCGCCACCGCGGATGTCACCAATAACTTTATGTTTCTTAGCCAATTCAACAAGGCCAGGGCCCAAGATTGTTTCACCAATCATTGTGGCGTTCTCAAGCATCTTCTCTTCTTTCATGACATCAATAGTTGCAACTGCTGTAGCGCAAGCAAGTGGATGTCCTGAATACGTTAGTCCGCCAGGAAATGCACGGTCATTAAATGTATTTGAGATTGCCTCTGAAATAACAACGCCACCGAGTGGGACGTAACCAGATGTCACACCTTTGGCGAATGTGATCAAATCTGGGATGACTGAAGAGTTTTGGTATCCGAACCATTTTCCTGTACGGCCAAAACCTGACATTACTTCGTCAGCAATCCACATGATCTTGTACTTATCGCACAATGCACGAAGTCCTTCGAGATAACCCTTAGGTGGAACAAGTACACCTGCAGTTCCGCCAACAGATTCGAGCAAGATTGCACCAATTGTGTTTGGGCCTTCGAAGATAATCATCTGTTCTAGGTGTGCAAGAGCGCGCTCACACTCTTCTGCTTCTGTGGTTGCTTGAAATGCAGAACGGTAAAGATATGGACCCCAGAAGTGAACGTGACCAAAGCTGTATTCATTTGGGAAACGACGTGGGTCACCAGTTGCGTTAATCGAAGAGCCAGTGTTGCCGTGATACGAACGATACGTTGATAACACTTTGTGCTTATTTGTGTGCAAGCGCGCCATACGAATGGCGTTTTCGACTGCATCAGCGCCACCATTTGTAAAGAAGACTTTACGGAAATGTCCGCCAGCTAATTCAACAATTCGTTGCGCAGCTTCGTTGCGAGCATCATTTGAATGTTGTGGAGCAAGAGCTGTAAGTGTTGCTGCTTGATCCTGAATAGCTTTAACAACTTTTGGATGTTGGTGACCAATATTTGTAAAGACGAGTTGTGATGAAAAATCTAAATAGGTCTTGCCTTCGTAATCCCAGAAACGTGAACCCGCACTGCCGGCTACAGGAAGAGGTTTGATTTGTCCTTGCGCAGACCATGAGTGGAAAACATATGCATGGTCAGCCGCCGTTACTGCGGCACCTTTTTTTGGATCGGCCTGTGGGTTGGACACTAAAAAGACTTCCCTTCAATACTGAATGGCGAAAGCATAATGCCCTCAGATAGTGTGCGTCTATGAGCGAAATTACCCATTGGATTAACGGAAAATCTTTCGATGACTCGGCAAAACGTCACGGGGAAATTTTTAATCCCGCAACAGGTGAAGTTTCAAAGAAAGTTGCATTCGGCACATCAGCAACTGTTGATGTCGCAGTAAAAGCTGCCACGGATGCATTTGCCGAATGGCGCCACAGTTCGCTCACTAAGCGCGTTAATGTTTTATTTGCATTCCGCGAACTAGTAAATGCAAATAAAGAAAAGATTGCTGCACTCATTACAGCCGAGCACGGAAAAGTTTTGAGCGATGCAGCTGGTGAAGTTACTCGTGGTCTCGAAGTAGTTGAATTCGCTTGCGGTATTCCACACCTACTAAAGGGTGGATTCTCCGAAGAAGTTTCAACTGGTGTCGATGTCTATTCAATTCGCCAAGCACTTGGTCCAGTAGCAATCATTTCTCCATTTAACTTTCCAGCAATGGTTCCGATGTGGTTCTTCCCAGTTGCAATTGCATGTGGAAATACTGTCATCGTAAAGCCATCTGAAAAAGATCCAAGTGCTGCCATGTTCTTGGCACAACTCTGGAAAGAAGCTGGATTGCCAGATGGCGTATTTAACGTCGTCCATGGTGACAAAGAAGTTGTCGATGCAATTCTTACTCACCCAGGAATCAAATCAGTTTCATTCGTTGGCTCAACTCCTATTGCAAAGTACGTATACGAAACCGGAACAAAATCTGGAAAGCGTGTGCAAGCACTTGGTGGAGCAAAGAATCACATGGTTGTTCTGCCCGATGCTGATTTAGATTTAGCGGCGGATGCAGCAATCAACGCAGGATTTGGTTCAGCCGGTGAACGATGCATGGCGATTTCAGCACTCGTCGTCGTAGAACCAGTAGCGGACGAACTAGTTGCGAAGATTAAAGAGCGCGCAGTCAAGTTAAAGACTGGCGATGGAACAAAGGGTGCGGACATGGGCCCACTTGTTACACAAGTACATCGCGACAAAGTTGCGTCATACGTTGATGCGGGCGAAAAAGAAGGCGCCACAATTGTTGTTGATGGTCGCACAGTAAATCCTGGCGGAAATGGTTTCTGGCTTGGACCAACACTCTTTGATCATGTGACACCAAAGATGTCTATTTATAACGATGAGATTTTCGGACCTGTTCTCAGTGTTATTCGCGTGAAGTCATATGACGAAGCACTGGCTTTAGTAAATTCACATCAATACGGCAACGGAACTGCAATCTTTACAAATGATGGTGGCGCAGCTCGTCGTTATCAAAATGAAGTTGAAGTTGGAATGGTTGGAATTAACGTTCCAATTCCAGTACCAATGGCATATTACTCATTTGGTGGTTGGAAGAATTCTTTGTTTGGCGACAGCCATGCACACGGCACTGAAGGCGTTCACTTCTTTACTCGTGGCAAAGTTGTGACAAGTAGATGGCTTGATCCAAGTCATGGTGGAATTAATTTAGGTTTCCCACAAAACACCTAATTTAAATCTCTTATTTACCTCAGTTACGCGTGAGATTTAAGGTATTGCAACCTCAACTGCTATTCTTCGCTTCGTTCTGTGAAGTTCTTCCAGAGCACATACGTCTGGAGTGAAATTTCAATGTCTAAAGCATCTACTGCGCACTTGGCTGGCCTGCCAATTAAGAAGCGCGAGAATCTTCGCAACGTTGCAATCATCGCTCACGTAGACCACGGAAAGACAACTCTTGTTGATGCCATGTTGTGGCAATCAGGTGCCTTTGCGGCGTACAAGAAGCAAGACGAAGGTCAAGATCGCATGATGGATTCAATGGATCTAGAGCGCGAAAAGGGAATCACGATTCTTGCTAAGAACACTGCTGTTAAGCGCGGTGACACAATCGTTAACATTATTGATACACCAGGCCACGCAGACTTTGGTGGAGAAGTAGAACGCGGACTTGAAATGGTTGACGGCGTAATTCTGCTCGTTGACGCATCAGAAGGCCCTCTTCCACAAACACGTTTCGTATTGCGCAAAGCGCTAGAAAAGAACCTCCCAGTTATTTTGCTCATTAATAAAGTTGACCGTCCCGATTCACGTATCGCAGAAGTTGTTGACGAGGCGTATGAATTATTCTTAGATCTCGATGCAAATGAAGAACAAATCGAATTTCCTGTTGTTTATGCATCTGCAAAAGCTGGTCGCGCATCCCTTAAGCGTCCTGCAGATGGCGGAATGCCAGAAGAAGAAAACCTTGATGTTTTGTTCGACACTATCTTCTCTGCAATTCCAGCTCCGGTTTATCACGAAGGCGCACCACTACAGGCACACGTTACAAACCTTGACTCATCACCATTTCTTGGCCGCCTTGCACTCTGCCGCGTGCGCGAAGGTGTAATTAAAAAGGGTCAATCAGTTATGTGGATGAAGACTGATGGCACAACAGAGCGCGTAAAAGTTTCAGAACTTTTAATTACAGAAGCACTAGAACGTGTACCAGCTCTTGAAGCGCACCCTGGTGACATCATCGCTGTTGCCGGTATTGAAACAATTACGCTGGGCGAAACACTTGCAGATATTGATAATCCGCATGCATTGCCACCAATCATTGTTGATGAACCATCTATCTCTATGACAATCGGTATTAATACATCTCCACTTGCAGGCAAGAGCGGAAAGTTACTTACTGCCCGCCAAGTCAAGGGACGTTTGGATGCCGAACTAGTAGGTAACGTTTCATTACGTGTTCTAAATACAGAGCGTCCGGATACTTGGGAAGTACAGGGTCGCGGAGAACTGCAGCTAGCTGTTCTCGTAGAAATTATGAAGCGCGAAGGTTTCGAACTTACTGTTGGAAAGCCACAGGTAGTTACAAAGGTTATTGATGGCAAGCTATCTGAACCGATGGAGCGTTTAACAATTGATGCACCAGAAGAATATCTCGGTGTTTTAACTCAGTTAATGGCACTTCGTAAAGGTCGCATGGAGCAAATGGTTAATCACGGCACTGGATGGATTCGCCTTGATTACAAAGTCCCATCACGTGGACTTATTGGTTTCCGTACAGAGTTCTTAACTGAAACTCGCGGTACTGGTTTACTCCACCACGTATTTGATGGTTACGAACCTTGGTATGGCGATATTCGTACACGCGGAACTGGTTCACTTGTTTCAGATCGCATGGGAACAGTTACTTCTTACGCACTTTACGGAACACAAGATCGCGGAACTATCTTCGTAGAACCAGGCGATGAAGTGTATGAAGGTATGGTTATTGGAGAAAATTCACGTAGCGATGACATGGACGTCAACTGTGTTCGCGAAAAGAAGTTAACAAATATGCGCGCATCAGGAACAGATGAATCAGAGCGTTTGATTCCGCCTAAGAAACTCAACATGGAAGGTGCTCTCGAATTCTGTCGCGAAGATGAATGCGTAGAAGTAACTCCAGCTGTTGTGCGAATTCGCAAAGTTGTTCTCGATCAATCCGAGCGAGCACGCACTGCATCACGCCAAAAGAAGGCAAACCTCAACGCTTAGTTCTACCAGCCGCGTTCATGGCTGGTTTTGTCACACGGTTCGGGCAAGATAACCACTGTGAGTAAAGCGAAAGTCACCCTGGTTGGCAGCACCCCTGTCGCACCTGCAATCACGCTTTCCGCGCAGCAATTAGCAATTACAAAACATCGCAATACTCCAATCGTTGCACTCGGTGCACCTGGCACAGGCAAAACAACAGTGCTTATTCACTCTGCGCTATCTCGTATTGCCGAAGGTCAAAATCCAGATTCAATTTTGCTGATTACCTTTGGTCGCGAAAGTGCATCAGATTTGCGTGATGCAATTGCACTACAGACCAGCGCGACGATGTACGAACCACTTGCGCGAACATTTCACTCACTAGCCTTTTCAATTCTAAAAATGAAATCGAACGTTGATGATCCTGATCCAATTCTGCTATCTGGCCCAGAGCAAGAGAGTTTTATTCGAGATTTACTGCAAGGCGACATCGCAGATGGTTATCGCCAATGGCCAGAAGATTTACACCTTGCACTTTCAACACATGGCTTTGCTCGTGAGTTACGTGACCTAATTTTGCGTGCATCAGAACGCGGTGTAGATCCAGAAAAACTAGAAGAGTATGCAAAGAGTTTTGGCGAAATATATTGGCAAGGTGCTTCTCATTTTTGGACGAGATATAACAACGCAATGGCCTTACGCGAAGTTGCCGCAGCCGATTCAAAGCTGCGTATCGATCCATCAGAGTTGCTGTCTCGCGCAATTAGACACCTCGAAATTAACCCAGATTTATTATCAGAACTCCGTAATCGCTTTAAAACAATTATGGTCGATGAGTTTCAAGAGACAGATCCCGCACAAAGAAGGTTGTTGCGTTTACTTGCCCCACAAGATCTTGTCTTAGTAGGGGACGCGCACAGCGCTATCGGAAGATTTAGAGGCGCAGACCCAGATGGCATGGCCAATGAAATTGATTATTACCTTTCGCACAATGGAACACAGGTTGTTCTAACCGAAAACTTTAGAAGCACGCCAGCAACTCATGAACTCGGCATGAGCGTCTCATCTAATTTCAGATTGACTGGACCAACTCACGAACGCACATGCGCAAATACAAGTTCGCAAGGTGCTGTATCAATTGAAAGATTGCGATCTGTATCGGAGGAAGCGCAATACATCGCATACCAATTCCGCCGTGCCCACCTTGTCGATGGTGTGCCATATTCACACATGGCAGTGATTGTTCGCTCGCCTGGATCGCTCACATCAGCAGTACGACGTGCATTCGCACAGGTTTCTATTCCTGTAGCTGGCGAACTAGAAGCACTAGCAACGAATGCAAGCATTGCGCCATTTTTACTGTTGGCTGAAATCGCAATTAAGGCAAAGCCACTTAACACTGAAAACGTTGAGCGTTTGTTGCTCAGCGAATTTGGTGGCGCTGATGCGATTTCACTCCGTCGAATTCGCAGAGCGTTGCTTGCTTCCAGAAGCGAAGACGACAAACGAAGTGGAAATCAACTATTGATCGAAGCAGTCGATACTGGTGACGTATCTATTGAAGGTGCAGATCCAATCCAGCGAATTAATTTATTGCTTACAAAGGTTCGCTCTGTCGCCAAGAAATCTGGCGCACGTGGTGAAGATTTGCTCTGGGCAATTTGGGATAGCGCACAAACAAGTGATGGCGCCAAACTAAGTACTGCCTGGCAAGAGATTGCATTACGTGGTGGAAACCGTGGGGCTGCAGCCGATCGCGATCTGGATGCAATGATGCAACTCTTTCAAAGTGCACAACGCTTCTCAGAAAGATTTCCTTTATCCGGACCAGATGCATTCATTCGCGAAGTCAGCGCAGAAATAATTGCTGGTGATGTTATTACCGCACAAGGTGTTCGCCCTGACTGTGTTGAAATACTTACAGTTCATGCCGCTAAGGGACGCGAATGGGATCTCGTTGCAGTTGGTGGATTGCAAGAAGGCTTATGGCCTAACTTGCGTCAACGTAGTTCGCTGTTAGGTGCAGAAAGATTGGTCGAACGCGAACGCCACGGAAATCTTGCGCGCACCGAACTCGATGTCATTGCAGCTGGCGCTCTCCTAGAGGATGAACGTCGTTTGTTACACGTTGCAACCACTCGTGCCCGCACTTCTACGTTTATCACCTGCGTTGCTCATGAAGATGATCAGCCTTCACAATTCTTCGAAGAAGTTACAGATGCCATCCTTAATACATCGAGTGAAACATTGCCGCAGTATGTATTGCCACGTCCAATAACAAGTGCGGCACTGATTGCCGATTTACGTTCGTCATTACAGAGTGAAAAAGCTACGGATGCAGCGGCAATTATCAAAACACTTAGCGAATCCGGAATTCATAGCGCAGATCCACAGAGCTGGACTGGTGTTGCACAATTAAGTACAACCCAACCTATTTCTGGCACAAACGCTCCAGTGGCTGTTTCACCAAGTAGCGCAGAGAGTTTTACTGAGTGTGGAATGAAGTGGTTCCTGGAAAAAAGTGGCGGCACCGATGGAGATAGCATCGCTCAAGTTTTAGGTTCTGCAATTCACGCCTTTGCGGCACTGATGGTGCAAGAAAAAGGAATCACAGAAGCGGTTCTTGTTGAAAAACTCAAAAAATCGTGGAATTTAATTGATCCGCAAGAGGGATGGGTCAGCAAAGCTTCTCAAGAAAAAGCAATTGCGATGATTACCCGCTTTATGAAGTATCACATCAAACACGAACGCGAAGTAGTCGGTGTTGAACTTGGTTTTGATGTCACAGTCGGCAAAGCCCGCATTCGTGGAACAGTGGACAGACTTGAAGTTGATTCTGATGGCAACCTCTTTGTTATTGATTTTAAAACTAGCAAGAGCCCAATCTCCCATGAAAAAGCAGAACAAAACCTGCAACTTAAGAGTTATCAAATTGCTGTTGCCGAAGGTGGATTTAAAACGTATCACTCGAGCACAAACTCAAGTGGCGCGGCGCTGATTTATTTAGGCCATGACACACAGAAGATTTCATCGCGCGAACAAGGCGTGATTGATCTTGAACAAGCACGCGCAGAGATCGAAAACATTGCACAATCCATGGGAGCCGCGCAATTTGTGGCTGCAACCAATAGCCGATGCAAAGAGTGTCATGTAAAGAGTTCGTGCCCAATTAAGGCAGAAGGGCGCACGGTGATCGAATGATTTCGCCACTAGATATTGCACAAGCTCTTCGCACTGTAGATCCGAAGGTCGCTGATCCAACTCCAGAACAAATTGCAATCATTAGTGCACCTCTCGAACCTGCAGTTGTCATCGCTGGCGCGGGTTCTGGCAAAACCGAAACAATGAGCGCGCGAGTGTTGTGGTTGGTTGCTAACAAGATTGTTCGACCTGATGAAATCTTGGGGCTTACCTTTACTCGAAAAGCAGCAGGTGAATTATCTATTCGTGTTCGAAAGCGCTTGCGCCAATTAAAAGAAGCTGGCCTTCTCGATAAGAACATTGCACTCGATACTGCAATTACTACCTATCACTCATACGCCGGTCGCATCCTTAGCGAACACGCAATTCGTTTAGGCATTGATGCAACGAGTGATCCACTAGGGGATGCGGCCTTGTGGCAATTGGCCTCCGATGTTGTACGCAATTGGCCAGATGAAGAGTTCACAAACGAAAGCGCAGTTACCACTGTTATTGATGACGTAATCGGGCTCGCAAAATTGGTTCTAGAACACCAAGTCTCCTACGAATCTATTCGCCGCGAAGATGAAAAAACACTCGCCGAACTTCAACGTATTGGTGGCACCAGCAACGAAGAAGTAAGAAAAGTTGGACGTATCGCACGACAAAGAATTGCAATCTTGCCGATGGTTGAAGAGTTCATCAAACGTCGCCGCGAAGATGGACAGCTCTCCTTCGATGATCAGATGTCAATTGCAGCTGACATTGCCGAAAAGTACTCAGAAGCGTGCGAACTAGAACGCGCTAAGTACAAAGTTGTTCTGCTCGATGAGTATCAAGATACGTCGCAATCACAGGTTCGCATGTTGTCAGCTCTGTTTGGCGGTGGACATCCAGTTATGGCAGTTGGTGATCCTTGCCAAGCGATTTACACATGGCGCGGAGCATCTGCGGGAACTATTGGAACATTTGCAAAGTATTTCCCAAAGAGTGCAGGACAAAGCGGTGACGATCTATTTAATCTCTCAATCACCTTTAGAAATGATAAAAAGATTCTAGAAATAGCTAACTCAATTTCAGATCAGATTCGCTCAACATCTAGCGTTCGTGTTGATCCACTTCGTCCACGCAGTTCTGCTGGCGAAGGCGAAATTGCATACGGAGTCTTTGAAACACTCGATGCAGAAGCGCAGGGGATTGCTGAGTACTTTCATAAGCATTGGTTTGCACCAGAGCGCATGGCAAAGGATGAAGATAAGCGAACATCATTTGCAGTCCTTGTTCGCAAGCGTTCGCAGATTTCGATTATTGAAAGTGCACTTCGTGCTCGCAATATTCCAGTTGAAGTTATTGGCGTTGGTGGCTTAATTTACATTGCAGAGGTCGCAGATGTTTTGGCCCTCATGAAAGTTGTTACCAATCCAGAAGCCGGAACAGCTTTGATGCGCCATCTAACAGGCCCACGTTTAGCACTCGGTGCAAAAGATATTGCAGCACTCGGTGCGTACTCCAGAAAACGCGCGAAAGAAGGTCACGAAGATTCACACTCATTTATTGCAAAGATTGCAGCGGGAAATCCAGATTCGGCCGAAGCAGATGACTTGTTTATCGGTTCACTTATCGACGCTCTAGATGAGATTGATCAATGCGATAAAGATAGCCGCTCACAATTTAGTGAGGTTGGATTTACGCGCCTATCTCGCTTTGCAGCAGATTTACGCCGTCTGCGTTCACGTGCAGGTGGATCAATTATTGATTTGATTACAGAGATCGAGAATTATCTAAACCTTGATCTTGAAGTTTCGCTGCGTGATGGCACTCGCAACGGTCGCCGCCATCTCGAAAGATTCTTAGATGAAGCATCAAAGTTTTCGCGCAGTGGTGGCAGCACCTCAGCCTTCATCGAATGGCTAGATGTCACATCAAAGAAAGAGGGCGGCCTTAAATCAGGAGCACCTGAAGTTCGCAGCGACGTTGTCCAGCTCTTAACTGTTCACACAGCAAAGGGTGCTGAATGGGATTTCGTTGCAGTTCCTGGATTAGCCGAAGGAACTTTCCCAAGTAATAACACAAATGATCCAGATAACTGGATTACAAATGAGCGACAGATTCCATTTGCGTTACGGGGAGATGGCGATGAGTTGCCGGTCTTTTCTCTGGCGCAGTGCACAAAAGATAGTGAAGCTGGAAAAGTTATTAGTGCCTATGCGAAATCATGTAGTGCAATTAAGAAACAAGAAGAAATCAGATTGGGCTACGTTGCAGTCACTCGTGCTCGTACGCATCTGCTCTGCACAACATCATGGTGGCGAGAAGGTGCAAAATCTGTTGATCCATCAGAGCTTTTTACTCACGTTGCACACGTCGCACATGAACGTGGCGGAGTTCTGCTGAGTGAAACTCCAGCACCGGAAGATGGCGTCCGCAATCCAATCGAAGTAAGTCCCGATACGGGTTATTGGCCACGCGATCCACTCGGGGATCGACGTGCAGATTTTGATGCAGCAGTTGCATTAGTACAGAACTCATCCGCACATTCGCTAAAAGCAGCAGGTGATGAAGTTATTGATTCATGGATTCATGATGCACAAGCACTTATTGCAGAAGCAAAACATCGTGCTTCAGGATTCATAGAAGTTACGCTGCCATCTCGAATATCAACATCTACACTTGTTGCACTGCATGAAGATCCAGAAGCTTTGGCTCTTGCCATTCGCAGACCAGTTCCGCGTTCGCAAGATCCATATTCACGCCGAGGAACCGAGTTCCATGCCTGGGTAGAAAAACAATTCAGTGCGATGACTTTATTTGATGACTCATACATGGATTATTTCGATCCGATTGAAGAAGATGGGAAACTCGAAGATCTAAAGAAAGCATGGCAGAGCAGTACTTATGCCAACCGCACACCTGCTGCAATCGAAGTTCCCTTCGAATCCATTGTTGGTGGCGTGTTAATTCGTGGCCGAATAGATGCTGTTTACGAAACTGCAGATGGCTTTGAAGTTGTTGACTGGAAAACTGGTTCTAAGCAACTGGGAGAGTCTGCGGCAATTCAATTAGCTATGTATCGCCTTGCTTGGGCAAAACTAAAAAATATTGATGTCACAAAAGTAAGTGCAGCGTTTCACTATGTTCCTACATCAGTCACAGATAAGCGTGCAGATTTACTAGATGAAGCCGCCTTAGTTTCCCTTATTCAATCTCTACGGTAATGGGCAAGTGATCACTAATTCCTGTTGCTGTTGTTTCGATTACCTTTAACTTCTTCACCGAGTCTTTAGTCAATATGTAATCAAATTGAATCTTTGCACCCCAACTTGGATAAGTATTTTGAGTTACAAGTGACTTCCAAGAAGAAGCCACGACAGGCAAATTCTTAGGCAAGTTGAGGTCGCCCATGATCACGACTTTATTGCCAGTTTCTTTTGAAGACTTTTCTGCCCACTTTTTAAGTTTGTTTAGTTGCTTAAAATTTACTCCGGGAACAAAAGATAAGTGGGTATTGATAATGCTCCACCCATTTTCTAAGTGAGCAACAAGTGCAACCCGTGGTTCATCTTGCACATAAATAAATCGAGGCTTGCCTCTGCCATCTTCGCCGCCTGGAACAAGCAGTGGCATACCAACTAGTGAGCGACCCAGTTCGATTCGTTCAAACGCAGTAACAGGAATAGTTGATGCAAAAGCAATTCCGTAGGCACCAGATTGGGATTTACTTGCGGTAGTAATAATCGATTCATCACTATCCTTGAGTGCGCGCCATTTTTCTCCAGGCGTTCCAATAATTGAAGGCGCAAAAGCCCAATCAACTGCCTTCATTGTTTTAGCAATCTCTTGGATTTGATTGACAGAGTTACTTCGTGGCAGGAAATAATCGACTTCCTGTACGGCCAAAACTTGTGGGGCAATTTTCTTCACTGCGCTGGCCAGCGAGGCTTTACTGCCAGGCGGGATGGACATCGCATGCAGGAGATTCCACGATGTCAGCCTCATGCGCACAGGCTAGTAGCGTTGCCCCCCTATGAGCACGCTCAAACCAATTAGCGCCCCACTTGATCGGGCAAGTGAGCTTCGAAGTGATGAAGCAGAACTAAATCGTTTGTGGAGTGCTGCAAAAATAATTCGCGTCGCTGAATCCAAGTTAGCAACAGATGGGACATCGCTTCGTTTTTTGACCGCGACTGAAGTTGAAAAACTCATCGAGTCAAAGATTTTTACAACCGGCGATAAGTATTTTCTAGGAATTGATTCGGCTAGCAAGGTTGCCTACTTTGCATGGGATTGTGATGAAGTTGGCCTTGCAGCTGGTGAAAGTTCGTCAGAAGGCATGGCATCGTTGCGAGAACTAGGTGGAACCCTTGATGAATTCCACTTAGGAATTTCGATGCACGCAATCGCATTATCTAATTGGCATCGCTCTCATCCACACTGTTCACAGTGTGGCGCAGAAACAAAATCAACACTCGGGGGATCCGTTCGAGTCTGCGTCAAGGATCAGAGCCAACATCATCCACGTACTGATAGCGCGGTAATTGTTTTAGTAAAAGATAAAGATGATCGAATTTTGCTTGGACATCAGCCAATTTGGCCTGATGGAAGATTCTCAACTTTTGCTGGGTTTCTAGAACCTGGTGAAACTTTTGAGCAGTGCGTTGAACGCGAAGTATTTGAAGAATCTGGTGTGAAGGTCAATGAGATTAAATATCTCGGTTCTCAACCATGGCCATTTCCAGCATCAATCATGATTGCTTTTTCAGCAGTCGTTGATGATCCAAGTACTGCAAAAGCAGATGGTGTGGAGATTACAGAAGTGCGTTGGTTCACACGTGATGAACTCAAAGCTGCTGTGGCAGATCGTTCATTGTTATTGCCACCAACTATTAGCGTTGCACGAAAGATGATTGCGATGTGGTTTGGGCCAGGTGCAGATAAGTTAACTGGCGGCGAGTCATGGCGCTAGATTCCGAAGAGATTCTTGCTGCCCTCGATGATGAACAACGCGCTGTAGCACTTGCTAGTCGCGGTCCCGTTTGCGTAATTGCCGGCGCTGGCACCGGAAAAACTCGAGCAATCACGCACCGCATTGCTTATGCAGCATCAATAGGTGTTATGGATCCGCAAAAAGTTTTGGCACTTACATTTACCGCACGCGCAGCAGGTGAAATGCGCACTCGACTTCGCACATTAGGTGTGCCAACTGTTGCAGCGCGGACCATTCACTCCGCAGCCCTTAAGCAATTACTTTATTTCTGGCCACAAGTATTTGGCGGTCGTGCACCAGATTTACTAACGACTAAGACAGGATTTATCACGCAAGCAATTACTCGCGCAGATTTGCAGGGCACCCTATCAATTACTTCTCGCGACTTAATGCGCGATATTGCATCAGAAATTGAATGGGCTAAGTCATCACAAGTAGTTCCTGAAGATTACGTAAATGAGTCATCAAAGCGCACTCAAAAACCGCGGATTAATCCAGAGCAAATTGCTCAGGTCTACTCGGCATATATGTCCTTAATGAAACAAGAACGAGCAATGGATTTTGAAGATGTTTTATTGCTGACCGCCGCGATGCTAGAAGAAGAGCGCGAAGTCCGTGAGCGTGTGCAGGATCAATATCGCTATTTCACAATTGATGAATATCAGGATATTTCACCCCTTCAGCAGCGCGTGATTAACTCATGGCTAGGAAGCCGCCAAGAGATCTGCGTTGTTGGTGATCCTGCCCAAACAATTTATTCATTCGCTGGTGCAACTCCTGTATTTCTAAATACCTTCACGCAACGTTTCCCAGATGCAGAAGTAATTAGATTAACCAGCGGATATCGCTCGACTCCTGAAATTACGTTAATGGCCAATACTGTTTTGCGTAGCGCTTCAATGGGACAAGAACTCGTTGCACAAAATGAACACGGTGCTAAACCAACAGTGGCCGCATACAAAGATGAGTCTGCAGAAATTGCAGGAGTTGTTAAAGATATTGGGGCGCTTTTATCCGAAGGTGCACCTGCACAAGAAGTAGCGATTTTGGCCCGCACCAACAATCAGCTGAACTCAATTGAAAAAGCTATTGCAGCAGCAGGTTTGCCTTATCAAGTGCGCAATAATGAGCGATTCTTTGATCGCACAGATGTGCGCGAGTTCCTTAAGGGAGTGCGTACCGCATCTGTTATTCCGACTGAAGGCGTCTATTGGCTGGATGAGCTGCGCACATTGGCACAACCCTTTTTGACGGGTGCAGCCATTGATGGCATTGCAGGTTTGTTGCATCTTGCTCGCGAATTAGATGCCGATGATTCATTTGCCCCAAAGACTCTGCGTGCATATCTGCGCGAAGTTGAAGATCGCGTGCAACAAAATAATCCTCCAACGATGCCCGTACTGACCTTGGCAACGCTGCACGCAGCTAAGGGACTCGAATGGGAACGAGTGTTTTTAATTGGCGTTAGTGAATCGATACTTCCATTTGATTCAGGAAACACGGGCCCAGAAAATCAGAGCGCTATCGATGAAGAGCGCAGATTGTTCTACGTTGGAATTACGCGTGCGAAGAAGGATTTACGCATGAGTTATCGCGGCGAACCAAGCCGATTCCTGCGTGAATCTGGGTTACTCGCGAGTTCATAAAAACCCATTTGCAAATTCGCAGGGGCATGCTTTACCCTTCTACTTCATCCAAAATATGGATGTGCACGAGAGAAAAGGGAGCACGCGATGTCAACAATCGTAAGCACTCTAAACGTTAACGCTTCACGCGTTAGCGCTACTTCTCATGCTCATTCACATGCCACAACAGCGTCTAATAAGCGCTATACAACTTGGCCTACTGCTACAAAGCCAGCGTTTTACGCAGCTTTTTACGCAGTGGATGAGGCCACTTGGGGCACTATCGCCTAATCGATAGCAGCCAACCAAGGGCCTCGAATCCACAAAGGATTCGGGCCCTTTTTCATTTCCACCACTAGAAACCAACTACTAACTAACAGGAAGAACAACGAGAGGGAAGAGGTGAGAACCATGAGCGTTCTCTACAGCGAACTACTAGTACCAGGATGGGCAGAAACCGGCGACAAGATCGGATTAAACGATGTCACCGGAACCTATGAAAGCGCGATCGGTTATGCGCTTCCATGTCACAGCGCCAACCCGGAAACATTTTTCTCTGAAGCCGAGGCCGATATAAAGGCTGCCAAGGCACTCTGCGGTGAATGTCCTGTTCGTGCAAAGTGTTTAAGCGGTGCACTCTCACGCCAAGAACCAGTCGGCGTGTGGGGCGGAGAATTATTTGAAGATGGTGTTGTGATCGAACGTAAACGTAAAGCGGGACGGCCACGTATCGCTGCGTAAGGTAAATGAGCGGGTGCTGATTGAACTTCAGCACCCGCTCATTACTTTGTAGCAAATTAGTTATTTAGAAAAGATTCATTCCACTGAACTTAAAAGGTATTACTTGATCTTCACTGCGATCAGCTGATGCATTGTGATCATTTGTCACATACAAAATACACTTTGTGTGAATGCAATCTCCCTTTTCAAAGTACTTATCAACTTTCAAAGTGAGCTTTCCTTTGGCTGGCTTAGCGCCCATTTTTATATCTGCCGGAACATTTGAAATCCAAAGCTTTGACTTAGCAGCTGGATTACATGCTGGCGGAGTTGTCTCGCCTTCTTTGATTGCCATGCACTGAGAAATATAGATGCCATTGGTTTTTGGTAAGTTGGATAAAGTTAATGTGACCAACCCATTTTTAGTTGAGATTTTTTTACTATTTACAACAGTTATTTTGGAAGCTGCTTGAGCACTTTGACTTCCCAAAATTAGCAAGACAGTTGAGATTGCTAGAATTTTCTTAAACATTTACTCTCCGATTTAAGTAGTTTAATTTAAGCAAAAGTAACTTGAAGCAATATGTCTCGCACTTTGAAATATGTGATATGCGACTCAATCAGGAAATTCTGATAAGAATTAATTGCGAGTTTAAGAATTTTTTTTAGCGAGTAAGCGATGCTGGCGTAATTTCAGGTAGCCAGATAATTGCTTCATCAAGCCAACGACCTTCAGCTTCTAATTGGCAGAAGATTCCGGTAGTTCCCATTGTTACGCGGTGAATTAACACATATTCGGCAGGAAGATTTAATTGGAAACCAATCTTTGCGGTGGGATTGCGTGGATCTCCAACGCGGGCGCTTTGATCACGTAGCCACTCACGTGAGTATTTAAAAGTTTCTGTACGAAGTGGTTCGACGAGTGGAACAAGGAATTCAAGAACCATATTTGGATCAACATTTACTTCAGGGAGAATAAATCCATCTTTTTTGAATCCTTCATAAAGTTTTTGCGCATCATCATCGAGAGCGTTTTTCAATAAGTTTTTAAATGGTTCCGGGAACCCATTAGGCAAGCGATTGCAGGCACCGAAATCGAGAACACCTAAACGACCATCAGCTAACACTCGGAAATTTCCTGGGTGTGGATCTGCGTGTAGCAACCCTGCACGAATTGGGGATGTGAAGTGAAAGCGCGCTAATTTGATTCCGGCGTTATTGCGCTCTGCCTGTGTGCCGTTCTTAATGACTTGCGACAGAGGCTTTCCTTCGAGCCATTCACTGACCAAAACTTTGTCAGATGCCATAACAACTTTAGGAATCGCAATATCAGGATCGCCATCGTAGGCAGCGGCATAAGTACGTTGTGCCTCTGCTTCATACATGTAATCTACTTCTTCAATGATGCGCGCACGTAGTTCTTCAAGCAGTGGCTTCATATCAAGGCCAGGCAAAACTAATTGGAAAATCTTTGAGAAGCGTTGAATCTGATTGAGATCTGCAATTAGTGCTTCAGCAGCACCTGGATATTGAATCTTTACGGCAACTTGGCGCCCATCTTTCCAAACTGCCTTGTGTACTTGGCCAATAGAAGCAGACGCAGTTGCTTTGTCTTCAAAGCTTGCAAAGTTATCTCGCCAGTTTTCTCCGAGTTCTTTTGCTAATACTTTGTGAACAACGCGCGTAGGAAGCGGTGGTGCTGACTCTTGTAACTTTGTAAGGGTTTCGCGATATGGCTTTGCAATATTTTCCGGAAGCGCTGCTTCAAATACAGAGAGCGCTTGACCAAATTTCATAGCGCCGCCTTTTAGTTCGCCAAGAACTTTAAATAATTGTTCTGCTGTTTTTTCTTGGATCTCCGCGAGCACAACAGAACTTGATTGACCAACTAGTTGGCGACCGAGTCCGAGCGCTCCACGTCCTGCAAGACCAAGTGGAATAGAAACCATCTTCGCTGAGCGCACAGCTCCAGAGCGAGGGATTTCTGTTTCGCGAACTTTGTCTTCGGGCATGGGCTTATTCTGCGAGAAAATTCATTTATTAGCATCTTGAGAGAGCTTTGGCGCAACTAGCAGAGCAATGGTGTGGGCTAATTAACGCCAGGAACACCCGCATAAAGGGTGGCGTGCAAAACGGATGTGTTGAGGATTACAGACATCCAGATAGTTAGTGCGTACCCGAGTTGAGATCAAAGCGGATTTCTTTGTATCTATAAATCTAAGTATTTCTGACGCAATTTGCCCAGCAACAAAGTGTGCAACTGTCACAGGAATCTCAAGTTCTGTGTGCGTGCTTCTAAAAACATCTATTTCGCGAGACAACGGATGTTGATCGCTTCTAGCAAGTGTTATGCACCGAGAACACGCGCTTTTGCCTGGAATAACCAGTGGCCCAATATCGATTGATGGGCCATCCGGCGCAGACACAATTAGATGAACTTCATCTTCGCTCATGCTCTGTGCAATCAACGCTTCATGACCGTTGCCAATAAACACTTTAAGAAAAAAATCTGGAATTTCATCGGTGCTGGATTTATCTTTACTTGGAAAGAGAGCTAATTCTCGAGACTTATCTTCGAGGGTATGTTGAAAATTGGAACCTATGTCGCTACTTGTAAGCAAGCCAGCACACATATCTTGAGTACCAATACGCGCCCTATCTCGTCTGGCAGCCGATGCCATTTTTGTTTGCGTCACACCACTTGCTAACAAAATTCCGTAAAGCTGTGTAGCAACTCTGTTTTCGCCAGAGATTTCAATGAGCGCTGATCTGCGTTTAGTAAGTACTTCAACTCCACCATCATTGACACCTTTGATCCAAGTTGTTGCAGATAATTCTGGAGTAATTTTGGATTGCAATTGAATATAGCCAGCATCAGCGCTTTGATCTTGTTCTTTAAACCGACCTGGTGCAACAATTTGCGTAACTAAATAATCAATCAGACCAGCACTTAGTAATTGACCAACCACTTGGCTAACGATCTCGCAATCGATTGCGAGCGCTTCTGCAATTTCTTGCGCACTCTTTTTGCCATCAAAGGCTGCAATGATTGTTCTTATGCCGAGTGCTTCGCACTGGATCCCGGAACCGTTGCATCCTATGAATACGCGATTTCCTTCGACGAGTGAGTCACTTAGCGATAAAACAATTGTGCCTCTTTTGAGGCGTGGACGAAGATGCAGCAAATTGATTTCACGAGTATCTGTATTTTCATTCTTTGTTTCTGAGCTCTGTATTTTCATCTGCGCACAATGGCGCTATTTGTTAGGGCTCCTGGCGATCGCCTGTAATTCTGTGTATGCACACTCGAATTAATTGCGCTCTGTCACATTCGATAACTGATCAAAAGAAAACCCCCGCTGCGGCAATTGCTGCCGTGCGGGGGTTTTCTTAAAAGTGCTGTGTGTAAAAGCTTGTATTAAGCCTTACCGAGGATGCGGTTCACCTTGGTGCCACATACTGGGCAGATGCCCTGTGCCATGCGACGACCAGAGTCTGAGACCTTTACGGTTCCCTCGAATTCACGCTTCTCTTTGCACTTAACGCAGTAAGCGTCACCTTTGTATGTCTCTGCCATTTTCTTCCTCCGTTCGACGCATGCTTGCCTATGGGTTTTTTCCCACTAAGGGGCAGGCGTGCAAGCATGACGATACCCCCGCTCACGCTCAAATGTGCTGATATCAGGCGGGGTTGTGTGAAGTTTTTTTATAGGACTGCTGCCCCTGGAAGCACACTTGGAGGCATATAACGCCTCTCAGCCGCCTCAAAGCCCTCGAGATAGGCCTCAGCACGCTCTTCTTGGGGGAATCGGGACAGGACGGCCTTGAATTCTGGGCCGTGGTCAAAATAGTGCAGATGGATCGCTTCATGAAAGAGGACGTAATCCAAGGCGTAGGCCGGAGCCCCTTTGAGGCGATCTGAAATCCGAATCGTGGCATCCACCGATGTGCACGATCCCCAGCGCTCGCGCATTGCACGCCAGTTAATTGATTTAGGCCGCGCAGTAATTTCCGGTGCATAGAGTTCGAGTAATTCAGTGGCGCGATTCATCAAAACCGTTTCAGATGGTGATTCACCAGCTTCTTGGGCACGAATCTTGGCAATCATCTCGGGCACAACGCTTCGCTCATCTGCTTTGCTCATGCGAGCAGGGATTGAAACGATTATTCGACCGCCTTGGCGGTAGGCAGAGATACTTTTCTTGCGCCGCTTAGAGCGCAGCACGACTATTTCTCCCTCTGAGATTCCAGGAAGTGTGATCTCGCCTTCATCATCGCCACCACCCAATTGATGCTTGATTGGTGAATGTGTAATGGAATGGTTGAGGGTCATAGTGAAAAGGTACCTGCTGAAGCGATTTAGCTCCTTGAATTAGCACAATAAAACGCCGAAAAATAATTGCATTACAACAAAAAAAGATGTGTTGTCAAAGTGGTGTTCAGTTGATTCTGACTCTCTTCTGTCGTACTTTGCGACTACGAAGTCCTCGGATAACCGTTCTATATCTGCAAGGGGAAGGCAGATACAGAATGTGCGCCCGAGGACTTCGCTTTTCTTTGTCTTTTACTTGTCGCTAGTTAGCTAAGAGATATTTGCAGGTTTAAAAGACGATGGGCGAGTTACTGCAGCCCAGATAAGTCATCGGGCACTTCTGTGCTCTTTAAGAAGTTTTGTGGGTCCAATAAATCTTCCGGTGTTGGCAAGAGTGAAGACCAAATCTTGTCTCGTGCACTGACTCCATCTTGTTCGCGGATTACTTTCCAGAAATTTGCGGCCTCGCGTGACATACGTGGTGAAACTTCTAGACCGAATAAGGACTTAAAAAGTTGTTGCGTTGGCGCAGATGTAGCGCGACGACGACGAAATGTTTCACGCAGCGCGTCAATTGATGGAAGACGATCACTAACTGCCAGAGTTGTGACTTCATCTGTCCATCCTTCAATCAATGCAAAGACAGTTTCCAGTTTTGTAAGCGCAGCGCGCTGCGTTGGGGACTCATCTGGAGTGAACATTCCTTCACCAATTGCAAGAGTAAAGCTCTCAGGATTATTTGGATCAATATTTCCTGACTCCATCGCTTCTTGTGCCTGGCGCTGAATCGCATCAATATCTATGTGAATACCTTTTCCGTATTCAGAGATTGCCGTGCGAATGTATGAAACCAACCATGGATTGCTTTCGAATAAACGAGCAACTGCTTCTTCACGGATAGCGTGAAAGAGGGTTATTTCACTCTTTGGAATTTCAAGATCTTGAGACCACAGTGCAATGTTTTCAGGTACTAATGCGGGCACAGGTGGATCAACGAGCGGTAAGCCAACATCATGAATTCCTGTGACAGAGGATGCGAGAGCGCCAACAGAGTGACCCAACTGAGTTGCAATAAGGGCGCTAATAAATGATCGAAGTAATGTGGCAATCGTTTCGATAGGCATTGGAGTTTCGCCAGCATCGCCTTCGTTGACTGCTTGTTGCATGAGTTCTGAGACCGCAGCAGCTAAACCAGTAGCCAGTGGTTCTACGTTTATTTGCCAACCAGCAAGTGTGGAATCAATCCAATCCGAGCGGCTAAGGGTCCGAGTAGCACTTGTAATTGGCGCAAAGTCGGTTGCCTCATTGAGCCAGAGTTGAGCAATGGAACTTGCCTGGGCAACAACAGTTAAATCTGTATTTCCGACGGGCAGAGAACCGGAGGTTGAAATAACTTTCTTTGCGGTGTCGCGCACGATCGATTTTGGAAGAGATTCTGTTCCAGCAGAAAAGGGATTAATAAAACCTGCAGGGTTAATTCCTAATTTTTGGAATTGTTCTGTTACTTGTTCCTGCATCTGCGCAAGCATCGCTGCCAGTTGTTCAGGGGTCATTTCATTCGGGTTCTCTTCGGAACCATCATCTGGGGTGAAACCAAATGGCGACATCGTGACCTTTCTCTTTAGCTCTCTTGAACACTTAAGCCGTACTTTTCCTGCCTTTGTTTACTCTAACAACAGCACGCGCTATTTACTCAAGAGTTCAGGTTATTAGTGTGTCAGTGCCTATAACGCTTGGCGAGTGGAAATAATTCCACCAGATGTTGCCGGCGCCATACTCCTGGTTAATCACTGGTTCCACCACAAGAGCACAGAACCTCTAGGCTATGAACATGTCCAGTGCGTTTGTAGCCCTTATTTGGTGGGTTATTCCTGCCGCAGGATTAATTGGGGCTTTGGGTTACGTAGTCTGGGTTACTAAATTTAAAGATCGTTTCGAATCGCAAACAAGTCGATCAATTGGAAAGTTTGCAGAGTTTCAAAGCACATTTCGTGATCCCAATGATCAGAGACCAGTTAACCGCAATGATCCAACACGTAATCAGATTCCAACGCGTAATCAGTTTCCAACTCAGATTCCAACGCGCAATCAGATTCCGACGCAGAGTCCAATGCAGACACCAGAGATTCCAACACAGACACCACAACAGATTTCAGATTCCAACCACGATCGCACACAGCCATAGCAATGCGTTTTTCATCCCTGCCAATAGCTGTTAAAGCATTTATCTCACTGTTCTTTGGTTTAGCACTATTTGCTCCGCTGCCATTTGTTGTCGTAATGCCAGGGGGCGCCACAGATGTTTTGGATAAAGTCATTTCAATCAAATCTGAAAACTCATACAAGCCAACAGGTTCGCTTTATTTGTTAGCAGTGCGAGTGACTAGCCCGGGATCTGCGATGTTTTCTGCCGAGATTCTCTATGGCTGGGTAAATGGCGATCAAAGAATTTTTCCTCGATCAGTTGTTTATCCTGAAAATGTCAGCGCCAAAGTAATTGATAAAGAAGCTAAAGTAGATATGACAACCTCGCAAGATAAGGCCAAAGCTGTTGCTCTTGCATATATGAAAAAGAATTATCCCCAGTTGCCAAGTGTTGATCCGAAGTTAATTACATTAGATGTGAAAGACACGGGCGGACCAAGTGGGGGAATGATTTTTACTCTTGGTGTTATCGAAGAGCTCACACCGGATGATTTGTTAAGAGGACGAAAAGTTGCAGGCACCGGAACAATTGATCCATCTGGAAATGTTGGACCCATTGGTGGCATCGATGAAAAACTCATCGCAGCAGAACGTGCAGGGGTAACGGTTTTTCTTTCGCCACAAGCAAACTGCCGAGAGATCACTTCAGTTCCTTCGACGATAACTGTTTATTCAATCCGAACGATTGATGATGCCGTTAAGGCGCTTTCTGCAAATAGTTCGCCAGAAAAACTAGGTATGACCTGCGCCATTAGGGCCTAAAACCCCCAAGTGGCAGAGACTGCGCTCAGTTCAGTATCTTTTACTCATGACTAATAGCTTCCCGAATTTAAACTTCAATCGTCGTCGCCGTGGACCACTTCCAATTGTCATTGGAATTTTGGTTGTGGCATCAATTGCACTCATTAGCCTCAGTGGCTTCTATGCAGATTGGCTCTGGTTTAAATCCGTTGACTACACCGAAGTCTGGTCAACCATTCTTCTGACAAAGGCAACAGTCTTTGTAGTTGCAGGTTTAGCAACGTCACTAATCATCACTTCAAATGTTTACATCGCATACCGAAAGCGACCTTTGTATGTTCCGCTTACTAGCGAGGCGGACAATCTCGAGCGCTACCGTTCACAGATTGAACCAATCCGACGTTTAGTTTTAGTTGGTCTGGCTCTTGTTCTCATTTATTTCGGCGGATCATCAGCTTCTCAACTCTGGGACACATGGTTGCTCTTTAGAAATGCAACTCCATTCGGTGTCACTGATCCTCAATTCGGATTAGATATCTCATTCTTTGCATTTAAGTTGCCTATGTATCAAGCACTAGTTGGTTGGGCGATTTCAACTTTAGTTTTCGCAATTATCGGTTCAGCAATCGTGCATTACTTGTACGGTGGAATTCGCCCACAGGTTGCACAAGAGCGCACAACAGTTGCAGCTCGCGTTCAACTATCAGTTCTTATCGGATTAGTTGTACTTCTTAAGGCTGGTGCATATTGGCTAGATCGTTACGCACTTGCTCTTAAAGAAAGCAGATTGATTACAGGTTTGACCTACACCGATGTCAATGCGCTCTTGCCCGCAAAAGCAATTTTGGCTGGCATCGCACTTATCTGTGCACTTCTATTCTTCGCAAACATTGTTCGCAAATCATGGTTACTTCCAGCAGCCGGAACTGCGCTTCTAGTTGTTTCATCCGTACTTATTGCGGGCATTTATCCAGCAGCGATTCAGCAATTCCAAGTTAAGCCATCTGAATCTTCAAAGGAAGCGCCATTTATTCAACGCAATATTGACGCTACCCGCGATGCATTCGGCTTATCCGGTGTTGAAGTTAAGGATTTTCAAGCAACTCTTGATGCATCAGCAGGGCAGCTATCTAAGAACGCTGCAACTATTGCAAATATCCGCTTGATGGATCCAAATGTTCTTTCTCCAACATTTAGACAACTTCAGCAAATCAAGCCGTATTACACATTTGCTCCAACTCTCGATGTTGATCGCTACAAAGTTGATGGAGTTTCATACGACACTATCGTGGCAGTTCGTGAATTAAACATCGATGGAAACCCAAGTCGTAACTGGATTAACGATCACCTTGTTTACACACACGGTTTTGGTTTTGCAGCCGCGTATGGAAATGTCCGTGACGCCGATGGAAAACCTTCATTCGTTGTCGGTGACTTGCCACCAACTAAGGGACTTGGCGACTTTGAGCCACGCATTTACTTTGGTGAAAACGTTCCTGATTACTCAATCATCGGTGGAACAACAACTGGCGAACCAGTTGAGTTCGACTACCCAGATGACACATCACCAAATGGACAAAAGAACGTTACATACACAGGAAAGGGTGGAGTTCCTGTCGGCTCACTCTTTAATAAATTAGTTTTTGCACTCAAGTATCAAGAACAACGTATTTTGCTTTCAAATTTGATCAACAAAGATTCAAAGATCCTCTTTGAAAGAAATCCACGTGATCGTGTTGCAAAGGTCGCACCGTGGTTAACACTTGATGGAGATCCATACCCAGCGCTGGTTGACGGTCGCATTTTGTGGATCATTGATGGATACACAACAAGTGCTGGCTATCCATACTCACGCAAGACAACGCTTTCAGATTCCACAACTGATGCGCTAACTGCAAACTCTGCTGCAATTACTGCACAGGGAAATCAAAGCGTTAACTACATTCGTAACTCTGTAAAGGCAACAGTTGATGCCTATGACGGAACAGTTAGCTTGTATGCATGGGATGAAAAGGATCCTGTTCTAAAGACTTGGTCAAAGGCGTTTCCAAAGAGCATCAAACCAAAGTCTGAGATGTCTGATCAGTTAATGGATCACATCCGTTATCCAGAAGATATGTTTAAAATTCAGCGCGATATTTTGAGCGCGTACCACGTTAAGACAGCAGCAGCGTTTTACGGCGGACAAGACTTCTGGCGCGTACCTCGTGACCCATCAACATTTGGTGCAAACGCTGGAAACCAACCTCCGTATTACATGACGATGCAATTGCCTGGCTCGGACAAAGCATTCTTCTCATTGACCACACCATTCGTACCTCGTGGTGGTCGTGAAAACTTGGCAGCATTTGCAACCGTCAATTCAGATGCAGGTCCTGACTACGGAAAAATAACTGTTCTTCAATTACCACGAAGCACAAATATTGCTGGTCCTTCACAAGTTGCATCTAACTTTGAAGCAAAACCAGAAGTTGCTAACTCGCTCTCATTGTTGCGCCAAGGCGGATCAGATGTTGTGCTCGGTAACTTGGTAACGCTGCCTGTCGGTGGTGGATTGCTCTACGTACAACCAGTTTATGTACGCGCAACATCTAACGCAGCGGCGTATCCATTACTCCAAAAAGTATTAGTTTCCTTCGGTGATCAAATTGGATTTAGTGACACTCTTAAGGGCGCACTCGATCAAGTCTTCGCTGGAGACTCTGGAACATCTGGAACTGGTGCATCAACTGGTTCAGGAAAACCAACTACTGGAGCAAATGATTTAGCTAATGCACTTGCAGACGCACGACAAGCACTTGCAGATTCAAGAGCAGCTCTTGCTAAGGGAGATTTCACTGCGTATGGAAAAGCACAGGATCGATTGAAATCAGCAATCGATGCTGCAACTTCTGCGCAGAATAAAAAGTAATTACTCATCTAAATCCTCTTCCTAACTAGTCCACAGTAGGAAGTGCACTCACGGATTTGGTGAATAGTGCCTGCTCACTTACGATTAAGGCACCGACGCGGGGTGGAGCAGCTCGGTAGCTCGCTGGGCTCATAACCCAGAGGTCGTAGGTTCAAATCCTGCCCCCGCTACCAATTAAGAATGAAAGTAAAGCCAGGTTCGAAAGAGCCTGGCTTATTTCATTTAGTGCACACCTCGATATTGCAACAGTGAGCACTGCAGGAATTAGCTTTACTTCGTTAGCACTGCGGCGTGTGCCATTCTTGAGCCATGATTTGGTGGCCAAGTGAAGTTCCTACGCTTTCCTACGGAACACTCACACTACGTCCATCTCGCGAAGAGGACATCGAAAGTATTTATAAAGCGTGTCAAGATCCATTGATTTCTCACTTCACAACAGTTCCAGCAAATTACACCCTTGAACACGCGCAATTGTTTGTGCGCCATCACGATCCGGAAGGGCTGCAAAGCAAGCGAGAAATTAGATTCATAATCGAAAGCAATCACGGAACAGTTCCAGCTATGGCTGGAGTTATCTCTTTTCACTCACCAAATTTCAATAACAAAGTAAGTGAAATTGGGTATTGGATCACTAAGGAATTTCGAGGCAAATCGATAGGAACCACAGCCGTCAAAGTATTAACAAACTTTGGATTTGAAACCATGGGCTGGAACCGCATTGAGGCGATGATTGATCACGACAACGAAGCGTCGAAAAAGGTAATAACTCGGGCCGGATATGAACACGAGGGATTACTGCGCCAGAGAGTTATTCGATCTGATGGAAACGTTATTGATATGGATCTATATGCAGTTCTACAAAAGAATTGGCAGGGGTTGAACTGATGGAGTCACTGGCCTTAGTTGTTGGAATCATTCTCTTAACGATGATTCTGTCTGGACCAATTGCTATTGGATTAACATTTGTACGAAGCGCGAATCCGGTGTTAAACATTATTCGTCGAATTCTTATCGTGATTTTAAGCGCCCTTGGAATTGGCTTGGGGATAGTGCTAATACTTGAAGGTGTTGCACTTGGTGCAAAGTTATTTGCACTCTTTGCAATTGTTGCCGGTGCATATGCGGTGAAGCGCGAGTTTGTTCGTTAGTAAGTAGGTCGAAGTTAACGAGTTAAGTTTGTGGAGGTTGCGCGCAAAAATATTGCGCTTAACCCCCACTTGTTCCTCACAAACTTTTGCGCAAGCGCAACGTTTGATTCGGAACTGCGTGGAGGTGCCGGGAATCGAACCCGGGTCCTTCGGGATTAAAACAGGGCTTCTACGGGCGTAGTGTGTTTATCGTTTTCTCAGTTCCGAATCTCATACACACAAGTATTCGACGAACTCATTTGCGAAAAGGTTCTTCCACAGCGTTCGCAACGCCACTGCAGAAAGAGTCCTCTAGCGACGCCAGGTTTCAGACCGAAGACGGAATCTGAGCTGACGGATTACGGGGCTAGCTTATGCAGCTAGGGCGTAATCAGTGCGAGTTGTACTTGCACTTATTTTTTGCACAGGTTTTTGGTTAACGAGATCATCCTGGCTTCCTCGGCCCGCTTCCCCTGAATCAACTTCCAAAGTCGAGACCGTTCACCCCCATGGGTGTGGAAAGCATTTCCCACTATTTAGTTTTTGTTTTCATTTTCTGTTTACGCACACGTGCGTTCAGTAATGAGTAGATAAGTGTAAGGCTGAATAAAAAAAGTTACAAAACGAGGTAAAAATTACGCCTATAAAAGGTTATTAAGAATCTTTTCCTGAGCGACGACGAGAAATTTCGCGCTCAACTTCGCGACCTGCTTGACGTTCCATAAGTGCAGCACGTTTGTCATAAACCTTTTTACCTTTAGCAACAGCTAATTCAATCTTTGCTTTTCCATCTTTAAAGTAAAGAGATAGTGGAACAAGTGTGAGACCGCCCTCTTTCATCCGAGCAGAAAGCTTACGGATTTCAGCAGCGTGCACAAGTAATTTGCGATCGCGACGTGGAGTGTGATTTGTCCATGTTCCTTGTGTGTATTCAGGAATATGAACACCACTTAACCAGAGTTCACCCTTATCAACCATCGCGAAACCATCGATTAATGATGCTCGACCCATACGAAGTGATTTAACTTCAGTGCCAGTTAGAACGATGCCGCACTCAAATACATCTTCAATGGAGTAATCGTGACGGGCTTTTTTATTTTGCGCGATGACTTTGCGACCAACTTCTTTGACCATCGCACATCACCCCCTGATAAGACAACTGATTGCAGTTGTTAAGAGATAATTAAACCTTGAGATAGCGACGAAGAGTTACCACTGAAGCCAGAACTGAAACTCCAAGTCCCGTTAGCAAGAGCCAGCCAGATGCAACCCAGACTTCACCCCAGCCAAAGAAGTTTGTAAAGGTTAAAAGTGGCGCAACTTTGGAATCAATCACAGATTTAAGAAGTGATAGCAATCCGGTTGCTAGACCCCAACCGATAACTGCGGAGATAACACCTTCAAGCAAGAATGGAAGTTGAATCGACCACGAAGAGGCGCCGACAAGTTTCATCACACCTGTTTCACGGCGCCTATTAAAGGCCGCGATGCGAAGAGTGTTACTAATCAAAAGCGCTGCCGTAAGAACTGATGCAAGTCCAACGAGCAGTGCGCCATTTCTTAATACGCCAAGTAAGCGGAAGAATTTCTCAAGAATAGTTCGCTGATCTTGAACTAGGTCAACACCTGGGCGACCAGAGAAAGCACTAACGATTACTGGAAATTGTTGTGGATCTTTTAACTTCACACGAAATGATTCTGGAAGTTGATCTGCTGTTACATTCTGCGCAATTGCTGAATCCTTAAAACGTTCTTGAAAGCGCGCATATGCCTGTGATTGCGATTCGTAATACACATTGGCCACAACTGGCATCTTTTGCAATTCATTTTGAATCTCTAGGCGCTGCGCTGAAGAAATAACTCCAGCAGAACACGATGGTGATTCTGAGAGTGAACCGCAGAGAAAGACTGAAACTTCGATCTTGTCATACCAATAATCCTTCATCGCGTTAACTTGCGAGTTAGAAAGGAGCCCGATTCCGAGTAATGACAATGAGATTGCAACGGTGACGATTACCGCAAAGGTCATCGTGAAGTTTCGCTTAAGTCCGATACCGACTTCAGCTAATAAGAAGCGTGCGCGCATTTGCTAACCCTAACCCGTGTATCCGTAAACGCCGCGAACTTGGTCGCGAATCACGTGTCCGCCATCTAATTCGATAACTCTCTTGCGCATTTGATCCACAATGCCTGCATCGTGAGTCGCCATCAAAACTGTGGTGCCCTCACGATTAATGCGATCAAGCAATTTCATAATTCCAACCGATGTGGCAGGGTCCAAGTTTCCAGTCGGCTCATCGGCAATAAGAATTGGTGGGCGGCTGACGTAAGCACGCGCAATTGCCACACGCTGTTGCTCTCCACCAGAAATCTCATTTGGAAGTCGATCTGCTTTATCTTCCAAACCGACCAACTCAAGAACTTCTGGAATCTCACGATTAATTTCTTTTTGTGAATATCCGAGGACATGCAATGTAAAGGCTACGTTTTCAGCAATTGTTTTATTTGGGAGTAAACGAAAATCTTGAAACACAGTTCCTACTTGTCGGCGCAGTTCTGGAACTTTGTGAGCCGCAAGCGTTCCTAAATCTTTACCAGCGACATGAATAACACCTGAAGTTGGACGTTCTTCGCGCAGAATTAAACGCAGGAATGTGGATTTACCTGAACCAGATAAACCGACGAGGAAAACGAATTCACCTTTAACAATTTCAAGGGAGACGCTATCTAGAGCAGGACGTTCTTGCCCCGGATAAACCTTCGTTACATTTTCAAAACGAATCACGCGCACTCCAATTAATTCGGCCTAAACATCATGTGCTCTTAAACTGACCATAGTTTATGGAATTGGTGCACTTTTCTTGGGAATTAGGTACTACGAAAGCCTGTGATTTTTCTCAGAGTGCGGCAAATCACGCGTGATTTATGAACTACGACGCCAACGAATTCCAGCTTCGATGAAGTCATCTATTTCTCCGTCAAGAACTGCACCTGTATTTCCAGTTTCGTGATCAGTGCGCAAATCTTTAACCATTTGATACGGAGCCAATACATATGAACGCATTTGATTTCCCCATGAACCAGAGTTATCGCCTTTGAGCGCATTGATTTTTGCTTGCTCTTCTTGGCGACGACGTTCTAATAATTTAGATTGCAACACAGCCATGGCTGTTGCACGGTTTTGAATCTGCGAACGTTCATTCTGACAAGAAACCACAATGCCAGTTGCGATGTGAGTAATTCGAACTGCAGAGTCAGTTGTATTAACGCCCTGTCCACCAGGACCAGATGAGCGATAAACATCAACACGAATTTCTTTTTCATCAATTTCAATGTGATCGCTTTGGTCTACAACAGGAACAACTTCGACACCCGCAAAAGAGGTATGGCGACGACTCTGGCTATCAAATGGTGAAATACGTACTAGTCGATGTGTTCCTTGTTCCACAGATAAAGTGCCGTAGGCATAAGGCGCACTAACTTTAAAAGTTGTCGATTTGATTCCCGCTTCTTCCGCATAAGAAGTTTCGAGAATGTCTACCTTCAGAACATGGCGTTCGCAGTAGCGCAAATACATACGCATCAACATCTGCGCCCAATCCGCCGCTTCAACGCCACCAGCTTCTGAACGAATTGTGATTAGCGCATCACGATCATCGTATTCACCATTTAGAAGAGTTTGTACTTCTAATTCGCTAACAGCTTTCTTTGTCGCATCTAACTCTGCCTCAGCATCTGCCATCGCAGATGCCAAATCACTTTCACTCTGCGCTAATTCAATAAGAATTGGTAGATCACTAACTCGTTGACGCAAACTCTCTAATTTAGAAATTACTGACTGAGTGCGTGACAAACGACTTGTAATCTTTTGCGCACTCTCTGGGTCATCCCACAAATTGGGAACGCCAGCCTGCTCTTCTAGTTCTGCTGCTAATTTACGAAGTTTTGGTAAATCTAAAACCTTTTCAATAGATACAAGGGTCGCGTCAATAGCACCAATCTCTATCCCATATTCCCGCGCAGCCATGGGTAAAGGATAGCGAGATTGCTAACTTAAAAGAATTTCAGGAATACATTCAACTAAGAAATGCGAATACCGAAGAGATATAAGCCCTTCGAGCGAGTATTCGTCGCACCTACCGAAGTATGCAATTCAATGTTTTTGAGGTTGATGAATGGAAGTTGAAGTGGCAGTACTGCAAATGCTGATGTCTTAATTCCAACAGATACTCCGTCACAATTGAATTCGCTCATCCAGATATCTCGGATTTCTCGTCGCAAGAGTGCACTGTTTGCAGAGTTCCAGTGCTGCAATTCATCCGTTATTGCCGAATTAGCAGTGTTACATTCAATTGGAATTGGAACTTCGCCATTATTCAAAATGCCACTGAGCATTCCACCCTTACCGACGTAATATGCCTTGAGATCTAAACTCTGAACTGCGCGCTGGACAGCAGCTTCGCTCGCTTGAACCAGTGAACGTTGAGCAATTGCAATAGATGCAATGTTTGTAATCACAAGCAAGGTTGCAACCGTTACAACGAAAAGTCCAATAATTAATAAGGAGATTGAACCCTCTTCATCTTTGATTCTGGCTTTCAAACCCATGGGGACAAAAATTCTTCGGCCGTAGCTCTAATCTTTCTATTTCCCTGAGTTGAATCAAAAGTTATTGTTAGTGAAATTCGATTACGTGGAGAAATGCATGGCCATGCTTCACATTGAATACTCACCCTCATTGAGGAAACTTCACGAGCATCTAAACCCAACGCTGTGGCACCTTGAGCAGCAATCTTGTGCGCTGTTGAGTGTGCAGATAAATCTTCTCGCGATAAGACAAATCCTCGGATACTTTCGCGGGCAAGAGTTCTGGCAATTGATTCTTTATCGCTAACGTCGGCAAAAGAACTTATAAATAAAATTATTGGAATAAATAAAGGAATAGCGAGTAGAACAAATTCAACTGCGGCACTGCCATCTTCGGAGCGAATCCTTGCAATAAGTTTTCTCAAGTAAGTGTCTCTATAACGGCTATGCCGGTAACGTCTGAACGGTGACCTCGATTTATAAAGCTTCCAATAAAGGGAATCAAAATTGGAATGCTACTAATTTTTCGTGTAATTAAAATGCCCAAGGAGTTAAATGTGCCAAATGGATTGACTTCCATCACCCGATCCCCAGATGTAAATTGACCAGAAATTGCCCGTTCGGAGGCTTCACTCTGTGCAAAAGTTCTATCAATATTTCTAAAATTAATTGCTACTCCTATTTGCATAGTCACTAGAAACAGAATCAGTAAAGGGATTAAAACCAACGCGCTTTCGACGGATCCTCTTTCATCTTTTACTCCCTTTACTGCTCTATTTGCATTCGCACGCACCATTCCAAAGAGAGAACGGTTATTGCGAATTTTTTTCGTATTCATTAACTAGCGAATTCCATTCATTGAATCAAGTGAGTTTTTTAGAATTGCACTTAATCTCGGTGAGGCGATTGTCCAAATGGCAGTCACTAGTCCCGTGGTCATCAAGACAACCAAAACCCACCCAGGAACATCGCCGCGCTCATCACGCAGTTCGGAAATGAATTTTGATTCATTCAATTTTCTTTTGACGAGTGACTGAGCCCTGAAGATGTTGAGAGCAATTTTTATTGATGCATCTTCAATTCCATTAACTTTAAGTTTCATATTTCTCCTAGGTTTCTGATTCGAGTGAGCTGTGACCGATCTTCTAATCAATTTCGACTTAATTTTTAGAGAAAATCTGAAGTTGTGGATAAGAGATATTTGTTAATAACGCTGTTCAAACTAAGCAAGAAACAAATTGAGATTAGATAACGATGGCCACAGAGCAAAGAGGATAGAAATAGGCAAGATTAAGAAGACCACAGGAATCATCATGGAGACCTCTGATTTACCTGCAGCGCTCAGGACTCTGTTCCGTTCGGCTTCTCTTGCATTTCTAGCGTGGCTTTGTAATACATCCACCAGCGGTGCTCCTCGAAGCATTGCAGTGATCAATGCATCTACAAAGCGTCGAATATGTGTGGACTTAAGCCTTCGTCCCATTTCATCCAGTGCAAATTGAAAAGGAATCCCCGATGTAACAGATTGAATAACTAGGGAAAATTCAGCACTTAACAAACCAGAGGAGCGTTGAGAGACTCGAGACATTGCACCCAACGGTGTTTCTCCCGCTGCCATGCACAGAGTAAGCATTTCAACAATTGCTGGGAATTCACTCTCAAGCAGAGTTCGGTTCTTCACGATTTTCTTCGTTAATGCTCTATCTGCGATTACATACCCAGAAACTCCAACGAAGAATGAAATCAATGTACTTAAGAACTGAGATTTGCCCGAAAAGAATAGGAATACGTACGCACCAAAAGTTGACCCCAGGACGATTGCAATTTGTGAGAATCTGAACTGGTTGAGATCTTCAACTCTATTTTTTCCAAGCTCTAGAAGTCGATGTTGGACTGAGTCATGGTCGCGTATTTTTGGAAACAACGCCGTGGCCTTCTTTTTTCTTTTAGAAACAAATTGAGTTGACCTATGTATGTCTTCATCCTGCAATAGGAAATAAGCACTACTTATTGATAGCAATAAAGGAACCGCAATAGTGAGATTCATTATTTGTTAAACACCCGGGGGATTCGTGGAAGTCTTCCCAAGTAATTCATCCAGATATATGCAAGTGCAGTCATCCCAAGTCCTGCGGCAAGTATCAAGGCGCCTGTCGGCGTCGAATACGAAGAAACAGTGCCTGGCTGTGTAGATAAGAGCAAAAGTAACAACCACGGAGCCGCTGCCGATAGATGCGCGGAATTTTTCACCCAACCATGTTTGATCTCGATCTCTTTACGAAGTGCTCCATCCTGGCGAATGAAATCTCCCACAGTTCGTAAAATAGACATCAATTCATTTCCTCCAAGAGATTTTGATAAAAGTATGGCTTCAAATATTTGGTCACTACTTTGATCGGAAAAATATGTTTTGAGATTCTGAATTCCACCTGAAAAATCACCATCATTTTGTAATTGCAAATGGAACTTATGAAAAGCTGGACGAATGATTTCAGGACCTCTGGTGGCCAATCCTGTGAGAGATTCTGCAAGAGATAAGCCGGATGAAATTCCTGAAATTAAATGATCTATAACTTCTGGCCATGCACTACCTAACTGCGATGCAAACTTATTTTTCTTACTTCGAGAAATAGCAAAGTGTGAGCCTGCAGCGAGAAGTGCAAAAGGAGAGGCAAGAATGACGGATTTAGTGAGGATAAAAACGAATAAGCCAGTAACAAAACCAATTAATAGCGTTCGATAGTGGGAGTGCTTGAAGAGTGATTGCCATGAATAGTTCACTTGTTCCACCAAGATTCAAGTGGAAAGCCAATAGCAGCGAACTTTTCTGGCTTCGGCAATGTGCCTAACCCACGGACGTAGTGGTCAATATTCCATTTCCAAAGAGATTCGATTTCGGGACGATCGTTTTCATAGCGGCCAGTCAGCGCTGCTATTTCTGATATCCGCCGTTTTCCACTTTGATCCATCTGAACGTGAATGATTAAATCAATAGCTGCTGCGACAGTCGGGGCAATAAATTTGTGAGAGATATTTTCGCCAGCCAATAATGGAAGTGTCTGTAATTTAATGATTGCATCTTTGGGTGAATTGGCGTGCAAGGTTCCCATCCCAGGTAAACCGGAATTTAAGGCGATAAGTAAATCCAATGCTTCAGCTTCTCTAACTTCTCCAACAATAATTCTGGAGGGACGCATACGCAGTGATTCCTTGATTAATCGCCTTAGAGGTATCTCACCAGTTCCTTGCAGATTGGCCGATCTTGTCTGCATTTGCACTACGTCAGGCAAGTTTGGTTTGAGTTCAAAAACTTCTTCAATTGTTATGACTCTTTCCGAAACTGGAATGCTTGAAGCTAGTGCATTGAGCATTGTGGTTTTTCCTGATTGAGTTGCGCCACTCACCAAAATATTCAAACCAGCATGAACAGAGTGCTTAAGGAGTTGTGCAATCTTTTCAGTGAGAACTCCCCGAGAGATTAAATCCGTGAGATTCAAATGTCTAAGTAAGTGTTTTCGAATGTTAATTGCCCAATGCTCTGCAGTAATTTCTGGAATTGTTACGTGAAGTCGGCTTCCATCAGGCATTCGAGCATCAACAAAGGGATGAGAAAGATCTAATCGTCTACCACTCCACATCAGAGCTCTTTCAACGATGTTGTGAACTTCAACAGAAGTTAGTAGAAGGTTAGTTAGTTCGCTTTTTCCTGCACGAGCAATAAAGATTCGTTCAGGAGAATTGATCCAGATTTCTTCAACAGTGTCATCACGCATGAATTGTGCAAGAGGTCCGAATGTAACTTCTATATCCATAGATTCTTTAATCGAATTCATTACGGGAGACTAAAAGTTAAAGTCATGATCTACTCATGAAAAGTACAGTTGGTGGATAAGATACAAAACAGCGTCCTACTTGTTAACTCTCATCCATTTTGTTGAGAAGCTGCAGGGTTTTGAAACCTTTTTGAGGTTTACCAATTTTGAAATTCAATGCAATTTTGCTGTCAACGGAATTACTCCATTCCTCTGCAATGCGCTGCGAGAGAGATTCATAGTGTGAACCATTAATGAGTAGACCAAATTCGTACATACCCAATCGTGCAGCTAAATCTTCACCACGAAGTAGTGTCCGAAGAAGAGCCGCCATTTCCAATACTTCTGATTCATGTCCATTCTTTACGCCAACAAAAGAAATATTGATAATTCTGAATTCGGCCTGAGAACGTTCGAAGCGGGCAACAAGGCGATTTAGTTCTTCATAGAAGTAATTCGGTGCGGCAAGATTAGTAAATGTGTCATGAATTCCGTCGTGGGAAAAGTTTGAGTTATTCATCAACGGGCAAGTAAAGTTCTTCTCATGACGTTTTCATTGTCCAACCCAGAGTTCCGCAGGTCTACGGTGGTAGCCCTCCTTCGCATCGAAGGAGTTTTCATTCTTGGGCTTGGGTTGTACTTAATCGTTAAAGGGTTAATCACAGGCGGATCAATTGAATGGTTTGTGATCTCTGGAATCTTGTTTATGACACTCTTTGGCGGAATTGGATTATTGGTATCCGCCAATGGATATAAGGCTAAGAAAATGTATGGCCGTGCTCCATCAGTGCTTGCAAATCTCATCGCAATTGGGGTTTCTAAATATATTTTTGAAGCAGGATTTTGGTGGGCAGCGCTTCCGTTAGCTCTTTATGCAGCGCTTACTATTTACTGCGCCGTCTCGATTGTTCCTGAAAAGAAATAATCACCAATCAACAATCTGTCGATCTTCCCAAAGCACTCCTGTTGTATCTCCTGCATTAAATTCACGAGTTGCTAACCAGACTGCACACTCCGCACCTTCTTCAGCGCTTCTCGGTGCATCCGCGCCGCCCATGTCGGTGCGGGAATGGTTTGGACAGATTGCATCTACGTAGAAACCACGTGCACCAAGTCCTGTTTCATGTGCAAGATTTCTAACGAATGCATTAACACCAGCTTTACTAATTCGATATGGAGCAAGACCGCCAGCATTTCCTGGTCCTGACATTCGCCCAAGACATGCAGAGAAGATCACAACGCGACGACCATCACGCGCGTCGGCCATTGGCCCACCCAAAACATTTACAAGAGTGAAAACAGAATCCAGATTAATCGCCATTACTCGGCGCCATTCCGCGTCCGTTGTTCGCAAAGTTTTAGACATTTTTTCACTCATAACGCCATGAGCCAAAACAAGTGCAAATGGTGCGCCGAACTTACTTAACAAATCTTCGGCCGCTTTTCTTGCCTGTGCTTGATCCTCTAAATCGCACGCATGTGTTTCAAATGTAATTCCTGGAAACTCTGAACACAGTTGCTTGGCAGCGTTTTCTAATCGCTCTGTGTCTTTAGCAATCAGCACAGAACTAATTCCAGTGCGAGCTAATCCGCGGGAAACTTCGAATCCGAGACCGCGAGAACCACCAGTGACGAACGCTATTTTGGCTGTGGATTCACTCGACATATTCATGGCAATACTGTGCCCCAAAGATTGCCGATGTGCCCGCTGACTTGATGGTGAACCCAGAAATCGGCCATTTCATGTGGTCAATCTCGCCTTCTTCAGGTGCTTTCCTTATTTTTATCCCTGCGCGCATGCCGATAGTCTTGGCCTTGTAAGTGGTTATTGCACATCGCAAAGCAGGGGAGCGCCAGTGTCGGCAAAAGATCCGAATCAGGACTTTGGAGCCAATGAATGGCTCGTCGACGAAATGTACGAGCGCTACGTATCTGACCCAACTTCACTTGAACCATCGTGGATTGAATTCTTTAAAACTTATAACCCAAATTCTTCAGGTTCATCTTCTTCTTCAACTTCTTCAACCAGTGCACCAATTGCAGGAGCACCACGCGGTGGAACACCGCCAACACCAAAGGCTGCAGCTGTAACTCCGGCACCAGTTGCACCTGCACCAGTTGCAACACCTGTACCGGTTACTCCTTCACCTGTTGCACCTGCAACACCTGCAGCTGCGCAAACTCCTGCACCAGTTGCACCTGCAACTCCTGCAAACCAAAAACTTGTCCGTGAACGCTCATTGCAATCACCAACTCCTGCAGATCCGATTGTTAAGCCGGTTCCAGTTTTAAGCACACCAGATGCTGCAAAACTAGAACCAATTCGTGGAGTAGGTGCACGTGTAGTTGCAAGTATGGAAGGTTCATTAACCGTTCCAACCGCAACGAGTGTTCGCGCAGTTCCTGCGAAATTAATGATTGATAACCGAATTGTTATTAACAATCACCTCAAGCGCGCTCGCGGTGGAAAAGTTTCTTTCACGCACTTAATTGCATTTGCAATGATTAAAGCACTTCGTCAAATGCCAGAGATGAATGCTTTCTTCGGTGAAATCGAAGGAAAGCCAGCAGTTGGCCATCCAGAACACATCAACCTTGGTATTGCTATCGACTTAGCTAAAGCAGATGGTTCTCGCCAATTATTAGTGCCATCAATTAAAGGCTGTGAAAACTTAGACTTTGCACAATTCTGGAACGCATACGAAGCAGTAGTTGGAAAAGCGCGAGCTGGCACATTAACTGTTGAAGATTTTGCTGGCACAACAGTCTCACTTACTAACCCTGGAACGCTCGGAACAGTTCACTCTGTACCGCGTTTGGTGCAGGGACAAGGCCTAATTGTTGGCGTTGGTGCACTTGATTATCCTGCTGAATTTATGGGCGCAAGCGAAGAAACTCTTGCACGCATGGCAATTAGCAAAGTTGTCACTCTCACAAGCACATACGATCACCGAATTATTCAAGGTGCACAATCAGGTGATTTCCTTCGTCGTATTCACGAGTTACTGCTTGGATCTGAAAACTTTTATGATGAAATCTTCGCTGCGCTTCGTATTCCATACGAACCAATTCGCTGGGCGCAAGACTTTGAGTTCTCTAAAGATGAAGAGATCAACAAGACTGCTCGCGTTCAGCAATTAATTCATGCATACCGCACACGCGGTCACATCATGGCCGATACAGATCCACTCGAGTATCGCCAACGTTCGCATCCTGATTTAGATGTTGTTACGCACGGTTTAACTTTGTGGGATCTCGATCGCGAGTTTGCAACTGGTGGATTTGGCGGTCAGAAGTTTATGAAACTTCGCAAGATTCTTGGAATTTTGCGTGACTCTTATTGCCGCACAGTTGGAATTGAATATATGTATATTCAAAACCCAGCAGAGCGTTTGTGGATTCAAGAGCGAGTCGAAGTTGGTGTGCAAACATTCCCACGCGAAGAACAACTCCGTATTTTGCGCAAACTAAATAGCGCAGAAGCATTTGAAACTTTCTTGCAGACTAAGTTTGTTGGACAAAAGCGCTTCTCGCTAGAAGGTGGCGAATCAGTAATTCCAATTCTTGATGCAGTTATCTCAAGTGCAGCAGAACGTGGTCTCGATGAAGTATGTATCGGTATGCCACACCGTGGCCGCCTAAATGTTCTTGCAAACATTGCAGGCAAGTCATACGGACAAATTTTCCAAGAGTTCGAAGGACACTACAAAGATAATGAAGTTCATGGTTCTGGCGATGTTAAGTACCACTTGGGTACTGAAGGCGTATTCACTGCAGAATCAGGGGCTAAGACAAAGATTTATTTGGCCGCAAATCCTTCTCACCTAGAAGCTGCAAACCCAGTACTAGAAGGCATTGTTCGCGCAAAGCAGGATCGACTCAATGTAAAGAATGCTTATTCAGTATTACCAATTCTTCTTCATGGTGACGCAGCATTTGCTGGTCAAGGTGTTGTTGCAGAAACTTTCCAACTTTCACAACTTGCTGGATATCGCACAGGTGGAACGGTTCACATTGTTGTAAATAACCAAGTTGGATTTACAACGTCACCTCATGCATCACGTACATCTCGTTATTCAACGGATATGGCGAAGATTATTCAGGCACCTGTTTTCCATGTAAATGGTGATGATCCAGAAGCGTGTGTACGTATTGCTCGTTTAGCATTTGAATATCGCCAAGCATTTAATAAAGACGTTGTTATCGACATGGTTTGCTACCGTCGTCGTGGTCACAACGAAGGCGACGAGCCATCTTTCACACAACCATTGATGTACAAACTCATTGATGCAAAGCGCTCAACTCGTAATCTTTATACCGAGGCATTGATTGGCCGAGGCGATATTTCAGTAGAACAGGCCGATGAGTTATCTCGCGAATACCAGGCGCAACTCGAAGCGGTATTTGCTGAAGTTCATAACATTGAGCCAGAAGTTGATCCAAACTTTAAAGCACCAGTTGCGGCGAACCCAGAAACTCTTGTTTCTAGTATCGATGAAGCAACTGCACGCAAGATCGCGGGAACCCAAATTGCTGTGCCAGATGGATTTAATGTTCATCCAAAACTCTTGCCACAACTTCAAAAGCGCGTTGAAATGCTCAATGATGGAACAATCGATTGGTCAATGGGTGAAACACTTGCATTTGGTTCTTTATTACTTGAAGGACGACCAATTCGCTTAGCGGGACAAGATTCACGTCGCGGTACATTTAGTAATCGTCACGCAGTAATTGTTGATAAAGAAAATGGAAATGAGTGGACTCCACTTCGTGCATTAATTAGCGATGAGAGCCAATTCTTTGTTATCGATTCTCTCCTGTCTGAATACGCTGCTATGGGCTTTGAATATGGATATTCCGTCGTGCGTGATGAAGCACTCGTTATGTGGGAAGCGCAGTTCGGTGATTTCGCAAACGGCGCCCAAACAATTGTTGATGAATTTATCTCATCAGCTTTGCAGAAATGGGGCGAGCGTTCATCCGTTGTACTTCTATTGCCACACGGTTATGAAGGACAAGGACCAGATCACTCATCTGCACGTATTGAACGTTATTTAGCATTGTGCGCTGAAGGAAATATGACAGTAGCCCAACCTTCAACACCAGCATCGTATTTCCACCTTTTGAGATGGCATGCAAAGAATCCAATTCGTCGTCCAATGGTTGTCTTTACTCCTAAATCAATGTTGCGCCTTCGCGCTGCGGCTTCGAAACTACAAGATTTCACAAGTGGTCAATTCCAGACATTGATTCCAGATGACACGGTACAAAATGCAACTCGCGTTATCTTCTGTTCTGGTCGCGTGTATCACGATCTCGTTGCGGAACGCGCAGCACGCAAAGAAGATACAACAGCAATTATTCGTATAGAACTTTTGTATCCACTGCCTGCTAAGGAAATGGCTGCAGAAGCAGCAAAGCATCCGAATGCAAATCTCTTGTGGGTTCAAGATGAACCAGCAAATCAAGGACCATGGCCATTTGTTGCGTTACGCACCGCAGAACAATTTGGCGGCGAAGGATTTGGTGGACGTAATTTGCGTCGTGTTTCTCGTCGTGCAACTGCAAGTCCTGCGACAGGAAATCATCACTTGCATGAAGAAGAACAGAAAGCGTTGTTAATGGAAGCTTTTAGTCGCTGATTTTTTTAGTTTTACTTTTGTGATATCTGCCTATAACTCTGCCAATTATTTCTTCACGCCCAACATCGCCCCATTGACGCGAATCTGTGCTGGCATCTTTGTTATCACCGTGCACGGTTACAAAAGACCCAGTAATTGCAGCAATGCGCTTAATGAATAGTGAAGCGACTTCGGCCCGAGAATCTAGGGGACGGCGCAGGACTATTAGTTGGCCGACGTGGATGCGCATACGCGGGGAGTACCAGACCAATAACCAGTCCCCATCGTTAAAAGTTGGGGCCATTGAGTGCCCGGAAACTCTTACTGTGCCAAATTTGCTCACGAACAGTAGTCTTGCACATAAGTTGTTGGCGTTGTTTGCGTAATTTCGCGAATTAAGGCACAGATATAGCGCTCTTGAAGGAGAGAAACTAATGAAGTTGTTCCAACCAAAGACAGTTGTACTTGCACACTGCGATCTTCCTTGTGGAGTTTACGATCCAGCACAAGCAAAGATTGAAGCACTTTCAGTTAAGGCATGCATGGAAAAGTACGCAGCTAGCAGCGACGCAGATTTTAAGTCTCGCTCAGTTGCAATCAAAGAAGAGCGTTCACATCAAGTAAAAGAACACCTATGGGTTTTGTGGACTGACTATTTCAAGCCAAATCATTTCGAGGCTTATCCTCAGTTGCACACACTATTTAACGATGCAACAAAACTTGCCGGCGCAGCTGGCACAAAGGGTACAAACGATGTTGCAGTTGCAGATAAGTTGATTGCAAAGATTGACGAAATCGCAGAAATCTTCTGGGCAACTAAGAAGTAGTACTCGACTTTATTGACTGAGCAGCGGTTCGGGCGAGGAAAGATACTCGCTCAACCGCTGTTCTTTTTATTACAGCAGATGCAACAAGTCTTTCACCTTCATACGCTTCGCACATAAATGTAATTTCGCGGCCATTTACTTCGGTGCAGTTAGCAGAAGTTCGCAATTCGCCACCAATTGCAATTCCTCCATGAAATTCAAGTGCAATAGATGTTTCAACGGTTGATTCGCCATTTTCTAAATGCTCTGCGATAGATGCAATTGCTGCGCTCTGCATTGCATTAATAATGAGGGAATTAGCTAGAACCGGTAAATCCCCAACACCAATTGCAACCGCTGTATCCCCTGGGCGAACGATCATCGTTGAAAAGGCGACTGCCCCAACGAGATCTTCAACAGGTACCAACATATGGATTATTTCTCTTCGTTCGGGAAGCGGAATTCCTCAGTGTGTTCAATATGTATTTCGCGAGATTCGATTGTGCCATCTTCATTAATTTCAATCGAGATTTCAGTCATTCTAAATTCGCGAACAATATCTGGAGCACTATTCATAGAGGTTCTCAAAAGTTGTTGCTGAATTTGTTCATGCAACTCTTGTGGTGCTTTTTCGTTACATGTTCTGCGCAGCACAGATTGCATGAGCGAGCGAACACTTCTTTCGTGCTCAATTTCAGCTGTGCACTGTGGACATGCTTGAACGTGTACTTCGATGCTCGCAATCTGTGCGGAATCAGATATTTCACCATCTACCAAGAGAATTACGGATTGGAGAACGTCTACACAATCATTGTGATCAATACTGCTCATGATGCGTCCTCCCCGTCTTCTTTTTTGTCCTTCTTAACGGTTGAGTATCCGAGTTCTTTTGCATACTCAGTTAACTTCTCACGTAATTGCTTTCGACCGCGGTGCAAACGAGACATAACAGTTCCAGTTGGAACACCAGCGATGTCTGAAATTTCTTTGTATGAAAAACCTTCGACATCTGCTAAATAAACTGCAATCCGAAACTCTTCAGGAATTTCTTGAAGCGCACGTTTGATATCGCTATCGGGAAGATTTTCTAGCGCCTCAACTTCTGCAGATTTTCCTTGATCACTTGTGTGTGACGCTGCATCTGCTAGTTGCCAATCTTCTACTTCGCCAGCACTTAATTGTGGGCGACGTTGATCTTTTCTGTAGGTGTTAATAAAAGTTGTAGTTAGCACTCGATAGAGCCAGGCTTTTAGATTTGTGCCAGGTTCGAATTGATGGAAAGAAGTAAAAGCTTTTAAGTAAGTGTCTTGTACTAAATCTCGTGCGTCATCTGGATTTCGTGTGTAACGAAGTGCAGCTGCATATAACTGATCTGTGAACGCAAGAGCATCGCGCTCGAACCGATTGGTGCGATCGGCTGCGCTCTCTTTAACTAAATCAGTGGATGACATCGCCGTAAGGCTATCGCTTTGTGCTGGCAAGGCGCATCGCGAAGCGCGCGCTACGTGTCATGAACGCATCACAAATGTGTTGCCAAGTGCGCTAGAAAAGGGTTTCGGGTTCGCCCAGAGTAATTGGCTGAATTAAGCGGGGGGAGTTATTGCGCACCAGATTTACTTCTGAAGATACGGGGCGTGCAAACAAACCGTCATCTGGTTGCGGGTTATTCATAAGCGAAATTAAAAGTTCAACATCATGCTGGGCGGGATCAAGCCATGCATCCCAGCGATCCTGCGGCATCATCACCGGCATTCGACTATGAATGGTTGCTAAGTCATTAACTGCTTCCCGAGTAATAATTGCCGCACTCTGAATAACTTCACCCTCCATGCTCTTCCACGTTGACCATATCCCTGCAATTGGAAGTGAACGAGTTTTGGAAGATGAAATATAAAAAGGTTGCTTTGGAGAATATTTACCAAGCGCTGTTGCCCATTCGTAATAACCATCTGCCGGAATTAAACATCTCTGAGTTCTAAATGAATTTCTAAATGTTGGTTTTTCGTGAATGGATTCTGAGCGAGCATTAATTGCGTGTGATTGCGAAGCCCGAGCTTCTGATTCGCTCTGATGCCAATGAGCCATAATTCCCCACGACGCAATTGATAACTCTTTTTGATTCTCAATTGTTTGGGACGCACGAACAATATAAATTGGATTCGTCGGTGCGATGTTCCAACTCATAGGCAACTCTTGCGCAGGGGTCTGCACACCAATGCCGAACTCTTCTGCCAGTTCGGAGGTGTTCAGGGATTGCGCATAACGGCCGCACATAGAGATACAGGTTATCGGTAGACTCATGCATATGTCTGATTCACAAAAGGGTAATTCGCAGAGCGCGCATGATGCGTTGTGGCCTGCACCTTTTCGTGGATCCAAACCTGTCAATGCTCGAGTTGTAATCCCTGGTTCTAAATCAGTAACCAACCGTGCATTAATCCTCGCAGCGCAAGCAACATCGCCATCTATCTTGCGCAGACCTCTTGTGTCTCGCGATAGTGAATTAATGGTTGCCGGACTTCGCCAACTTGGAATTGATGTGCAAGAGATTGAAGTTGAAAGTGCGACTAACTCAACTAAAGAGTTAGCGTGGAAAATTACACCAGCACCATTAAAGGGGCCAGCTGCAATTGATGTTGGCAACGCAGGAACTGTGATGCGCTTTTTGCCACCGCTTGCAGCGCTTGCTCAAGGTGCAATTTCTTTTGATGGCGATCCACGTTCTCATGAGCGTCCACTTGGTCCAGTAATTAAAGCGCTAGAAGAACTTGGTATTTCAATTGAACACGGCAATCGTTACAGCTTGCCACTTTCACTAGTTGGTACAGGAAAAATCCCTGGTGGCGAAATTGATATTGATGCAAGCGCATCAAGCCAATTCCTCTCAGCGCTTTTGTTAATCGGGCCAAGCACTGTCAATGGAATTACCGCTCGCCACGTTGGCGGCGAATTACCGTCAATGCCACACATTGAAATGACTGTCGAAATGCTCCGCGACTTTGGTGCAACTGTGCACGTAGATTCAACAAAGAAAACTTGGCGCGTTGAACCAGGTGCACTCAATGGCCAGGACATGGTTATCGAACCAGATTTATCCAATGCGGCACCGTTCTTATCTATTGCAATGGTCTGCGGTGGATCAATCACAATTGCTGATTGGCCACAGAAAACAACACAGCCAGGTGATCAATTACGCACACTACTTCGCGACATGGGCGCGCAGATTTCACTTAATGCAGATGGTTTAACACTGACTGCCAATTCAGAAAAGTCTGCACTGCGCGATGCACCAAAGATTATTGGCATTGATGTTGATTTACATGATGTTGGTGAACTAACACCATCTATCGCAGCACTTGCGGCTCTTGCAGATTCACCCTCGCACTTGCGTGGAATTGCGCACTTGCGTCTACACGAAACAGATCGCCTTGCAGCATTGACTCGAGAGATAAATTCAATTGGTGGAAAAGTTACTGAAGAACACAGCGCACTTCACTTTGAACCAGCATCACTTAGAGCAGGCATTTTTCACACGTATGAAGATCATCGACTAGCCACAGCAGGTGCGGTAATTGGTTTAGTAACACCAGGAATTGAAGTTGAAAATATTGCGACAACTCGCAAAACACTTACTGATTTCCCAGGCCTCTGGAAGAGCTTGGTCGAATAGTGCATAGATTGCTTGCTTCCATCGTGAATTAATGAAAATGGTAAAGGCAAGCAGTTTCGTGGGAGAATTGCACCAATGAGCAAACGCGTTTACGACGAGAGCGATGCACGAATTCGCCCTGCACGAAGCACTCGTCCGCGTACTAAAGATCGACCATCGCACGATGATGCAATCAGTGCTCTTGTAACAACTGTTGATCGTGGGCGCACCACATGCATTACTGAAGATCGCGTCATTGTTACAGCAATGAAGTCTCGCGAATTGGGACCAAAATCTGTAGTCGTCGGAGACATCGTAAGTTTGGTCGGAGATATTACTGGAAATGAAGGATCACTTGCCCGCATAGTTGCGGTGAACCAACGCAGAAATTCACTAAGCCGAACAGTTGATGACGCAGCAAAGATTGAGCGAACAATCGTTGCAAATATTGATTATTTGGTAATTGTTGCCGCAACTACGAATCCAGAACCTCGTCGTGGACTTATTGATCGTTTCCTTGTTTGTGCTTTTCACGAAGGCATTTCACCAATACTTTTAATGACAAAAACTGATTTAGCTCCACTTCCTGATTTCATGGAAGAGTATCGGGCGCTTGGTGTTCAGATTGTTTCGACATCAAGCAAGACTTCAGACCGTGAATCTGATGTAGCAAAGATTCATGCACTACTCGCAGGAAAAACTTCGGTATTAGTTGGTCACTCAGGCGTTGGTAAATCAACTCTGATTAATGATTTAGTTCCGCACGCCAGAAGAATTACCGGTGATGTAAACGATGTAACAGGTCGCGGGCGCCACACATCTTCTAGTGCAATTGCTCTGCCACTTTCACCTGATTTAGATCCTGCTGGTGGTTGGGCAATTGATACGCCAGGTATTCGTGCATTTGGTTTGGCACATTTAGATCCAAATAAAATCATTGCCTCCTTTAGTGATTTATCTGAAGTTGCAGCAACGTGTATGCCACGTTGCTCACATAGCGAAGAGAGCTGTCGACTCAATGAATGGGCTGCGCCACAAGGCACCGTCGATGTTGCTCGCACGCGTCGTTTGCAGAGTTTGCGATCACTCCTTGAAATCAAGGACTTTGATTCAAGTGCTGACGCAATTACTCCTGAATAAGTCAGTAAAACACTCCAGAACGCAGGTGTTTTGCATCGCGTTGTAGACTGACGAGGTGATGGCTACTGGAAATTCGCGCGAAGCAGATGTAGCGCTGGCGCTAAGAATGGCTGATGCGGCTGACGTAATTTCGATGGCTCGCTATCAATCACAAGACTTAGTAGTCACAACAAAACCAGATAACACTCCAGTTACAGATGCTGACAAGGCAACAGAAAAAGCACTGCGCGACATACTTGCTAACGAGCGTCCAGAAGATGGATTAGTTGGTGAAGAGTTTGGAACAAGCGGTACAGATGCCAAGCGATATTGGGTCATTGATCCAATTGATGGAACAAAAAACTTCATGCGAGGTGTTCCAAGTTGGTCCACGCTAATCGCACTTATCGAACGCAATGATGATGGCACCGAGCAAATTGTGGTTGGCGTAGTTAGCTCGCCAGCGCTATTTCGTCGCTGGCACGCAGCTCTCGGATTAGGTGCATACGTTTCACTTAACGGTGGCGCACCAAAGAAGATTCACGTATCTGGCATTTCAAAGATTAGCGATGCATCAATTACATACTCTGATTTCAATAACTGGGATCAGTACTTGCCAAAGTTTCAATCACTTCTTGCATCAGCAAATCGAACACGCGGCTTTGGAGATTTCTGGGCGCATATGTTGGTTGCAGAAGGTGCTGCAGAAGTCGCCCTAGAAATTGGCGTAGCACTCTGGGACATGGCTGCAATTTCAATCATCGTCACAGAAGCAGGAGGACGTTTTTCCAGTATTGATGGAGTCGATGGTCCTGGTCACGGAAGTGGACTTTCGACAAACGCAATCCTGCACCCCCATGTACTTGATGCGTTGCGAGTTAAGTAATGACTAAGTGCAAAGCAATTGCGGCCTTCGTGGGCATGCATAAGTTGGTGGGCGAATGACTAAGCGCGCCCTTGAAACTCGCACACTTAAGTTAGAGGGAATGACATGCAGTGCGTGTGTAAATTCGATTGAACGTGCACTTAATAATCTAGATGGCGTAAGTGCAACAGTGAATTTTGCAAGCGAAACTGCGCATATTTTGGCGCCAGCTGAAGTTTCTACGAAAAAGTTAATCGAAACAGTTAAGAGTGCTGGGTATTCCGCTCAATTGCTGGGCGATTCAAATCAATTTGCATTACACAGCAAGCGCTCTGCAATCGCGCTTTTCTTTGCACTTCTGTTCTCGGTGCCCGCTATTGCAATATCCATGACAATGGCTTGGCATGAGCAAATTGATGCCAGAATCTTACAAACACTAGAAGATCTTCGAATTCTGCCCCCTTTGTATTCACCAACTGCATGGCTAGTAATAGCACTTAGTGCACCGGTAGTTCTTTTGGTGGCATGGCCAATTCATCGTGCGGCAATTCGCAATCTCTTGCACCCAACGATGGATAACTTGATTTCTTTGGGTTCACTCACCGCCTTCGGTTGGTCTATTTATGCGAACTCAACAGGCAACGGTGATGTTTATACAGAAGTTGCTGCTGGCGTTGTTACTTTTGTGATTCTTGGAAGATTTCTTGAAACTCGCGCAAAGCGTCGCGCGAGCAGCGCTTTATCTGCGCTCTTAGCTTTAAACGTTAAAGAAGTAAGTGTTATTCGTGGGGGATTGACAGTTCTTATCCCTGTTGAGAATTTAGAAATTGGTGATGAGTTTGTAGTTGCACCTGGCGATCGCGTGGCAACAGATGGCGTCGTAGTTTCTGGTAACAGCTCGGTCGATAACTCATTGCTTACTGGTGAATCTCTGCCATTAACAGTTGGTCCGGGAGATCGCGTTATTGGAAGTGCAGTAAACACAAACGGCCGATTAATTGTTCGTGCAACACGAGTTGGTCGCGATACTGAATACGCTCGTATTACTTCAATGGTTTTAGAAGCTCAGAGCACCAAAGCGCCTATTGCTCGCTTGGCCGATCGCATAAGTGCTGTCTTTGTACCGATTGTTTTTGCTATTTCTTTAGCAACATTTGGTGCACTTTGGTACAACGGATATTCGATATCAGAGTCAATTGCACGAGCAATCGCTGTAATCGTTATTGCCTGCCCTTGTGCACTTGGTTTGGCAACCCCTGTTGCGTTATTGGTTGCATCAGGTCGCGGTGCACAACGTGGAATCATTATTCGAAATCCTCGCGTTCTCGAAGTCGCCCGCAAGGTAGACACAATTGTTTTAGATAAGACTGGGACTCTCACAACAGGTGCGATGAAAGTCCATGAAATAACAATTCCAACGGATGCTGGCGCTGAACTTGGTGCAACCTTCGAACCACTTCTTCGTGAGGCAACAATTCTTTCTACCGCTCTTTCTATTGAAGAACAGAACAATCATCCAATTGCGCTAAGTATTCGTGAATTCATTTCAGCGCAAGGAATTAAATCCACTTCTGTTTCTGAGTTTCAGGTAACTCCGGGATCAGGAGCTGCTGGTCGCGTAAATCTTGGAACGCATTCACCAGTTGTATTAATTGGTTCTCCAGCAGCAGTGGCACACAGCACGACTACTTTTCACCCTCTTATTGCTGCAGCAGTACAACGCGGACACGATGCAGGTTTAAGCGTTTCAGTCTTAGCGTGGGATGGAGTCGCACTCGCAGTCTTTGCAGTGGGCGATGAACTTAAGTCTGATGCTGCAGAAACTATTGCAAGACTGAAAAGTGCTGGAATTACTCCTTGGTTACTCACTGGTGATTCAGAAGATGCTGCTCAATCAATTGCTAAGCAAGTTGGAATTGATAGTGATCATGTTCTCTCTGGTGCGCTTCCGCAGCGCAAGCTGACAAAGATTCGCGAATTACAGAGTGAGTCACGCACAGTTGTAATGGTTGGCGATGGCATCAATGACGCAGCTGCCTTGGTTGGCGCAGACGTCAGCATCGCAATGGGAACAGGAACCGATGTCGCGGTTGCAAGTGCGGACATCACGCTGATGCGTCCGGATCTTGCTGCAGTATTGGATGCACTAAAACTTTCAAAGCGAACCCTTAGAACTATTCGCGTAAACCTTGGTTGGGCATTTGCATACAACATCGTTGGAATCCCAATTGCAGCTCTTGGCTTGTTATCGCCAATGTATGCCGCGGGCGCTATGGCGTTATCGAGTTTGTTTGTAGTCACGAACTCTTTGCGCATTAAGGTTCCGCGTTCTAAATAGCTTCAGGTATCGGCCAGTTTTGGCCGAAGTAATCCAACAAGTTAGATAGCTTCTAGCATCGGCACTCGGTCCCAACCGATTCATCTATCCTTAAATAGCTTCAAGCATCGGCCTTGCCGGTACCTCATAAATTTTTCCTAGTGGAGAAGTCCAGGTGCATGCGCCATCTGAGTGAGACTTTAACTTCCAACCACCATGAGTTTTCAATCGATG
>JAIYBJ010000035.1 GCA_027488575.1 Streptomycetaceae bacterium | reverse complement strand
GCAGAAATCAGAAAGCGCAGTGCAAATGTTTCAGTAGCAGGCGGACGTAAGTTCAATCCTGGTTTCCACCTTGCATTTGATTTGGACAACATGTTGCTCGTTGCCGAAAGCACAGCGAAGTCTGCGATTTCTCGCGAAGAGTCTCGCGGTGGACACACTCGTGATGACTTCCCACAATTAGATAACAAGTGGCGCCAGGTAAATCACATCGCATCCTTTGACGGCAAAGAAGTTTCAGTTCGCAAACAAGCGTTGCCAGCTCTTCCAAAAGAGCTCTTCGACTTATTTGATGTACACGAATTAGAGAAGTACATGACACCAGATGAAATCGCGAAAGGCGGCGCACGCTAATGGCACGCAAACTAAAGATGCGCATTTGGCGCGGAGATGCTGATAACGGTGGCTTGCAAGACGTAACAGTTGAAGCAAATGAAGGCGAAGTAGTCCTTGACGTAATTCACCGCGTACAAGCAACACAGATGGGCGATCTTGCTGTTCGCTGGAACTGTAAAGCTGGCAAGTGCGGTTCATGTTCAATGGAAATTAACGGTAAGCCTCGTCTTGCTTGTATGACACAAGTTGCTTCATATGGCGACGAAGAAACAATTACGGTTACACCGCTTCGTGCATTCCCAGTTATTAAAGATCTCGTCACAGATGTGTCATTTAATTACAAGAAAGCAATGGAAATTCCATCCTATGAACCACCTGCAAATCTCAAGCCAGGTGAAGCTCGTATGGAACAAATAGATGTTGAACGCAGCCAAGAGTTTCGCAAGTGCATTGAATGCTTCTTGTGCCAAGACACATGTCACGTTATTCGCGATCACGAAGAGAACAAAAAATCATTTGCGGGGCCACGCTTCTTTATTCGTATCGCAGAACTAGATATGCACCCACTAGATATTCTTAAAAACCGTAAGCAAAAGGCTCAAGAAGAGCACGGTCTTGGAATGTGCAATATCACTAAGTGCTGTACTGAAGTATGCCCAGAGCACATTCGCATTACAGATAACGCAATCATTCCGATGAAAGAGCGCGTTGTAGATGTTAAATATGATCCTGTTCGCTGGTTGGGATCAAAGATTCGCAAGCGCGAAGGTATTGTTTAAAGCAAACAACCTAGTTTCTTAAAGCGGCCATCCACTTTTCGATCTGATCTGGATGACGTGGCAAATCTTCGCTTAAATTGCGGTATCCATCTGCTGTAACAACAACGTCATCTTCAATACGAATTCCGATGCCACGATATTCAGGCGCGAACATGTCATCATCAGGTTGGATGTAAAGCCCTGGTTCTACAGTTAAAACCATTCCTTCTTTAAGTGTTCCAAGTAAATAATCTTCATCACGAGCTTTATCGCAATCGTGAACATCCATACCGAGCATGTGGCTCACTCCGTGCAGAGTCCATCGGCGATGTAAACCATTTTCTGGCAGCAATGACTCTTCAGGTGACATAGGTAGAACACCCATATCCCACAGTCCTTTTGCAAGTACTGCTTGGCATGCAGCGTTAACTGATTTAAATGTTGCACCAGGTTTTACCGCAGCAAAACCTGCTAGTTGCGCTTCGTATACCAATGTATAAAGCGCACGTTGTGCAGGTGAGAACTTTCCAGAAATCGGCAGTGTGCGACTGATGTCAGCGGTGTAATAAGAATCCATTTCGATACCTGCATCAATAAGAATCAATTCACCTGGGCGAACATCACCATCGTTTTGGATCCAGTGCAGCACACACGCATGAGAACCAGAGGCTGCAATAGTTTCGTATCCCACATCGTTTCCAGCAATACGCGCGCGACCAAAGAATGCAGCTTCTACAACTCGTTCGCCGCGAGGTGTTGAAATCGCTGCAGGTAGGGCACGAACGATGTCTGCAAAGCCTTTAGCTGTTTCATCACACGCACGTTGTAACTCTGAAATTTCATACTCATCTTTAACTAATCGAGCAGCAGATGTGTAGGCCAAGAAATCTGCTTCGTGCGAATGAGCACCAATGTTCTTATCAACCATCGCATCAACACCACGAATAGTCAGAGCTACAGAACCATCCTTGAGCAACGCTTCTAGTTCATCAACGTTTCGAGTATTTATTTGATAGCGATCTTGTGCTTCTTTTAATGTGAAACGTCGCCCAACCCATAATTCTCCGAATCGACGGTCGGTATAAAAAGCGTGAGTATCGCGCGTAGAACGCGGATGGATGTACAAATAAGTTTCGTGGCCATCGTGCGTTGGTTCAAGAACTAACACCGCATCCGCACTTGCTTCGACACCTTGCACACCGGAGTAATAAGCAAAAGCTGAGTGTGGTCTAAATCTGTAATCAGTATCGTTACTGCGAACTTTGAATCCACCTGCTGGCAAAACTAAACGCATGCCTGGATATTGCGCAGATAAAGCCGCACGGCGTACAAACGCGGATGTAACTGCTGGGCCTGCAACAACATCTTCTAAATCAGATGCCACCCAACCTTCGGACATGAAAGCGGCATAAGCAGGCGAAGGAGTGTTATCCCGTGCAGCTTTTTGGTCCATGCGGGGAAGTCTAAAG
>JAIYBJ010000034.1 GCA_027488575.1 Streptomycetaceae bacterium | reverse complement strand
GCAGCACTACTAGAACGTTGCAAGAAGCCATTCCAAGCAGTTTTAAAGGATGCTGGAATCCCAATCGCAAAAATTCAAAGCGTTGTACTTGTTGGTGGTTCAACTCGTATGCCAGCTGTTGTGGACCTTGTCCGCGAACTAACTGGTGGAAAAGAACCTAACAAGGGCGTTAACCCAGATGAAGTTGTTGCAGTTGGTGCATCACTTCAAGCCGGTGTTCTTAAGGGAGAAGTTAAAGATGTTCTTCTATTGGACGTAACACAGCTCTCACTTGGTATCGAAACCAAGGGTGGCGTGATGACACGATTGATCGAACGCAACACAACTATTCCTACAAAGCGCAGTGAAATATTTACAACTGCTGATGACAATCAGCCAGCGGTACAGATCCAGGCCTACCAAGGCGAGCGTGAAATGGCTGCTTATAACAAGAAGCTAGGCATGTTCGAACTAACAGGTCTTCCACCTGCACCACGTGGAGTTCCACAAATCGAAGTGACATTCGATATCGATGTAAATGGAATTGTTCACGTATCTGCAAAAGATCTCGGAACTGGAAAAGAACAGAGCATGACTATTACTGGTGGCTCTGCTCTATCCAAGGAAGAAATCGAGCGCATGATGGCCGATGCCGAATCGCACGCTGAAGAAGATCGTCAGCGCAAGGAAGAAGCAGAAATCCGTAACACCGGAGATTCACTTGTGTATCAAACTGAAAAGTTCTTGGCAGATAACGCTGACAAGTTCACAGAAGGTGAAGCACTTGAGAAGAAGACTGAAACTGAGTCAGCACTTACTGAACTTAAGACAGCACTCGGTGGCGCAAACTTTGACATGATCAAATCTGCAACTGAGAAAGTTTCAACACTCAGCCAAGCACTTGGTGCAGCGTTGTACGCAGCTAATGCGGCGCAATCAACACCAGGAGCACAAGCAGAAGATGGCGTTGAAGACGCTGAGATCGTCGAAGAAGCGTAATGTCTGAAGAGACAACTGTTGAAGAAGTTGTAACAGAGGCTGCGCCGGATCAGGAAACTGATCCGGTTGCAGCACTTACATCTGATTTACAACGCTTACAAGCAGAGTATGCAAATTACCGAAAGCGTGTAGAACGCGATCGCGCCCTTGCACACGAACTCGCAATAGGTTCTGTCCTAACCGAGTTCCTCTCTGTACTAGATGACATTGATCGCGCAGAATCACATGGCGAACTCAGCGGTGGATTTAAATCTGTCGCAGACCAAATCAATGCAATCACTGCGCGCATCGGATTAGAAAAATACGGAACCGAAGGCGAAGCTTTTGATCCAAATATTCACGAAGCGTTGATGCATGACACTTCTGCCGATGTTGCTGTCCCCACTGCAAGCAAAATCTTGCAGTCAGGTTATAAATTTAAGGATCGCATTTTGCGTCCTGCACGAGTCAGCGTTACTGATCCAGAGAGCTAAAATAAAAAAATGGCCGCGAAAGATTTATACGAAAAGGATTTCTATAAAATCCTGGGCGTAACTAAGTCTGCGACCCCTGATGAAATAAAGAAGAAATACCGCACTCTTGCGCGTGAATTACACCCAGATAAGACCAAGGGCGATGCCAAGCGAGAAGAAGAGTTCAAGGCTGTTTCTGAGGCCTATGACATATTGTCGGATTCAAAGAAAAAAGCAGAGTACGACGAAGCGCGTTCGCTATTTGAGCGTGGTGGTTTTCGCGCACCAACTGGTGGACAGAATTTTCAAGGTGGAGATTTTGGTGACATCTTTGGTGGTGGCAATCCGCAAGATATCTTCGCTAATTTATTTGGCGGCGGACGTCGCGGTCCACGTAAAGGACAAGATTTACAGACCGAATCAAAGATTTCATTTCGCGAATCTGTATTTGGCACAACTCTAGAACTTCGCTTATCTACAGATGGTGGACCATCGCAGAACATCACAGCGCGCGTTCCTGCAGGCGTTAACGATGGGGCAAAGATCAGAGTTAAGGGCAAAGGCGCACAAGGTGAAGCAGGTCCTGGTGATTTATTTATTTTGCTGCACGTTAAACCACATCCAATTTTTTCACGCAAAGGTGAACACATCACCATGACACTTCCTGTCACATTTACAGAAGCAGCACTTGGTGCTGACATAAAAGTGCCAACAATTTCTGGTGATGATGTCACTGTCCGTTTGGCACCAGGAACACCTAATGGTCGCGTATTACGAGTTAAAGGTCGCGGAATTCAAAAGAACGGAACAACAGGAGATTTGCTTGTTACCGTCGAAGTACAAGTACCACGTCACACAGAAGGTAAAGCTGAAGAAGCACTCAAAGCATTTGCCGCAGCCACAGCACACGAAGATGTGCGCGCAGAATTTATCTCTAAGGCATCACAATGAAAGAAGAAGAGACAACACAACCAGGTGATGACGCAGCACTATACGTAATTTCAGTTGCTGCTGAATTATCTGGTCTACATCCGCAAACTCTTCGTCAATACGATCGCATGGGACTCGTTTCACCAGAGCGTGCCACAGGTCGCGGTCGCAGATATTCGCTTCGCGATATTGCATCCCTTCGCACTGTGCAGAGACTTATTGGTGAAGGTATTAACCACGCAGGAATTAAACGCATCATCGAACTTGAATCTGCGATGGCAAACATGGCTATTGAAGTCGCACAACTGCGAATCGAAGTTGATGCACTCCTTAAGGACAACCCTCCAAAAGGCCTTGCTGTACGCAAGAAAAACCCAGTTATCGTTTACAAAGAAGAGAGTTAAACAGCTTTATAAAAAGGTACTTTCGTCTTCCAACCGTTGAGAATTCGTTCAGGCGGAGCCTTTAATACTTTCTCCAAAATTGTTGCATACACACTTCTGAAATCTGTTGT
>JAIYBJ010000014.1 GCA_027488575.1 Streptomycetaceae bacterium | reverse complement strand
TGGGCGATTGCATTTAAGTATCCGCCGGAAGAAGTGACCACAAAGTTATTAGATATCAAGGTCAGCGTTGGTCGCACAGGTCGCGTCACACCATTTGCATTTATGGAACCTGTAAAAGTGGCTGGTTCAACGGTGACAACTGCAACGCTGCACAACGCCGAAGAGATTACTCGCAAAGGTGTTTTAATTGGCGATGTCGTAGTCATTCGTAAAGCAGGAGATGTAATCCCAGAAGTATTGGGTCCAGTTATTGCCGAGCGCACTGGTAAAGAAAAAGCATTTGTAATGCCAACGAAGTGCCCAGAATGTGGATCGGCGCTTCGTGCAATCACAGAAGGCGATGTAGATATTCGCTGTCCAAACACACAGAGTTGTCCTGCCCAATTACGCGAACGCATTTATTACATTGGATCGCGTGCAGCCCTTGATATTGATGTTCTAGGTTACGAAGCAGCTGTGGCTTTATTAGATGCAAAAATCATTACGGATGAATCTGATCTTTTTGCTGTAACAAAAGAGAAGTTAATGACTTCAGATTTCTTTACGAAAAAAGATGGCGAAGCTGGTGCCAACGTTGACAAACTCTTGGCAGCCTTGGAAGGTGCAAAGAGTCGACCACTCTGGCGAATACTTGTTGCACTCTCAATCCGCCACGTAGGTCCGACTGCTGCGCAAGCACTTGCAAGCAACTTCGGTTCAATGAAAGCAATTTCAGATGCAAGCGCCGAAGAGTTAGCAAACATTGATGGGGTAGGAGAAACCATCGCCCAATCAATTACAGATTGGTTTGATATCGATTGGCACAGAGCAATTGTTTCAAAGTGGGAAAAAGCTGGCGTCATCATGGTTGCGCAAGCCGTTGCACAATTGCCACAAACTTTGGCAGGGCTGACATTCGTAGTTACTGGAGGCCTTGAAACTTTTACGCGAGATTCGATTGCCGAAACTATTGTTGCCCATGGCGGAAAAGCCGCGTCATCTGTGTCTAAGAAAACAGATTATGTATTAGTTGGAAGCGATCCTGGTTCGAAGTTAGCCAAGGCCACCGAACTGGGCGTGCCAGTAATTGATGAGACTCGCTTTAAGCAGATCCTTAGCGGTAATATCTAGCCATGATTTCACTTGCATCCGAAGTAACTCGCGAACTTCCAGCGCCTGCAATTTTCTTTGGTCTCTTTACATTCGGCGTTCTTTCTCTTCTTCTGTACTTAGTACTACGCCTCGACAGAGACTAATTTGAGACGGATTGGCATTTACGGCGGAACTTTTGATCCGATCCATAACGGTCACCTGCACGTCATCACACAATTAATTACACGTTCTATTGTTGATCAATTAATTCTTATTCCAGCGGGTTCTCCGTGGCTTCGTGAAAGTGCACCACTTGCACCAGGATTAAATCGTTTAGCAATGTGCGAATTAGCACTGTCGGATTTGCCGGATTCAATCGGTGGGCAAGTAGACGTTAGTGATTCAGAAATTAATCGCTCCGGTCCCACATACACAATTGACACAGTCTTAGAGATAAAAAAATCGCATCCAGATGATGCGTTAGTCCTAATTCTTGGCACAGATGCTTATGCACAATTTGATAAATGGCACCGTCACGAAGAATTGGCTAAGTTAGTGGAGATAATCGTGGTTGATCGCCCTGAATTTCCAGGAGCATCTACTTTAGATATCGGAGCTTTAAACGTTTCAGCGACTGCTGTGCGAAGTGGGCACACAGAACTAGTTCCCGATTCTGTTGCAACATATATAAAGGAGAGCGGTCTGTATGCCAGCAAGTAAGAGCGTTATTGATTTAACGCAAATAGCTGCACGCGCAGTCGCAGAAAAACTCGGCACAGACATGATTGCACTCGATCTTTCTGATCAAATGGTTCTCAGCGAAGTCTTCTTAATCGCAACAGGTGGAAACGTTCGTCAAGTAGATTCGATTGCAGATTTTGTGGAAGAAAAACTCCGCGAGATAGGTGAAAAACCTGCGCGACGTGAAGGTACTGAAGAGTGGGTACTGCTCGATTATTCAGATTTAGTTGTTCATATTCAGAGCACAACGCTGCGCAATTACTACATGCTCGATCGTTTGTGGAATGACTGCCCACGCCTTGAACTAGACGTTGTCCGCGAAGAGATCGCTAAGTAATGAGTAACCGCGTACTGCTATGGCGTCATGGCCAAACGGATTGGAACGTTGCAAATCGTTTTCAAGGGCACTCGGACATTGCACTTAATGAAGTAGGAAAAGCTCAAGCCAAACATGCGGCGCAAGTTTTAGCAGGCATGAAACCAACAATGATTATTTCTAGCGACTTAGAACGTGCTCGCTTTACCGCGCAAGAACTTGCGGATTTAGTAAACCTCGAAGTAGGTGTCACACAATTATTGCGCGAAACTAATGGCGGGCAATGGGAAGGCAAGACCGGTGCACAAAATCGCGCCGATGACTTTGAAAATTTTGTGCGCTGGATTGATGGAGAAGATCATCCAGCTGGAACTACAGGAGAGCGCCGCAGCGAAGTTGCTGCACGTGCAACGAAAGCTATTAACGAAGCGCTTGCAGGTAAAGATGATCAATTATTAGTTGTTACAACACATGGCGGAACAGCGCGCTGTTTGATCGGACATTTGTTGCAACTACCAATTTCACATTGGGGCGTTATCGGTGGACTATCAAATGCGTCGTGGTCAATTGTTCAAACAAACCCACGCGGTTGGCATTTAGTAGAACACAACGCAGGATCTATTCCTGAACCAGTATTCGGCGAAGAATCTGGAGCGCCTGCAGTGCCCGACTGGGTGAAGTGAGCAGGAACCATGTTTCGTTCAGTTGTTATCCAAAGAAAATTTCTAGTTTCTCTTTCCTTCTTGTTGGTCTTTTCGCTGCAACAACAAAGTTCAGATGCGGCAACTCCTAAAGCAGGATCTGCATGCAAAAAAATTGGCCAATCAATAAATCTTGGAAGTTCGCAGTTGGAGTGTCGCTGGATTGCAAATGGAAAAAAAGTTTATTTCCAGCTATCAAAGAAAGTAAAGGACTTGCCACCCCAACCAAGTCCAGAACCCTTCACAACATGTCGAGTACCCGAGCAGATAAGAACTAAAATTGATAACTGGACTGCACCGCTTTCAATTGCATACCCAACGGTCAAGTCGACTTTAAATCCAATCGGTTCCAATAGCTATTTGTTTTTTCCAATTGATTTTGTGGATGCTGTAGGAACTGGGTCTCCTGAAAAAATCTTGGAGCCGGAAGTTAAGAAAATTAATGAATGGTTTGATTGGTATTCAAATGGAAAATTTTCCATGAAGATTGATTATCCAAAGAATTGGGTGCGTTCTTCGTATCGCGCCTCAGAGTTAATCACTTTTAGAGATCCAGGAAATCCTGGGAATCCAAGAGATAAGTTATCGGACGCACGATTAATTGAAGCACTGCTATCAGATGTCGAGAAAATATATGACCTCAGCAAATATCAAGGTGTGTATTTCATGCCTTCGATGTCAGCGAAAACATTGCAGCACGGTGTCTTTTTGAATAATACATTTCGAACTTCCAAAGGCACGTTCACTGGCGGTGGATACATTTATGCAAACACTGCATTTGAGCGTGACGAGTTCATATGGGCCTTTGTGATGCACGATTTCTTGCATAGTTTCGGGCTTGCATTGCATGCACCGGATCAGCGATTACCTTTTGGAATGCAGAGTTCAACAATAGGTGGATTAGGCATCAATGAGTGGGATGCAATGTCACTGGATTGGACACTCCCCGAGGATGTTTACTGTGTATCAAAAGAGAATCTGAAAACTGCCGAGGTTTCGCTTGTTCCTATTGAAAGAGAACAAGAAGGTGTTCAATCCATCATGATTAAAATTTCACCATCAAAGGTTTTGGTGATTGAGTCACATCGAAGAGACAAATGGGGAACAAAGTTTGTTCCTGGGTTTTATGGAGTAACGACTTTCCTTGTAGACACTAGCGTCCAAAATGATCCATCAAAGCCGGATTCAGCGACAACGCGATTTGCAAATTATCTACTGAATCCAGGTACTAAACATGGAAAACTTGTAGAACGTCGCCCTTGGGAAAATATAGATAAAAATGGCGTACGTACAACAGGTTGGGTAACCGAACCAACTTGGGATTTGAATTACGTTTTGTATCAAGGGGAGTCGTTTACAACAAACGGAATCAAAATTACTCTCGTTAAATCAGGCGATAATGACACTGTTCGCGTTACGAAAGTTCTATAACTTTTTGGATATGCCTTAGTGCGATAAGGTTTCGACTACGGGGCTATGGCGCAGCTGGTAGCGCACCTGCATGGCATGCAGGGGGTCAGGGGTTCAAGTCCCCTTAGCTCCACATGAGTAATGTTCCATTAATTCCACGACGTTGGAACGATGTTGATATTTCTGGCATTGAAGGAAAGAAATACTTCATCACCGGCGGAACAAGTGGACTTGGTAAAGAGAGTGCGGCAGCGCTGATTCGTCGAGGTGCGCACGTAACAATTACTGCACGCACTCCTGAAAAAGGTGCAGCTCTTGTAGCCGAACTCGGTGGCAAAAACATTAAGTATGCGCTCTTAGATTTAACTGATTTGGCTTCAGTAAAAGCATGTGCAGCAACTGTTACAGAAAACATCGACGTTTTGATTTTAAATGCTGGCGTTATGGCGACTCCGTTTTTGTTGACAAAGGATAAGTTTGAATTACAGATGGGTACCAATCATTTGGGTCACTTCGCACTTGCAGGTTTATTGCGCGATCGCGTTATTTCTCGCATTGTCAGTGTTGCAAGCCAAGCCCACCGTCTCGGTAATTTTGGCAAGGGCACAAAAGATGAGATCCGTGCGAAGTGTTTGGGTCAAGGTGAATACAAACCGTGGAGTGCATATGGCGCCACAAAGCTTGCCAACCTTTTGTTTACACATGAATTACAAAGGTTAAGTGTAAAAAATAATTGGGGAATTGATGCAATGGCAGCGCACCCTGGATGGTCAAATACAAATCTTCAAAACGTAAGTCCACAAATGCGAGAGGCAAATGCAGAGGCTCGAATTACTAGTGCAATGAATGATTTGTTTGCACAAAGTGCACAACGTGGAGCTCTTCCGGTCTTAGCTGCTGCAACGTATTCACCTCTGTTGGGTGGTTCATACATCGGGCC
>JAIYBJ010000026.1 GCA_027488575.1 Streptomycetaceae bacterium | reverse complement strand
TTCCTCACCCGTTCGCCGCTAATTCACTACCGAAGTAGTTTCATCGCTCGACTTGCATGTGTTAAGCACGCCGCCAGCGTTCGTCCTGAGCCAGGATCAAACTCTCCATAGAAAGTTTTATCTTGGCGTACAGACCAAACAAACTGTCGTTTATTTATGTCTTTACCAAAGGAAATCAACGAGTATTGCCAATCGCTAAAAGTAGTGATTGGCGCATACTTCATTGAAGTATTTATTTAGAAAATGACGTTACTAATTAGGCAAAATAAATTTGCATAACTAAATAAGCCATCTTCTGGCATTGACTTATGGCACGCTGTTGAGTTCTCAAGGTACGGATGCGCACTGCTTCCAGGAATTTCTTCCTATTTTCAGGGCAGACCACCAAACCTAGTGCATGGGCAGAGAGCCGGTCAAACCGGCCATTTGCCATCTAGGTGTGGGGATCAGCTGTTCGGCCTAAATCGTCCGTTTCACAGCAGGAGGGAAACTATAGAGGCGCCGGGCTTGGGGGTCAAATTAGGGCTAAAACCCATCCCCGCGTGCGTTTTAGAGCTTTTTAGCGAAATCTAGATTAACTCCACCGCAGCCAAATCGCGCTTTCCTTTACGCAAAAGGGCGTATTTTCCGCATAAAAAGTCAGTTTTTTGAAGACGGAAGTCTTCGGCCTCAACCTTCGCGTTATTCAAATAGGCACCCCCTTCTTTAACTATTCGGCGAGCTGCTGATTTCGAATCAACCACACCTGTGGCAGCTAACAAGTCCACCCACGAAGGAATCTCTTCTCCAGATTTCACCGTAACGCGAGGCAATTCAGAAAGCGCTCCTGAAAGAGTTTGTTCATCCAGAGTCGCTAGATCACCTTGTCCAAATAGAGCCTTCGCTGCTTCTTCAACGCGGTCAGAAATTTCTGGCGAATGTACAAGTGAAGTAAGTTCTCTTGCCAATGCGCGATGTGCTTCTCGCAATCCCGGATTAGTGTCGTGTGACTTTTCAAGTTCAATAATTTCATCATGGGATTTAAATGAAAAAACCTTTAAGAATTTAATGACGTCTTTGTCATCGGTATTCAACCAATATTGAAAGAATGCATAAGGCGAAGTCATTGAAGCGTCTAACCAAATACTTCCACTTGCAGTTTTTCCGAACTTCGACCCATCAGCTTTAGTTAGCAATGGAATTGTTAGCGCGTGCCCGCTGCCACCTTCTACTCGACGAATCAAATCCAGACCGGCGACGATGTTTCCCCACTGATCCGAACCGCCTAGTTGCAGAGTACATCCGTATCGGCGGAACAACTCTAGAAAATCCAATGATTGAAGTACTTGGTATGAAAACTCTGTATAGGAAATTCCACCAGATTCAAGACGAGAAGAAACTGCGTCCTTAGCCAACATTTGATTAACAGAAAAATGCTTTCCTATATCGCGCAAAAACTCGATTGCAGATAGAGGCGAAGTCCAATCAAGGTTGTTAACTACTTGAGCTTTATTTGGACCTTTTTCAAAATCTAGGAACGAAGAAACTTGTGTTCGAATCTTCGATACCCACTCAGCAACAGTATCGCCACTATTCAAAGTACGTTCTTCATTGCGTCCCGACGGATCACCAACTAAACCAGTGGCTCCACCAACTAAAGCAATTGGATTGTGGCCCGCTAATTGGAATCGACGCAGAACGAGCAAAACAACTAAGTTTCCAACGTGCAATGAAGGAGCAGTTGGATCAAAACCGATATAAAGGGTAATTGGTTTTTTCAGGGACTCCTGAAGTGCTGCTTCATCCGTTGACTGTGATAGCAATCCTCGCCAGCGAAGATCTTCTAGGAGATTCATGCACTCATCATCTCGGAAAACGCTTTGATTTTGTTGGCAATTTCTCTGCGTGAATCCGAGGTTTTCGCCAGAGCATTACTTATTTGGTTGCTCACTTGAGAAGGAGCGGTTCCTCCAGCCGTTGTTCTGGAAGCTATAGCCCCCTGAACCGCTAGAACTTCGCGGATCTTCGGATCAAGGGTTGAGTGAATCCCCGCAAACTGATCATCACTTAACTCGTGCAGTTCGCACGATAACTTCTCGCATAGTGCCACGCACGCACCCGCTGCTTCATGCGCCTGGGCAAAAGGAACATTTTTTCGAACTAAGTAATCTGCAATTTCAGTTGCTAGAGAAAATCCCGTTGGCGCCGATAACTTCATTTTTTCGCGATCAAAATTAGTAGTTGCGATCATTCCTGAGACAGCCGGAATCACTAAAGCCAAAGTATCTAAACTGTCGAACAGCGGTTCTTTGTCCTCTTGTAAATCGCGGTTATAGGCAAATGGAAGACCCTTTAACATCGTTAAAACCGAAACCAAATTACCAATAAGTCGTCCAGCTTTTCCACGAGCTAATTCGGCCATGTCAGGATTTTTCTTTTGCGGCATTATCGAGGAACCTGTGGAGTATTCATCTGCAATCTTTGCCCACGAGAATTCCGTAGAACCAAGCAGGGTCCACTCTTCGCCAATTCGAGAGAGATGGACGCCAATAAGTGAAGTTATAAATAGTGCTTCTGCTACGTAGTCTCTATCGCTTACCGCATCGATGCTGTTTTCAAAGCTTTTAACGAAGCCCAAATTTTTAGCTACGAATTCGGGGTCAAGCTGTAAAGAAGAACCAGATAATGCGCCAGCGCCAAGTGAATTAACAGATGTTCGTTGCAGCCAATCTTGGATTCGATCAACATCTCTTGCGAAAGCATGAGCATGCTTGGCAATCTCGTGTCCAAAGGAGACAGGTTGAGCGTGTTGAATATGAGTAAATCCAGGCGCTGCGTCATCTACGTATTCGGCCGCTTTTTTAAGAATGACTTCATTTAACTCAATAAGCATCTGAGCTAACCCAAGCATGTGATCAATTGCAAATAACCGCAGATCTGTTGTTACTTGATCATTTCTTGATCGACCCGCACGCAGCGAACCACCGAGTGACCCGAGCTTCTCTGTTAAACCTCTTTCGAGAGCACTATGGACATCTTCATCGTGTGAACTTGGTGCAAACTTACCGGAAGCTACTTCAGTTAAGAGTTCTTTCAGTGCAGTCCTAATTTTTGCGGCATCATCCTTTGATAACAAGGATGCTTTCTCCAACACAGACAGATGAGCAAGTGATGATCGCAGATCATATGGTGCTAAACGCCAATCGAAGGAAACGCTTTGCGATAGCGCAAAAACAGCGTCAGTAGGTTTGCGTGAAAAGCGTGCGCCCCATAGAGCCATTTACTTTCTCCCTGCTTTATGGATGCGAGAGTTTTTTGCATTCGCAAATGCAATTAACTCTTTAGCCAAACCAGCACCGCCGGTTGCTTTCTTGGACACAAGGATAATCGTGTCATCACCAGCAAGGGTTCCAATGACACCCGTTAAATTGGCGTGATCCAAAGAACTTGCAACAAATTGAGCCGCCCCAGGAGGTGTGTGCACCACAGCAAGGTTGGCACTGTGATCTACCGAAAGAATCAACTTTGATGGCACGGGGTTGACCCTAGTTAACGCATCATCGGAAGATTCACGAATTTGATATATCGATTCACCTTCAACGTTGCGACCTCGTACAGCGCCGATCTCTTCCAAATCTCGACTAGCAGTTGTCTGGGTCACGCGATATCCACTCTTGTTAAGTTGATCAACTAGATCTGATTGAGAATGAATCAATCCAGCCTGAATTAGTGCAATAGCTTTGGCTCGTCTTGCTGAAGCATTCTGTGAATTAATTGACATCTCTCATTACCTCCTTAAAAACTTCTACAAACTTAGCGAGCTCTTTCTTCGAAATTGTTAATGCAGGAGCAATTCGAATTGTGTTGGGATTGGCCGCGTTAACAAGAATGCCTCGTTCTTGAAGTTGAATTGCAATTGATGATGAAATATCTTTTTCCAAAGCTATTCCAATCAATAGACCAGCACCACGAACTTCGCGTACACCCTGCACTGTTTTAAGGGATGAGTGAATGTATCTGAAGTCGGCTTTGCACTTTGCGAGGATCTTGTTCTTTTCAATCCACTTAATCGCTGCAACCGACGCTGCCGTAGTTACTGGATTTCCTCCAAAGGTTGAACCGTGATCTCCGGGTGCAAATAATTGAGAGGACTTACCAACGGCAATCATTGCCGCTAGCGGAAGGCCAGCTCCCAAACCTTTGGCTACCGTGATTACATCTGGTTGAATTCCAGAATATTCATATCCAAACCACTGACCAGTACGGCCTATTCCGGTTTGTACTGCATCAATTACCAAAAGTGCACCGTGGGCTGTGCAATATTTACGTACTTCCTTTAAATAATCTGCAGGAGGAACTATCACACCAGCTTCGCCCATGATGGGTTCAACAATAAACATTGCCGTTTTAGAGTTAATGGCCTTTTTAGCCTTCTTGATATCCCCAAATGGAATGTGCTTAACATTTTTTAGTAATGGCAGAAAAGGCGTTCTCTTTGAACTTTGTCCAGTTAATGAGAGTGAACCCGTTGTTCGCCCATGAAAAGAGCTAGTTGTTGCAACTATTCGAGTGCGACCAGTTTTTCTAGATAGCTTGATGGCAGCTTCATTTACTTCAGCGCCAGATTGAGCAAAGAAAACTCGAGAATCCTTATTGCCAGTTAAACGAATCAGAGTTTGGGCTAATTCGATAACGTTGGGATGCGCATAGAAATTACTGACATGCGAAAGTATTTTGATCTGGCGGGACACCGCTGAAACAACTACAGGATGGGAATGGCCAAGGATGTTTGTGGCGATTCCGCCTAACATATCAATGTACCTATTTCCATCTGCATCGAAAACAACTGAACCTTTACCTTTAACCAAAGTAATTGAAGGCGTTGCATAATTGGCCATCAAATTCTTGGTCCACAAATCTGCGAAATCTTTGTTTCTCATGCGTGCACCAATGTTCCACCGACGCCAATTAAGGCTTGGTCAAAACTTGACTCACTTGTTCCATCAATAATTCGCACTGATTGAGCTCCTGCTGCAATGGCCTCTAAAACCGCTTCAACTTTTGGCAACATTCCATCGGAAAAGGAAGACTTCAATATCTCTAAATCTTTAGCTGAAATTTTTTCTATCAGCGAGGATTGATCTGGCCAGTTGCGGTAAATACCCGCAACGTCAGTCATGATGATCAAAGTCGAATCTGGATAAGCTGAAGAAATTGCAGCAGCAGCCAAATCTGCATTTATATTTAGTCCACCGCCGCCTAAAACATCAGTAGCAATGGGTGCAATCACGGGCACAACTCCACGAGACAAAAGATCATCTATGGCCTTCTTATCAACTCTTGAAACTTTCCCTACTCTCCCCAAACCATCTATCGCTTCGGCAAACAAAATACCTGATTCCTTAGCCGATATTGACTGCGCCTGAACTCCGTGTGAACTTAAACTGGATGCAACCTCAGGCCCAACAACATTAGTTAATACTCTGTCGACAACAGCAAATATTTGATCGGTGGTGAATCGAAAACCATTTACAAAAGTACTTTCAATGTGCAGGCTTGTTAACTCAGAATTAATCTGAGGACCTCCTCCATGGACGACGATTACTTTGTCTCCATTGGATATAGCTGACTTGATGGATTTGGCAAATAAACCATGTGAATCCTTCATGGCATGTCCCCCGAATTTTACAATCATCATGTGGAGTACGCGGAATTCTCATGTACGTATGCATGGGATAAATCATTTGTCATAACTGTTGCTGAGTGCTCGCCAACATTTAAGTTGATATCGATTTCGACCAATCTTTCTTCAAATGAAACTAGATTCTTATCTGCTGCCGGCGCACTTGAAACACACACCGCAACGCCATTTAAAGAAACATCTATCGTCAATGGATTCATGAAGGCATCTGCTGTGCCTACGGCTGCCAATACACGACCCCAATTGGGATCGCCTCCAAATATTGCAGCCTTTAAAAGATTGTTACGCGCACAAGCTCGCGCTACATTTACGGCATCTTGTTCGTTTTTCGCGTTCCGAACATTTACATGAATTGTCTTTGTTGAGCCTTCTGCATCGGCGATTAACTGAGCGGCTAAAGACGTGCACACTTCTTGAAGCATCGATGCAAATTCCACTTCGGTTAATTGAACTTGGCTAGCTCCGGATGACATCAACAAGATTGTGTCATTTGTAGAGGTGCAGCCGTCAGAATCAATTCGATTGAACGTTTTTTCCACAATATTTTCAAAGAGGTTGTTCGCATTTAGGGGAACCACAGCATCAGTCATAATGACGCACAACATTGTGGCAAGAGCTGGAGCGAGCATTCCGGCGCCTTTAGCAATTCCACTCATCTGAACACCAGAAACACTTACTGTTGAAATCTTGGGAATCGAATCAGTCGTCATTATTGCTCGCGCACAATCTGATAATGAATCATTAACTAGTTTGGCCGCCACAATATCTAAACCACTTAGAATTTTTTCCATCGGCAAGAACTCACCAATCATCCCTGTAGAACAAACAAATATCTCTGATGACGATTGTTGCAACAGTGAAGCTGCATGTTCTGCGGTCTTGTGTGTGTCTTGAAATCCTTGTGTCCCAGTACAAGCATTTGCTCCACCAGAATTGAGAACTACTGCATGAACGGTTGAACCTTTTATAACTTCTTTGCTCCACATGACAGGAGCTGCAATTACTTGATTAGTGGTAAATACAGCTGATGCCCAGTTCAACGGGCCTTGATTTACGATCAGAGTTAGATCAGAAGCTCCAGAACTTTTTAGTCCTGCAGCAGTTGCGGCACCTATGAATCCCTGAGGTAATTTCATGTGCCCAAACCATCGGTAGATAAACCCGCACCTTCGTGAAAACCACACATTAAATTTGCATTCTGAATTGCTTGGCTGGCTGCGCCTTTACCCAAGTTATCAATTGCAACACTAACAACTAGCCGCTGTGTATGAGAATCAACTGCAACCTGCATCTGAATTTTATTTGAACCAGTTAATGAACCAGTCTTAGGCATTTGCCCGTATGGCAACACATCTACAAAATAGTCCGTCTTATAGAACGATGTATACAGAGCGTGAACTTCTTGCGTACTTAGGTTCTCCGATAGACGCGCGGTAATCGTCGAAAGGATTCCACGTGGCATAGGCGCCAAGATTGGTGTGAAAGAAATCTTTACATCTTTGCCGCCCGCTAATGCCAAAGCTTGTTCAACTTCTGGAGTGTGCTGATGAACTCCCCCAAATTTATAGGAAGTTAATGAACCCATAACTTCACTAGCAATTAGATTGATTTTTGCGCTACGTCCAGCCCCTGTAGTTCCTGAAGCCGCAACAACGACTATGTCCGATGAATCGATTACATTTAGTGCAGGTAGGACGCCTGTAATAATTGATGTGGCATAACAACCAGGGTTCGCCACACGAGTAGCTTGAGTGATCGCATCTCGGGATCCCGGAATTTCAGGCAAGCCATATGTCCAAGAGCCTGCATGTGCGCCTTCGTAATACTTTGACCACTGGCTTGAATCAGCCAATCTGAAATCAGCACCGAGATCGACAATCTTCGTTTGGCTCTTAAATTTATTGACTATCGCTGCAGATTGACCATGAGGTAGTGCGATGAATGCAACATCAATCTCTTCAAAATTCAAAGCTTGAAGTTCGAGAAACTTCTCATTTTGATGTGTTGTTAATTGTGGATGAACAGAAGTAATTAACTCCCCAGCATTACTATGCGCACTAACTTGAGTAACTTGAAGATGCGGATGAATAGATAGCAGGCGCAATAACTCGCCGCCGGCATATCCGCTGGCACCTATCACTGCAGTTTTCATGAATGAAGGCTACCTGTAAACGGATAATTATGCAACTTTATGAATAATTATGCAGTTCGTACTATGGCTCCACAACGCTTGGTAGCGAGGTTGGTGGCGGCTTCACGCATTGCCGAAACTTCTTCGCCCGTTAGGGTGCGATCTTCAGCTCTGAAGGTCAGGGTGAAAGCTAGAGAAACTTTGCCATCACCGACTTTGTCATAGCGATCAAAAAGCGCAATGGATTCTAGTAAATTTCCCGCGCCTTCTCTGAGTGCTTCCTGTACTTCTAAAGCCGGAACACGTGAATCCACAATGAGAGCAACGTCTTGAACTGCAGCCGGCATCACACCTACACGGCTAGGTTTAACAAGCGTGGACGCAGGTAGTGCACCTAAATTAATCGCAAATGCACTAGATCTGGCGGGTAAATTGTATTGGGCAAGTATTCGAGGGTGAACTTCACCAGCATGTGCAACAACAGTGCCATCTACTATCAATTCCGCACAACGACCTGGATGCCAGGGAGCTAGATCTGAACGTTTAACCTCATATTCTAAATGGCATAAATCTAAGATTTCCTGCGCAAAAGATATTGCGTCACTCCACTCAAAGCTTTGAGATTTACCTTGCCAATCTTCCACTTCTCTCTTACCAACTAGGAGTCCTGCGACCATTTGGATCTGATCAGGTACAGATTCAAAGATTTTAGAAATAATCTGCTGGCCAGGACGTACTGAAGTGTCAGGATTTACGAAAGCGTCAAGTTTCTTAGTACTTCTAAATATTGATCCTGTTTCAAATATTGCAAAATCTTGTGCGCCACGACTGATATTGCGGGCAGCAACTTCGATCAGCCCAGGAATCAGATGCACGCGCAAAAGTGGATTCTCATCTGACATCGGATTTGCAAGTGCATACGTAGACGCACGTGATCCAACAAAACCCATCTCATCAATAGTTTTTTGATTGGTGAAAGGGAATGTAAGGACTTCAGAGAATCCGCGATTAGCCAAGAACGCAGCAATAACTCTTCTTCGTTTTTGTATCGGAGTCAACGAAGCGTGTAGTGGTCGATTAGGTAGAACCGACGGAATGCTGTCGTATCCAATGATGCGGGCAACTTCTTCGGCGATATCAGATACGTTCGTTAGATCAGGACGCCACGTAGGGGGATTAATTTCAAAGTTACTTTCATTTACTTCACACCCAATAGTTTGAAGTGATTTAAGAATCTGTGTAGAGGAAACTTCAAAACCAAGTATCGTTGAAACATGAGCTGGATTAATCGTAAAGGAAACTGGGTACTTCGCCTCTCCTGTACTCAGTGTTTCAACATGCTTGGCCGAACTGTGTTCGGTAAGTAATTGAACAAATCGAGCTGAAGCAAGTTCTGCCAAGCAAGGGTCCACGCCTCGCTCCAATCTTCGAGATGCCTCAGATGAAAGTTTATGCCGACGCGAATTTTGAGCGATAGCAATTGGGTTAAATCGAACGGCTTCTAGTGCAATCTCTGTTGTTTCATCTGTAATTTCTGAATACAAACCACCCATAGTGCCTGCCAATGCAAGAGGTCTTTCATCATCACAAACCATCAAATCTGCTGGATCTAATGTTCGTTCTTGACCATCAAGTGTTACAAATTTTGCCGACTTACCAGCTCTTGCGACTCTTAAATCTCCCTTTATCTTCTTACGATCAAATGCGTGTAGAGGTTGACCTAGTTCGAGCATGACATAGTTTGTTACATCTACAACTAGAGAAATAGAACGCATCCCCATTTTTTCAATTCTGCGACGCATCCATAAGGGAGTTGTAGCTTTTGAATCGAAATTGGAGAGGGTGCGAAGATAGAAAACAGATGCTGATTCTTTATCATCAATCTTAGGTTTAACACCTGATCCACTCTTTTCAAAATTTAATCCACGCAATTGGTTTGCAGGATCATTGAACTTAAGATCAAAGGCGCCAGCGATTTCTCGGGCTACTCCCCTAATACTTAAGGCGTATCCGCGATCTGGATTAACTGCTATATCAAAGATGATGTCATCTAATTGAAGTTTTTCACGAACATCATCTTTTGAGCTTACTTGTTCCTTATCAAAAACCATGATTCCTGCGTGATCATCACTTAAGCCCAACTCCTTAGCTGAACAGATCATTCCATTTGAAGTTTTTCCATATGTTTCACGTGCAGCTATAGCAAAGTTGCCTGGCAGCACAGATCCCGGAAGTGCGACAAGCACCATGTCACCAACAACAAAATTTGTTGCTCCGCAGATCACGAATCTAGTTTGCTTTTCTCCACAATCTAATCCAACGTATCGAATGGGTTTCTTAAACTCAGTTATTTCTTCTATGGATAGAACTTCACCAAAAACCAGAGGACCTTTTACATCTGCGCCTTGGTAAATAACATCTTCTACTTCAAAACCAACGCGAACTAAACCTTTACCAATATCATCAGCAGTCAATGACGAAGGTAAATCTATAAAATCCTTAATCCAAGACAACGGTGCGCGCATTAGAGACCAACTCCGAATTGACGAGTAAACCTGAGGTCGCCTTCAACAATGTCATGCATGTCGGTAATGCCGTGACGAACCATCAATGTGCGTTCAAGTCCCATTCCAAATGCGAAGCCACTAAATTCTGAAGTGTCTATTCCACAAGTTTTTAGAACTCGCGGATTAACCATTCCGCAACCGCCCCACTCAATCCATCTACCATTGAAGAAAACATCTACTTCTGCACTTGGTTCTGTGAATGGGAAAAATGATGGTCGTAAACGAGTGGTTACATCAGGACCGAACATGTACCGAGCAAAGTTATCTAAAGTACCTTTGAGGTGCGCCATAGTGATTCCTCGATCTACAACAAGGCCTTCAACTTGGTGAAATACCGGACTATGTGTTGCATCTAGTTCGTCGGCACGAAATGTTCTTCCTGGGCAAATAACATAAATTGGCGGCTGCTTTGTCAGCATTGTGCGAATTTGGACTGGAGATGTATGAGTTCGTAAAACCATTCCTGATTCAAGAGGTTCAATAAAGAAAGTGTCCTGCATCGTTCGAGCTGGATGATCTGCTGGGATATTCAACGCATCGAAGTTGAGCCAGCCCGATTCAAGCTCTGGTCCTTCTTCGACAAAATAACCTTGCTCAATGAAAAAATCAGAGATGTCATTTTTTAGGATGCTAATCGGATGCAATCCACCACGATGTGATCTACGTACAGGCAAGGTTATGTCGACCACTTCTTCTGCGAGCATCTTCTGATCTCGCGCTTCTTCAAGCCGCTTTGTTGCCTGCGTAAGAGCATCCGCAATCACTGCTTTTGCTTCTCCGATTATTTTGCCAAAGGATGCTTTTTCCTCGGGTGAGAGTGATCCTAGATTTCTTGACGCACCCGCAATGGCTGACTTGTCCCCTGCGTGAAGTAAACGTGCGCTCTTTAGTTCATCAAGAGTTGTGGCTGATGAAAAAGCCGCGGTGGCAGAATCTATCCACCCTTGAATCTCTTGCGCATTCATGGGCGAAAGTCTAATGCCTGACTCTTTAGGAAGTCGGGATATTTGCTAATTGATACATCACGATGCTTGCAGCGGCAGACAAATTCAGGCTTTCAGCATTTCCGGGCATTGGAATTCTCACAGAAGTTATTGTTTTTTTGGAATCCAAAATTTCTGGCGACGTGTTCAGTCCTCTAGCTTCGTTACCAAATATTGCAACGATGGAACGATCAGCTCGAACTTTCGATAACGGTGTATCTGCAGCAGCATCTAGAGCGATAAATTGGCACTCCCATTTTAGAACTTCAGAGAGATTTACTCCCTGGAAAACTGGAATATGCCAGAGAGAGCCAACCGTACTTCGAACCACTTTTGGGGAATATACATCCACGCTTTGGGGAGAAATCAAAACCGCATCAAAACCAAAGGCGTCTGCAGACCGAATAATTGTTCCAGCATTGCCTGGATCTTGAACTTCGCTCAGATATACAAACTTGCTAAATACAGATGGGGTAACTTGTGGCATGGCTGGTTGTGGAATCGTGCACACCGCGATCAAACCCTGAGGCGTAACAGTGTCTGACATTGCCCTTGCAACATCATCAGAGATAACCAAGATTTCACACTGTGCTTGATTAATTATGTTTGAGTGTTTCTCTAAAGCTGCGTTAGTTACATAGATTGATTGAAGTAATGGTCCGTTATCTGATAGCAATGCTTCTTTAATGCATTGAATTCCTTCTGCAATAAATGTGCCTGTATCGGCTCTTTCTTTTGCACCCCTAGAACTGATAAGAGCCTTAACTCTCCCGACGTGCGGGGAATTAAGGCTCTCAATCATGAGTTTGATTTAAGCAGATGCGAGACTCTTACGAGCCACATCAACAAGTGCTTTGAATGTCGTTGGATCATTGGTAGCCAATTCAGAGAGAATTCGACGATCGATTTCAACTCCGGCGCTCTTCAAACCTTGGATAAGACGGTTGTATGTCAAACCATTCTCGCGACTTGCAGCATTGATTCGTTGAATCCATAACTGACGGAAGTCACCCTTCTTATCTTTACGGTCGTTGAATGCATAAACCATTGAGTGCGTAACTTGCTCTTTTGCCTTTGTGAAAAGACGTGAACGTTGTCCACGGTATCCGCTGGCACGTTCAAGAGTTGTACGACGCTTCTTTGCTGCGTGAACTCCACGTTTTACTCTAGCCATTTAATTCACGCTCCTTACTTCAAACCAAGCATGCGCTTGGCTGTAAATGTAGTTGATGGTTTTGCTGCCGACTCAGTGCTCAAGCGACGTGTGACACGTGAGGACTTGTGCTCAAGGAGATGGCGCTTGCCAGCACGTTCGTGCATAACTTTTCCAGTTCCTGTGATGCGAAAAGTCTTCTTCGCGCCACTGTGAGTTTTCATCTTTGGCATTGTGCTCTCCTTAGTTCGGTTTCTCTTTACGCTTCTTCCGCTGCAGCTGCTTGCTCTTTAGCTTTGCGTGCTGCGCGTTGTTCTGCCACTGCTTCTGTCTTCTTCTTTGTCGGTCCTAACACCATTGTCATGTTTCGACCCTCTTGCTTAGGGGCGAACTCCACAAACGCATACAGTGCTACATCTTCTGCAAGACGTTGCAACAACTTGAAACCAAGTTCTGGTCTCGTCTGCTCTCTTCCACGAAATTGCATCGTTACCTTCACCTTGTCGCCACCCTTGAGGAATTTCTCGATGTGAGCACGCTTAGTCTCATAGTCGTGATTTTCGATCTTAGGTCGCATGCGCACTTCCTTGACCACAATGTGGGTTTGGTTCTGTCGCGCTTCCCGTGCCTTTTGTGCAATCTCGTACTTGTATTTTCCGAAATCCATAATCTTGCAAACGGGCGGATTAGCATCTGGTGCAATCTCGACTAAATCGAGACCAACTTCATCTGCCATCTTTAGCGCGGTATCGATATCTACTACTCCAACTTGATCACCGGCGTAACCGATGAGACGAATTTGGGGGGTACGAATTCGATCGTTAATGCGCGGTTCAGTGCTGATTTGAGCTCCTTGTGGTTGATCGCGGTTCTTATGCCTTTTGTGTTGCAAGCACTACAAGAAAAACACCGCAAGGAGAATTGGTAGATACCAATTCGTAACCCTGACAAACCATCTCGCCGTAGCGATGAAGGTGGGAGCGGTACTCCTCTTGCAGTAACTATGCAGTCACTGGTCTGGGGTGAAGATTACCTGACGGGGATTAAAAGGGGAAATTCACGCTAAAAAACCTCAACGCACGGCGCCTCGGGGTGACATTCAGCCTGCAACCCCTCTTTATCTTGCCTAGACTCTACGCATGGCCGCAGATGAAAATGAAGTTTTTGACATCACAAGTGCTCAGAAATCACTGAGTACAGATCAGCCTGGCCGACAACGCCGTTACTTTATTTCCATGATGGTGCGCACGGCCTGCTTTATTTTAACTGTCATTCTTCCCAGCCCTTTTCGTTGGTTCGCACTAGCTGGCGCTGTTTTTCTGCCATACATCGCAGTTGTTGTAGCAAACGCTGGAAGAGAAACGATTGTTCCTGGTGCTGCAATTCTAAAAAAGAAGCCCCGTTCTCTCTCATAAAGTTCCGTTAAGGTATTGCCGTGGCTAAAGAGCAATACGCATTTCTCAAAACTCTGATGGCACTTATTTTGGTTTTCTTGTGTTTATGGGCTGCGCAATGGCAATATCAGCGAGGAATAGATCGCCACTCACGAAACACTTTGATTGCTCAACAGTCACAGCTGCCCGCAATTGAATTTGAAAACCTCACTGGTGATATTGACCAGTATGAATGGCGGAAAATTTCCGTGGTGGGAACCTTTGATGACGCAAACCAGATCTTGTTGCGCAATCGGTACCACGACGGCGTGTACGGCTTTGAGCAACTCACTTTATTCGTCTTTGATGATCGAAAAATCTGGGTAGATAGAGGATGGATTAAAGCGGGAATCGATGCAACCGTTCCGCCGCAACTTCAACCTACTACTGAAGAAGTTGTGACCATTGAGGGGCGATTGCGATTGGATTCATCTCTACCGCGAGGAAAATTCTTTGCAGTTTCAAATGATTCAGCGCGCAATCTCATATCGCAGTTAGATGCTAGAAACGGAGTGCAGACCGAGGTTTTCTATATCGATCTGATTTCAGCATCAAACTCTTCGCTCAATCCTGATGTTCCAGTGGAGTTACCAGAATTAAGCGATGGGCCACATATGGCATACGCCCTTCAATGGGTCTTCTTTGGTGGATTAGTCTTGTACGGCAGGTGGCTCATTCGTAAAACCGCCTAAATCCTGGCGTGCATATAGTTCAGAATACAAGCCACCAGCGTGAACTAATTCTTCATGGGTTCCTCGTTGCACGATTTCACCATGCTCCAAAACAATAATTTGATCAGCGTCTTTAACCGTACTTAATCGATGGGCAATAACAATGCTAGTTCTACCTTTAAGAGCGGACTTCAGAGATTGCTGAACTAAAGCTTCATTTTCGGAATCCAAATGCGCTGTCGCTTCATCCAATATGACAACCGATGGAGACTTAAGAAGCAATCGAGCTATCGCTAACCTCTGCTTCTCTCCCCCAGATAATCTATGACCGCGCTCGCCAACTAAAGTGTCGAACTTGTTCGGTAGTGAATCAACTAGTTCCCAAATTTGAGCTGCTCGACACGCCTCTCGCATTTCGGTCTCCGTTGCACCATGTTTTGCATAGCGAAGATTCTCAGCAATGCTTTCATGAAACAGATGCGCATCTTGTGTAACAACTCCGATTGTCGAACGTAACGAATCGAGGGTTACATCGCGAACGTCGAAACCATCTATCGAGATACTGCCAGCTGTCACATCGTATAAACGAGGAACGAGTGCACTTATCGTGGTTTTTCCGGCTCCCGATGGCCCAACTATTGCAGTAAGTGTGCCGGGTGCAACTGTGAATGAAATTCCCTTAAGTATCTCTCCGCTTTCAATCTGCTCTTCCTTAGCCGCTGATTCCAAAGATGCTAGCGAAATTTCCTCTGGCCGCGGATAGGAAAAATGAACATCTTTAAACTCTATAGATGGGATAGATCTAGCAAGGGTTTTAGCATTGTTTTTATCTCTGACCATTGGTTGCAGGTCTAGAACTTCAAATACTCTTTCGAAAGAAACAAGCGCCGTCATCACATCTATTCGAACATTCGATAACGCAGTAAGCGGACCGTACAGACGAGCAAGAAGTGCTGTTATGGCTAGAAGTGTTCCAACAGTCACCGTTCCACTAAGTGCAAGATGACCACCAATACCGTAAGCAAATGCAGTGGCAACAGCAGCGACACTTGTTAGAGCAATGAAAAATAAACGGTTCAACATCGCCATGGATATTCCGATATCTGCGACTCTTCGCGCCTTAGAGCGGAAAGACTCATTTTCCTGGTTTGGCTCTCCGTACAACGCAACCAACATGGCGCCAGATACATTGAAGCGTTCGGTCATTCGGGATGACATCTCTGCGTTGAGATCAAAGGAATCTCGCGTAAGTGTTTGAAGCTTGCGACCTACCCATTTGGTGGGAATCAAGAAAAGCGGAAGTAGTATCAAAGATACAAGTGTGATCTGCCACGAAAGAAAGAGCATGGCCGTTGTAACCAGTACCAGTGTGATGACATTACTGAGAACACCTGAAAGTGATGAGGTAAATGCTTGTTGGGCACCGATAACATCAGAGTTAATTCGAGAGATTAAAGCGCCTGTTTGCGTACGAGTGAAAAAGGCAATGGATTGCTTTTGAACATGAGCAAAAACTTGAGATCGCAAGTCATAGATCAACCCTTCGCCAATGCGAGCTGAAAACCAACGCCCGATAATGCTCATAACCGCATCGGCGATTGCTAGCAATCCAACCAAAAATGCAAGCTCAGTAATCAAAGGTCCATTCTTAGGGATTACTCCGTCATCGATTAACTTCCGAAGAATTAGTGGTGTTGCAACAACCAAAAAAGCATCAACTACAACAGTAAAAAGAAAAACCGATAAGTACATTCGATATGGATTCGCAAAACTGAAAATCCTTTTTACAGTACCTGCTTTAAGTTTTTGTTGCTTTACCGAAGGATCTGCAGTCATAGACCTGTGGGTCATCCATACTGCCTGCATCGACATTGCTAAACCGTGAATCCCAACGCTCTTAGTTGCTCACGGCCATCATCTGAAATCTTGTCTGGTCCCCAAGGCGGCATCCATACCCAATTAATTTTCACATCAGTTGTCATTCCGGCAAGTGCTTGACGAGTTTGATCTTCAATCACATCTTGAAGTGGACATGCCGCAGATGTGAGAGTCATGTTAAGGACTGCAATATTTGATTCATCGACCATAACGTCATAGATCAATCCCAGATCTACAACATTGATTCCTAATTCTGGGTCGACTACATCCTTCATTGCTTCAGTTACGTCATCAACGCTGGTTGTCATATTGCGCCCTTCTATATGTGCCCTAGTTTAGTTCTTTTTTTGTGCTTGTACTGACGCATCCTTAAATGCCATCCAACCTAAAAGTGCGCATTTAATGCGCGCCGGGTACTGAGAAACTCCTGCAAAGGCGACCGCATCTTCAAGAATGGCTTCATCGGGGGCACCGATTCCTTTACTCTGCATTAGCAACATAAAATCATCAAGGATTATCTGAGCCTGTTCAAGATTCTTATTCAACATGAGTGAACTCATTATTGAAACACTTGCTTGGGAAATTGAGCATCCAACTCCATCCCAGGAAATTGCCGAAACCTTATCTCCTTGTAAAGTAAGATTTAAAGTGATCTCATCTCCACAACTGGGATTTATGTGATGAACCTGAGCATCATATGAAGCTGCGAGACCCTTATTCTCAGGATGCTTATAGTGATCGAGAATAACCTCTTGATACAAATTATCGAGTTGCATTATTGACCAAAGTATTTCTTGGCTTCATTGATGGCTACGACGAGTGCATCAATATCTGAATTATCGTTGTATAGATATAGAGAAGCTCGGGTGGTAGCAGGAACCCCTAACGCACGAGTAAGTGGCCACGCACAATGGTGTCCTGTTCGAACTGCAATTCCTGCGCTATCTAAGTACTGACCAAGATCATGCGGATGTATTCCGTCAACGGTAAACGAGACTGTTCCCCCGCGTAGTGACAAATCTGTAGGACCCACAACTGATACACCAGAAATCTGCGCTAACTCTTTTAATAAATATGCAGTTAGGTTTTTCTCGTGTTCATGTACTTCTTCGATACCTATTGCTTGCAAGTACTTTATCGCTGCGGCTAGTCCAACAACTTGTGCCATGTTAGGGACGCCAGCCTCGAACTTACGTGGAGCTTCCGCCCATGTTGCATCAGTCATTGTTACATTTTCAATCATCGATCCACCAAATAGGAAAGGCGGTAATTCATTTAGTAACTCGTAACGACCCCACAGAACACCGACACCCGTTGGTCCCAAGATTTTGTGTCCAGAAAAAGCGAGGAAGTCGGCACCTAATTCGGTGACATCGACAGGAATATGAGGAACGGACTGACACGCATCGATAATCACAATTGCACCAACTTGATGAGCCTTTTTGATAATTTGCTCGAGGTTATTTATTGTTCCAAGCACATTTGATTGTTGAGTAAGAGCAACAATCTTAGTATTTGCAGTAATTAAAGAATCAATCTTTGACTCATCCAAGCGGCCATCCGATGTAACGCCAAACCACTTTAACTCTGCCCCACTGCGTTTTGCTAATTGCTGCCACGGAATCAAATTAGCGTGATGTTCCATCTCTGAAACAACAATAGAATTTTCAGGACCGATGAAGAATTTGCTTCCAGGTTCCGCATTGCTAAATGAGTATGCGAGCAAATTAAGGGACTCTGTAGCGCCCTTAGTAAAGACAATTTCCTCACTCTTTGCACCAAGGAAACTAGCTACTGTCTGTCGGGACGCTTCAAACAGATCCGTTGCTTCTTCTGCAAGCTGGTGAGCGCCACGATGGGCAGCTGCATTGTGCTTGGCGTAGAAATCAACTTCTGCATCAATAACCACTTGTGGCTTCTGGCTGGTTGCTCCGCTATCTAAATAAATTAGTTTTTTGCCGTCGCGAATTGTGCGCGTGAAGATTGGAAAATCTTTGCGAATTCGAGCGACATCAAGAGGCATAAAACTAATTAATTACCGACGTATTCGGCATAGCCTTGAGCTTCGAGTTTGTCTGCTAACTCTGGGCCGCCTTCTTCGACAACTTTTCCGTTCGCAAAAACATGGACAAAGTCTGGCTTGATATAACGAAGAATTCTTGTGTAGTGAGTAATTAGAAGCACTCCAAGATTGTTTGCATCCTTGGCGCGATTGACACCTTCGGAAACAATGCGCAGCGCGTCTACATCAAGACCTGAATCTGTTTCATCAAGAATCGCAATCTTTGGCTTGAGCAACTCAAGTTGCATGATTTCATGACGCTTCTTCTCGCCACCAGAAAAACCTTCATTTACATTTCTTTGAGCAAAGCTAGGATCTATTGAAAGAGCGTCCATTGCGTCTTTAACTTCTGATACCCATGTACGAAGTTTTGGTGCTTCACCGCGTAGAGCTGTAGCCGCGGTTCGCAAGAAGTTTGAAACTGATACTCCCGGTACCTCTACTGGATATTGCATAGCTAGAAACAATCCGGCTTTTGCACGTTCATCAACGCTCATGTCCAGAACATCTGCACCATCTAGAGTTACTGAACCACCAGTAATTGTGTACTTAGGATGCCCAGCGATTGAATAAGCAAGAGTAGATTTTCCTGAACCATTTGGTCCCATAATCGCATGTGTCTCACCGGACTTAATCGTTAAATCAACGCCCTTTAGAATTTCAACTGCGCCATTTTCGGTGTCGACGGAAACTTGAAGGTTACGAATCTCTAGTGTGCTCATTTTTATCCTGATATCTCTAGTGTGTGGTTTGGTCTAATTCTTAGTTAACTTGAACTTCAACAACGTCATTTACAACTGTCACGGGGTAAGTCTTCGCAGGTATGTTGGCAGGCAACGTAAGTGCTTCACCTGTTCGGAGATCGAATTCAGCTCCGTGTAGCCAACATTCGATCTTGTAATCAGTAACGTCGCCTTCGGAGAGTGAAGCATCTGAATGAGTGCACAGGTCACCTATTGCAAAAACTTGATCCCCGATACGTGTGAGGCAAATATCTTCACCATTAACATTTACCTTAACTGGCTTGCGATCTTGCATCGCAGAGAAATTAACTGAACTCACCTTATGCACCTACCTTGATTAACTCAGAGTCAATGCGATTCATTAGGCGTTCTTGAACTTCGGAGTCGGAAATTTCGTTTATAATTTCACTAAAGAAACCTCGCACAACCAAGCGGCGTGCATCTTCTATTGAGATTCCTCGAGACATTAAATAGAAAAGTTGCTCATCATCGAAGCGACCAGTTGTGCTTGCATGGCCTGCGCCAACAATCTCTCCAGTTTCAATTTCAAGGTTTGGCACAGAATCTGCGCGAGCACCATCAGTTAGAAGCAAATTTCGGTTAAGTTCGTACGTATCTGTTCCCTCTGCATTGGCTCGGATAAAAACATCGCCGATCCACACTGTGTGAGCTTTATCGCCAGACAAGGCACCCTTGTAATTTACGCGAGACTTGGCTTGCGGAACACAGTGATCAACAAAGATTCGATGCTCAAAGAATTGTCCACTGGTTGCAAAGTAAACACCCAGCAATTGTGCGTCTGCTCCGGAACCGGTGAACTCAACCGTTGGCAGCAAGCGAACAACTGAACCACCGATTGTGACTGTGATTGATTTAAAGACGGCGTCTTTATCCACGATCGCGTGATGCTTTGCCACATGTACTGTCTGCGAATCCCACTCTTGAAGAGTTACAAAAGTTAGTGACGCCCCAGATTCAACCTTGAATTCAATGTCCTCTGCTAAGAGGGTGTCGCCTGTATTAGAAGCAATGACAGTTGCTCGGGCATTAGAGCCAACATGAATGAGAACTCGTGAATATTCAGCTGAAGCGAGATCGAAAGATTTTCTAGTCAAATGAATCGGTTCACTTACTTCGGTATTGGCGGCAACTTTAAGCACGGCAACATCGCTGGACAATTCACGAACACGATTCATAATCGCGTCATCAGTTGCACCGAGCGATGGCAGTAACTCCCTTGAAACTCTTTCGAAAGTAACTCCTGATACCGGTGATGAATTAAGGGACAAAGAACGATGGGTAGCTGTTGCTGCAGAACCATCGTGTAATCCCTTTAGACGATTGAGAGGGGTGAATCGCCACGCCTCTTCCCTGCCGTGTGGAACTAAAATATTTGAAGTAAGGACGCTCATTAACCAACAGCGCCTTCCATTTGAAGCTCAATCAAGCGATTTAATTCGAGTGCGTATTCCATAGGAAGTTCTCGTGCAATTGGTTCAATGAACCCGCGCACAATCATCGCCATGGCTTCATCTTCAGTTAAACCGCGTGACATCAGATAGAACAACTGATCATCGCTAACTTTTGAAACAGTCGCTTCGTGACCCATTGAAACATCATCTTCACGGACATCCACATATGGGTACGTATCTGAACGAGAGATTGTGTCTACGAGTAGGGCATCGCACTTTACGGTGCTCTTTGAATGATGTGCACCTTCTTGTATTTGCACCAAACCGCGATACGAGGTTCGACCTCCACCACGTGCAACTGACTTAGAGATAACAGTTGATGATGTGTATGGAGCGGCGTGAACCATCTTCGCGCCAGAGTCTTGATGTTGTCCTTCTCCTGCAAAAGCTAAGGAAAGCGTTTCGCCCTTTGCGTGAGGTCCCATCAAGAAAATAGCTGGATACTTCATCGTGACCTTTGAACCGATATTTCCATCGACCCACTCCATCGTTGCACCTTCAGCACATGTTGCGCGCTTAGTTACTAGGTTATAGACGTTATTCGACCAATTTTGAATTGTTGTGTAACGAACTCGTGCGCCTTTTTTAACAATGATTTCAACAACGGCGCTGTGCAGAGAGTCTGATTTGTAAATCGGCGCTGTGCAACCTTCTACGTAGTGAATGTATGAATCCTCATCGGCGATGATCAATGTTCGCTCAAATTGACCCATGTTTTCAGTGTTAATTCGGAAATAAGCCTGAAGAGGAATATCAACGTGCACGCCCTTTGGAACGTAGATGAAAGATCCACCTGACCACACCGATGTATTTAGTGCAGCAAACTTATTATCGCCAACAGGAATAACTGTTCCGAAATACTCTTTAAACAACTCTGGGTGCTCGCGCAAACCAGAATCAGTATCTAGGAAGATCACACCTTGGGCTTCTAAATCTTCGCGAATCGAGTGATAAACAACCTCTGATTCGTACTGCGCCGCAACACCTGAAACTAAGCGTTGTTTCTCTGCTTCTGGAATACCTAAACGATCGTACGTGTTCTTAATATCATCAGGTAGGTCTTCCCACGTTTGCGCTTGCTTCTCTGTCGAACGCACAAAGTACTTAATTGTGTCGAAGAAAATTCCTGATAAATCTGAACCCCACGTAGGCATTGGCTTCTTTTCAAAGAGCGATAAACCTTTCAAACGAAGATCGAGCATCCATTGTGGCTCGGACTTCTTAGCAGAGATATCGCGCACAACCTCTTCGCTAATTCCTCGCTTGGCATTATCACTGGCTTCGTTCTTATCAGCCCAGCCGTATTCGTAATTGCCAATACCTTCTAGTTCTGGATGCGCGATAGTCATTAGCGGCCTTTCTTAGCGGTTGATGTACGTGCAGTTTTTGGAATAAATGTGGTGCAGACGCCATCGCCATGTGCGATGGTGGCTAAACGTTGAACGTGAGTACCGAGTAACTCTGAGAATGCGCGAGTTTCGGCTTCACATAATTGGGGAAACTCTGCTGCAACATGGGCGATAGGACAATGGTGTTGGCATATCTCTTCACCATGAGATTTAACGGCCACACTTGCTGCATATCCCTGCTCGGTTAAAAATTCTGCAAGCGCTTCGCTCTTATGTGAACGCTTCGTCATTGTCATTGTTGCTTTTTTAATGATGTCATCAGCTCTGGTTTCGGCGAAAGCCTTAATGCTCTGCTCTCCCATTTGTGATGACATGTATTTCAGAGCAGCAACAGCAAGATCGTCATAAGAATGCTCAAATTTTTCACGTCCATCATCTGTCATTACAAAAACTTTGGATGGGCGACCGCGACCGCGAATGAGCGCCGAGTGGGGTTCGCGAGCTTCTAAAACTCCGTCAGCAACGAGTGCATCAAGGTGTCGGCGAATTCCAGCTGGGGTGAAACCTAGCTTTTCCGAAAGAGCAGCAGCCGTTGACGGTCCATTTTCTAGGATGGAACGAGCCACGGCATCGCGAGTACGGATGTCTTCGCTGAGTGCTGGTGCGGTGGCTATTTTCACAACAGTATTGTGTCTTAAATAGATGATTCTTACCACTCGAGGCGCGCAGAGAAAATGACCTCACCTCACTGCCGAGCCAATCTAGGCTAGCCCTATGACTGAATTTGCCCGCAGACGGTTAGTGGCAATTATTCGAGTTCTGCTCGTTTTCCAAACAGGAATTGTTCTAACCGGTGGAATAGTTCGAGTAACCGGTTCGGGTTTAGGTTGCCCCACATGGCCAGAGTGCGTCGAAGGTTCGTATACGCCAGTGGAAGAACAAATAGAAGGCTTTAATGCGTGGATTGAATTTGGAAATCGATTACTTACCTTTGCTTTAGTTCTTGCGTGTGCACTATCAATTCTGGCGGTGCTAATCAGCAGGCGAAAAGATTTGCGATTACTAGTTCTTGGTCAATTCGCCGGAATTTTTGGACAAGCCATACTAGGTGGAATCACAGTATTAACAGATCTTCATCCAGCAACCGTTGCCGCACACTTTATACTTTCCATCATTTTAATTGCGGGAGCGCAATCGCTTTTAACTAAAGCTAAAAACGAATATGAGTGGAAGAAACTAGAAAAAAACACTCTTCATCTTTTAGCTCGCTCGCATGTACTTCTAACCTTTGCAGTGATCGTCGTTGGAACAATTGTCACGGGATCTGGTCCACATGCTGGTGATGTTACTTCACCACGTTTTGGTCTAGACGAAAGGACGATTTCTTGGCTACACGCCGATCTCGTAATTGCTCTGTTGGGGCTGTCGCTGGCATACATAATTTCCTCTACAACACCATCTACAACGAAGCGATTGCTTAAGTATTTCTTCCTTATTTCTTTGCTTCAAGGAACTCTTGGATACATCCAGTACTTCCTAGGATTGCCAGAAGTTATCGTGGCTTTACACATACTTGGTTCCACACTGGTGTGGATTTCCGCTTGGAAAGTATGGCTATCTGTTTCCAGACAACCAAAGAGAGTGAGCTAGTTAGATGAGCGAAATATCCAATTGGATGCCAGAAGATGATTTAGTAATTTCACATGCTCGCGCCTTGGCTATGGATGCTGTGCAAAAAGTTGGCAATGGTCATCCTGGAACCGCTATGTCACTTGCCCCTGTTGCCTACCTGCTCTTTCAGCGTCACCTAGTTCACGATCCTAATGATCCACATTGGATTGGCCGCGATAGATTTATTCTTTCCTGCGGTCACACTTCAATGACTTTGTACACCCAACTATTTCTTAGTGGGTACGGATTAGAACTAAAGGATTTACAAGAATTTCGCACGTGGGGTTCGCTAACTCCTGGCCATCCAGAATACGGGCACACAGCTGGAGTTGAAATGACAACTGGCCCACTCGGTCAAGGGGTTTCAACTGCCGTGGGTATGGCTATGGCAACACGATTTGAACGTGGTTTGTTTGATCCGACAACTACTGATGGAACATCTTTGTTCGATCACAAAGTATGGGTGATCTGTTCAGATGGAGATCTCCAAGAAGGTGTAAGTAGCGAAGCAGCTTCCCTAGCGGGAACACAAGCTTTGGGTTCGTTGAACGTTATCTATGACGATAACCGAATTTCAATCGAAGGCGATACCCATGTCGCATTCACAGAAGATGTTTCTGCACGTTATCGCGCGTATGGATGGGAAGTAATCGAGGTAGCAGCGCTGCCTAATGGAGACGTTGATTTAGTTAATCTTGATAAAGCCATGAGTAGCGCCGCTCAAAATCTTAAGCAGCCAACACTTATTCGCTTGAAGACTGTTATCGCCTGGCCTGCGCCTAATGCACGTGGTACATCGAAATCGCATGGTTCAGCCCTAGGCGCGGAGGAAATATCTGCAACAAAGAAAGAACTTGGATTAAACCCGGAAGAGCACTTTGCTTTTCCTGAAAACTTGCTTACACATGCCCGTCTTGTAAGAAAACGCGGAGCAACTGCCCACGATAATTGGAACAAACGATTTGAAAATTGGAAATCAAGCGAACCGGAACGTGCAAAAACACTAACAAGAATTATCAGTAATGAATTGCCGGCAGATTGGGATTCGCTCGTTCCTAATTTTGAGGCGGGCAAAGATGTAGCTACTCGCAAGGCTTCTGGAGATGTCATCAACGCACTTGCACAGAAACTTCCTGAAATGTGGGGTGGTTCAGCAGATTTAGCTGAGAGCAATAACACGAGTATCGAAAATGGTGGTTCTTTCCTTCCATCATCAAGTGCGATGAAGGGTGCTAACCCTTATGGCCGAGTAATTCATTTCGGTATCAGAGAGCATGCAATGGGTTCGATACTCAATGGAATTGCACTCAGTGGATTAACAAAAGCTTTCGGTGGAACTTTCGCTGTGTTTAGCGATTACATGCGACCAGCAGTTCGCTTGGCTGCTCTCATGAAACTACCATCCATTTTTGTGTGGACGCATGATTCAATCGGTCTCGGTGAAGATGGACCAACTCACCAACCTGTTGAACACTTTGCTGCATTACGCGCAATTCCAGATTTTGATGTTATTCGACCAGCGGATGCGAACGAAGTAGCTGCCGCATGGAAAATCATCATTAAAAGAGGCAAGGCATCTGGAATTTTATTGTCACGTCAAAACTTGCCAGTCTTTGATCGCAAAGAATTCAATTCGGTAGATGGCGTAGCTCGTGGTGCCTATATTCTCAAGGAAGCGAGTAAATCTGCGCAGTTAATCTTGATGGCTACTGGTTCCGAAGTTGCACTTGCAGTTCAGAGTGCTCAAGTTCTTGAAGAATCAGGTGTCCCAACTCGTGTTGTGAGCATTCCATGCTTTGAATGGTTTAACGAGCAAGATCAGGGTTACAAAGATGAAGTACTTCCTCCTGCTGTGCATGCCCGTGTAAGCATCGAAGCAGGAATTGCTCAAGGATGGCGTGACTACGTTGGAGATCGCGGAGTTAGTATTTCTCTAGAACATTACGGAGCATCGGCAACAGCCAATGTTTTGTTCAACGAATTTGGCTTTAATGTTGATAACGTTGTGGCGACAGCTAAGAAGTTATTGAAATGATTATAAATGACATCGCAATGGCTGGGACATCAGTCTGGCTAGATGATCTCTCCAGAGCTAAATTATCGGGTACTGATTCACAGAGTCTCCCGTCGCGCATAAACAACTCAGGAGTTGTAGGCGTCACAACTAATCCGAGTATTTTTAATTCAGCAATAACAGGATCTGCCGACTATGCCGATGATATTTCCGCAATGAAGTCACAATCTCCTGAAGAAATAGTCAAGAAACTCACAACAGATGATGTTCGCAACGCATGTGATTTATTTTCAAAAATCTTCTCAGACTCTAATGGTGTAGATGGTCGAGTCAGTATTGAAGTTGATCCGCGATTAGCCCACGAAACAGAGGCAACAATAAATGAAGGAAAAGCTCTGTGGAGTTTAGTAAATCGTCCGAATTTAATGATTAAAGTCCCTGCCACACTCGCGGGACTTCCAGCAATTGCAGAGTTGATTGCAAGTGGCATTAGTGTAAATGTCACATTGATTTTTTCATGCAAGCGTTATGAAGAAGTTATTGACGCTTTCATATCAGGTATCGAGCAAGCACTAAAAAGGGGCAGTGATGTATCCCAGATTCATAGCGTTGCTTCCTTCTTTATTAGTCGAATTGATACATCCGTAGATAAAGAACTCAAGGCCATTGATTCCGCAGAAAGCACCGAACTATTGGGTAAAGCTGCCATTGCCAATGCCGTTCTCGCTTATGAACTCTTTCTGAACAAATCTGAATCAACCAAGTGGGCTGCTTTGCGCGAAGCTGGAGCACATATGCAACGTCCATTGTGGGCATCTACTGGCGTAAAGGATCCAACTTACGATGACACTCGTTATGTAATGGAACTTGTTGCTCCTCACACTGTAAACACGATGCCGCAATCAACTTTGGACGCAGTAATAGATCATGGAAAGTTTCTGGGGAACACAATCACACCAGCAATCCAGCAATCTCACGAAGTTATGGACAAACTTGCCAAGGTTGGAATATCACTGAGTGCCATAACCGATACTTTAGAAACCGATGGTGTCGCAGCATTTTCAAAAGCCTGGCAAGCACTTCTCGATGATGTCGATAAGGTTCGCCGTGCATGATTACAGTTGAATACAAAAATGAGAAAGAAGTTGATACAAACTCATCTTTGTATAAAAAACTCCTGGACGCACATCTTCGACTCATAAAAAAAGAGAACACCATTTGGGGTCACGATGCTGCCGCTGAAGCGAGCGTTCGGATGGATTGGATTGATTTACCTACTCAATCACGAGCATTACTGGCACAGCTAGATGCACTCTTTGCCAAACATAAACAGCTTTCAAAAGTGATTCTATGCGGCATGGGTGGCTCTTCCCTGGGCCCAGAAGTGATCGCTCAAAGTTTTGGAAAAGAACTCTTTGTTCTTGATTCAACTGATCCACAATACATATCTCATGTGATGAATTCAGATTGGAGCAAAACCCTCGTCATAGTTGGCTCTAAATCTGGATCCACTATTGAAACAGCTAGCCAGAAAAGCTTCTTTGAAGAAATCTTTGAAAAGGCTGGATTAAACAAATCAGAACACATGATTATTGTGACTGATCCGGATTCTCCTTTAGATGTCGCCTCACGCGAAGCTGGCCTAACTGTTGTCAATGCTAATCCCAACGTCGGTGGAAGATTTAGTGTTCTGGGTGCATTTGGTTTAGTACCTGCGGCTCTTATTGGTATTGATGTTTCAGTGATTCTAGATAGTGCATCAGATACAAAAGAATCTCTGATAAACGATCCGTATCCTGCACTGGTTGCGGCGTATGCACTCATCACCGGCACAGAGCAATACTTTTCGATTTCCGATGAGAACTCGGATATGCCGGGTCTATCTGATTGGATAGAGCAACTAGTTGCTGAATCCACAGGAAAAAACGGTGTTGGTCGTTTACCAGTAGTCCTAAATCGCGGAACTGATGATGTTGCTGGAAATCACTTATCCGTATCTTTTACCGGTAAATCTGATTTGGTTATTACTGGGGACTTGGGTTCACAATTCTTTTTCTGGGAATGGATTACAGCATTGATTGGTGCTGGCTTATCCATCGATCCATTTAGTCAACCCAATGTTCAAGAGTCCAAGTTGGCCAGCGGTTTATTGCTCGATCAATGGAACAACTCCTTACCGGCCCTCGGTAATAAAGGGATAGACGGTTCTATAGCTTATTTCCAGGACTCCCCTAGCCTTGAAACTTTGATCTCTTCTTTTTTGCAATCAATGGATTCCGATGGTTATCTCGGAGTAATGGCGTATTTAGATAGACACGATGATGCTGACATAAAAGAATTGAGAAACATTCTTGCCTCAAAAACTTCTAAGCCGGTAACTTTCGGATGGGGTCCTCGCTTTTTGCACTCCACCGGACAGTTTCACAAAGGCGGACAGAACAATGGTTCGTTTCTGCAGATAACAGCAGAGTGCGAAGAAGATTATGAAATACCCGGTAAAAAGTTCAGCTTTGGAACTCTGATCATGGCTCAAGCTATAGGCGATCAGAATGCACTTGAAAGTCGAGGCATCAAAACCATGCGATTGCACTTAATGGATAGAAGAGCAGGAATCAAACAACTGCTGGAAATTGCTGGAAAGCTTTAGTCATCCCCGCGTAGTTTGCGAAGTGCTTCATCCAGAATCTTTGCACCCTCTGCATCACTGCGTCGTTCTTTTACGTATGCAAGGTGAGTTTTATACGGTTCATTTTTGATTGGACTTGGTGGGTTAGCTTTATCGCGGCCTGCTGGAAATCCACACTTAGGGCAATCCCATTCAGCTGGAATTACAACGCTCTCTTCTTCAGCAAATGATGGTCGAACTTCATGACCATTTGAACACCAATACGACACATGGGAACGAGCAATCGCTTCTCCGCGCTCTGCCTCGCCCATTGGGCCTGCACCGACGCGACTTCCACGAATTGCACTTGCCATGTATTGCTCCTATCGCTGTGAGAGAGTAATTATTTTAAAACTAAACTTAAGGCTACGACTCCTGCAAACCACAAACCGCCAACAACGATTGTGATGCGATCGAGATTCTTTTCTACAACGGATGAACCGCCGTAGTTAGAGGAAACTCCACCACCAAAGAGATCAGATAGGCCTGCACCTTTTCCTTTGTGCAAAAGAACGAGAAGAATCATAAGAACGCTGGTAAGTACCAGAATGATTGAGAGTGCTAACTTCACGGGAAACGAACTCCTTGTTCTGCTCTGTAGCCCGAAATAGCGGGCAGGTGGATAAGGATACCTGCTAAATCTGCCTGATACCTACTTACGAAGCAGCGTAAAACTTAACGATTTTAGCGAGTTCTTCGGGATCCAGACTGGCGCCACCAATGAGGGCCCCATCTACATTCTCTTTCTTCATGATTTCAACAATGTTGGAAGACTTCACTGAACCCCCATAAAGAATTCTCATATTAGAAGCAATTTCTGCGCTACCAATAGATTCGATTTCTTCTCGAATGGCTGCGCACACTTCTTCAGCATCTTCTGGTGTAGCTGTTTTTCCAGTGCCAATCGCCCAGACTGGTTCGTAGGCAATAACAATTTTCTTAAGATCAGGCTTGTGAAAACCTTCAAGGCCGGCGCGAATTTGTCGTACCACATGGCTTACGTGTGTTCCAGCCTCACGGATTGAAAGTTCTTCGCCAACACAAAATATAGGTGTGAGTTCATGTGAAAGCGCCGCTCTTATTTTGCGATTTATCAGCGCATCATCTTCATTGTGAATAGCTCGGCGTTCGCTATGGCCGATTACAACAAATGTGCAACCGAGTTTTGCAAGCATCGAACCAGAAATATCACCGGTAAAGGCACCGCTAGCTTCTGGGGAAACATCTTGAGCTCCATACAACAGTCGAAGACGATCACCATCAACGAGAGTTTGAATGGAACGGATATCAGTAAATGGTGGGATTACAGCAACATCAACTGCGTCATAATCTTTATCTTCAAGGCTGTAAACCAGTTTCTGCGCAACCGCAATGGCTTCAAGATGATTCAGGTTCATCTTCCAATTACCTGCCATCAAAGGTTTGCGCATTTAATTCGACCAGCTTTCTTAGTAGTGAAGTTAGAGACCAAGTGCTTGTAAACCAGGAAGCACTTTGCCTTCTAGGTATTCAAGTGATGCTCCGCCGCCGGTTGAAATATAACCGAAGTCAGAATCCTTAAATCCTAGCGCTCGTACCGCAGCTGCCGAGTCTCCCCCTCCGACGACGGAAATTCCATCAACTTCTGTGAGCGCTTGTGCCACAACCTTTGTGCCGTGAGCAAAATTTGGAAACTCAAAAACACCCATCGGACCATTCCAGAACACTGTTTTGCATTTCTTGATTTCAGCAGCAAATGCGGCAGCGGATTCTGGACCAATGTCTAAACCCATTTGGTTTTCGGGAATTTCATCTGCTGAAACTAAAGTGGGAGCAGAGTCTTGCTTGAACTCTGGTGCAACCACGATATCCGTTGGCAAAACAAGTTTGACACCTTTGCTCTGCGCTGTTGCAATCAATTCTTTAACAGTTGGAATCAAGTCGGTTTCTACGAGTGAAGTTCCTATTTCCTTGCCGCTAGCAGCTAGAAATGTGAAGACCATTCCCCCGCCAATAGCCATGACATCTACCTTTGTAAGAAGATTAGAAATTACACCAATCTTGTCTGAAACTTTCGCTCCCCCGAGAACTACGCCGTAGGGACGCTGAGGAGATTGCGTTAGTTTCTTAAGAACTTCAACTTCGGCTTGAACGAGATTTCCTGGTGCATGTGGCAATAAGGCAGGAAGATCATAAACAGAGGCATGCTTGCGATGAACAGCACCGAAACCGTCGCCAACATATACATCAGCTAGTTTTGCTAAATCTTTTGCAAATGCACTTCGTTCGCCGTCCTCCTTACTTGTTTCGGCCGTATTGAATCGCAAATTCTCAAGTAACAAAATCTTTGCCGAACCTTGCGTGATGAAATCAACTGGCTGACTCAGAAGTTCTGACAAACGCTCTGCTACAGGCTGCAGAGATAGCTCAGGTTTTGCTTCACCTTTTGGGCGTCCAAGATGAGCACCGATAACTAGTGAAGCGCCACGGTCTAGAAGATTTGTAATCGTGGGTAATGAAGCACGGATTCGACCATCATCAGTGATTTCACCATTCTTAAGTGGAACGTTTAAATCACAGCGGAGAAAAACGCGCTTACCTGCAACATCAAGTGAAGCAAGTGAATTCATTACAGCGTTTTACCTACGTACGTAATTAGGTCGACGAGACGGTTTGAATAACCCCATTCATTGTCATACCAACCAACAACCTTTGCAGTTGTTCCGATTACCTTTGTTAATCCAGCATCGACGATGCATGATGATGGATCAGTAACGATGTCAGATGAAACAATTGGATCTTCTGTGTATGTCATGAAGCCCTTGAGTGGACCTTCTGCGCCTTTCTTAAGAGCTACATTAATGTCAGCCGCGCTAACTTCCTTTGAAAGTTCTACTGAGAGATCCACTACCGAACCTGTTGGGACTGGAACGCGAAGCGCATATCCATCTAGCTTGCCTTTGAGCTCTGGAAGAACAAGGCTGATTGCCTTTGCGGCGCCTGTGGAAGTTGGAATGATGTTTGTCGCAGCTGCGCGTGCACGGCGAAGATCCTTATGAGGGAAGTCCAAAATAACCTGATCATTTGTGTATGCATGAACAGTTGTCATCAAACCGCGGACGATTCCAAAATTATCGTTGAGTACTTTGGCCATTGGAGCCAAGCAGTTAGTTGTACATGATGCGTTCGAGATGATGTTGTGTGAAGCTGGGTCGTATTTTTCGTGATTAACGCCCATAACAATTGTGATGTCCTCATCAGTTGCTGGAGCTGAAATGATTACTTTCTTAGCCCCTGCAGTGATGTGCTTCTGTGCATCCGCTGCCTTAGTAAAGATTCCGGTTGATTCAACTACGACATCTGCTCCAACTGATTTCCATGGAAGACTTGCTGGATCGCGTTCTGCGAAAACTTTAATTGTTTTTCCGCCCACAGTGAGTGTGTCAGCGGTGTGCGAAACTTCAAGACCAAGACGGCCCAAGATTGAGTCATACTTTAGAAGGTGTGCAAGTGTTGCGTTATCTGTAAGGTCATTGATTCCGACAATGTTTATGTTCGGATTTGTAAGGCTTGCTCGGAAGAAGTTTCTGCCGATACGACCAAATCCATTAATTCCAACGTTAATCATCTGTAATCCTCGCTCGTCTTGGGCCCTGCATAGAACCCAGTTAAGGCGGTCCTTGTAAAAATGGACCTTACGCACCACAACGCTGGGGTATGTGCGAACTCTATCAGGAAGGCGCTATTTCTTAAAAGTAGAGTTTTTGCGCCAGATTTTTATGCGTAATTAGTTCAACAAATCTGGTGACAAACCAGCTTCTGTATCAGGTATTCCTAATTCTGAAGCGCGCTTATCTGCCATAGCAAGTAAACGACGAATTCTTCCAGCAATCGCATCCTTGGTCATTGGTGGAACTGCTAACGATCCCAACTCTTCCAAACTTGCTTGACCGTGACTAATGCGCAACTCGCCTGCTTCTTTTAAGTGATCCGGAATAGTTGGGCCGAGAATTTCCATGGCGCGTGATACTCGTGCCGATGCGGCAACTGCTGCTCGTGCTGATCTACGCAAATTCGCATCATCAAAGTTTGCTAACCGATTAGCGGTTGCACGAACTTCTCTGCGCATTCTGCGTTCTTCCCATGCCAATACGCTTTCGTGTGCACCTAAACGTGTGAGCAATACACCGATGGCATCACCATCTCTGATGACAACGCGATCTACACCGCGAACTTCGCGTGCTTTAGCAACAATGCCCATGCGACGCGCTGCACCTACTAAAGCCAGTGCAGCTTCTGGTCCAGGACATGTAATTTCAAGTGATGAAGAACGCCCTGGTTCTGTAAGTGAACCATGCGCAATAAATGCACCACGCCATGCTGCTTCAGAGTCACAAATAGCTGCCGAAACAACTTGTGGTGGAAGTCCGCGCACTGGCCTGGAGTTTGCATCTACTAAACCTGTTTGACGTGCCAATGCTTCACCTTCATTGATTACGCGAACAACATACCGCGAACCTTTTCGCAGACCACTGGACGAGAGAACGGCTAAGTCGCTGTCGTGACCATAGATATCGGAAATATCCTTACGCAAGCGCCGAGCACTCTGTGCGGTATCGAGTTCTACTTCAATAACTATCTTGCCGGCTGCAATATGTAATCCCCCGGCAAAGCGAAGCAAGGATGATACTTCGGCTTTTCGACAACACGGCTTGGTGATAGCCAAGCGACTGAGTTCATCTTTTACTGCTGATGTCATTGCCATGTGCTTATCCAACCAAAGATTGGCCCATGATGTGGCTCAAAACAGAAAATAATTTTTCGACATCATGATGAAGACTTCCGGGTGATTTGCGCAGATCGGCAACGTGTAGATCTCCCCCAAAACTCTCAACAAGTAGTTGAAGCCTCTGACTATCGCCTAATTCATACTGATCAACTAGAACATGATCGACTCGCATGGTTGGTGCATATTCTCGAAGCATTTCTAGATGTTCGATAGGTGTATAGCCCGCAAATTCATCAGCATTCGCATCGGGATGTGAATCCAAATTGAGAATGATTATTTTCTTTCCAGAAGATTTAACTAAAGCATCTAGTTGCTCGCGTACCAAAAAATGTGGCAGAACACTTGAGAACCACGAGCCTGGTCCAACTGTTATCCACTGTGCTTCACTGATTGCCGTGAGTGCTGCCGGAAGCGCCGTTGGGTTTTCGGGAACCAAGTGAAGTGATTTTAATTTGCCGTGGGCAGTAGCAACTTGTACTTGCCCTCGCACATGATGCTCGGTACCTGCATCTTCAAATGTAGCTTCAATATCTAAGGGCACCGAAGCCATTGGCAATACCCTGCCAACAACTTTTAACAATTGCGCCACTCGATCTAAACCTTCTACTGGATCTTTGTCTCTATCCCACAAAGCAGCTAGCAAAAGATTTCCCACAGCATGTCCATCTAGTGGTCCATCGCTTGTGAATCTGTATTGCAAGATGTCGGCCCAACTTCTTCCCCATTGATCATCACCACACAGAGCTGCCAGCGCCATCCTTAAATCACCCGGAGGAAATATTGGAAACTCTTCACGAAGGCGCCCACTTGATCCGCCATTATCTGCAACGGTAACAATCGCTGTAATTTCAGAAGTAATCTTTCGAACCGCTGACAACGTTGCAGCTAAACCATGTCCTCCACCCAAGCAGATGACGCGTGGGTTTGAAACAGATGTCATTCACGCCCAACATCTCTGTGTGACGCGTGTGCACTGACAGAAAATCCATTTCGTTCGCCATCTAATTGTGCGGCTATCTCTCGTGCGACTGAAACGCTTCGATGTCTGCCTCCGGTACAGCCAATTGCGACAGTTAAGTACTTTTTGCCTTCACGCATATACCCAGGCAACATCTGATTGATCACTGAAACATATGATTGAACGAACTCTGCAACACCAGCATTGGCCAGAACATTGCTCTTAACCTTGTCATCTAAACCCGTGAGTGGTCGCAATTCAGGAATCCAATGAGGATTTGGGATAAACCGACAATCAAGTACTAAATCAGCATCGACTGGAATTCCATACTTATAACCAAAGGAGAGGACATTAACTCGCACGGACTGCGTTAGCCCCTGAGCGAAAATCTCTGTGGTGCGTTTTTCTAATTGGTGAACATTTAAATTCGAAGTATCAATTACCACATCCGCTTGAGCCAAGAGTTCTTGAAGCTTCTCTCGTTCGGCCGCAATTCCGTCAACTATGCGACCTTTACCCTGCAACGGATGCGGACGTCGTGTGGATTCAAAACGTTGAACTAAGGCTTGATCGGATGCATCAAGAAAAGCAACACGAAAGTTAGCACCGGATTTTTTCAACTCATCTAGTGATGAGGCCAGCTCATCAAAGAATTTCCCGCCCCGCACATCAACAACAACTGCGAGTGATTTAAGTTCGGATTGCACGCCTTGCTTGATTAGATCAGAGAGCAATGATGGAGGCAGGTTGTCAACTACGTACCAACCAAGATCCTCTAAAGCATGGGCCACTGTTGAACGGCCAGCCCCGGACATACCTGTCAGAATTAAAACTTCTTGGTTCATGTCTCTATCTTTACCTACCTGTCAAGCATCTTCAATAACGCCTGTGGCCATATCAATCTTTGAGGTAGAACTATTGGCCAGAAATTCAAAGACTATGAGTGCAATCTTCTCTCCGATGCCTGGAGTCATGGCAATATCTTCAACACTTGCTTTCTTGAGTGCGGCTACTGAACCAAAGCGTTCTAGTAAAGCGTTTCTACGGCTAGGACCAAGTTGCTCAATTTCATCGAGAATAGATTCGAGCATAACTTTGGAACGTCTTGATCGGTGAAATGAAATTGCAAATCTATGTGCTTCATCTCTAATTCTTTGAAGTAAGTAAAGACCTTCGCTGGTTCGTGGCAAAATTATTGGATCAGATTGTTCAGGTACCCATACCTCTTCTAAGCGCTTAGCTAAACCACAAAGCGCGATATCTGAAATACCAAGTTCATTCATTGCTCGTTGTGCTGCACTTACTTGGGGTGCACCGCCATCGACAACGATTAACTGAGGTGGGTAAGCGAACTTGCTTGGTTTGCCACCTGCCTCAATGATTTCTGCGCTATCGACCACGCGATCATTGAGCAATCTCTTTAATCTTCTTGTTAGTACCTGGTGCATGGCACGTGTGTCATCAAATCCATCTGTTGTATCAATGATAAATCGACGATATTCGCTCTTCTTTGCGATTCCATCTTCAAAGACAACCATTGAAGCTACGACGGAGGTTCCAGATATATTTGAAATATCGAAACATTCGATACGCAATGGGGTCTTTGCCAGGCTGAGCTCTTCTTCGATTTCCAGCAATGCCTTGCCCGATACTGCAGCATCGCTAGCTCGTTTACTCATGAATTGCACTAACGCGTAATGAGCATTCCGCTTTACAGTTTCAAGTAGTTCAACTTTTTCGCCACGCTGTGGAACTTTCAAACTAACTTTAGAACTTGATAGCGATGAGAGCCATAGTTCAAGAGCTTCTGTATCAGCCGGTTCTGAATTCAAATATATGGTTGATGGTATTTCGGTGCTTTCAGAACCGTAAATAGAAAAGAGCAATGATGCCCACTGATCATCGCCTTCCAGCGCAAGTTCCTGATTAACAATCCACGATCTGGATCCTTTAATAGAACCTCTTCGTAACATAAAAATAGAGCCGGCGGCGTGGAGTCCTTCTTCATGAATAGCGATGAAGTCGCCATCTAATTCATCTGAAAGATTTCCTTGTGTGGACCTTTGTGCTTTTTCAAAAGATTCGATCTGATCTCTAATACGCGCGGCTCTTTCAAACTCTTCACGTGAAGATGCTAACTCCATCTCAGCTTGTAAGGCTGGAAGCAAGTCCTGCATACCTGCTTCCATAAACGCATCTAGTTTATGAACGATTTGCTTGTGCTCATCGGGAGTAACCCAACCAACGCAAGGAGCCGCGCATTTTCCAATATCGCCAAGTAGGCATTGGCGCTTACTCTTTTGTGCGCGCTGAAAGTTTCCTGAAGTGCAAGATCTAACCGGAAAAACTTTTAGCAAGATGTCGAAAGTATTTCGAAGCGCCCATGCATTCGTATAAGGACCAAAATACTTAAGTCCTGGTCGCTTCTCTTTTCGGGTTACAAATATGCGCGGATATTCATCGGAAATAGAAATTGCTAAATACGGGTAAGACTTATCATCTTTGAATTGAACGTTATACATTGGGTGATATTGCTTAATCCATGAAAACTCAAGAGCTAGCGCCTCTAGTTCTGTGTTTACAACCGTCCAATCAACTCGTACGGCTTCATGCACCATTCGACGTGTCTTATGAGCAAGATTGCTACCAAAGTATGAACTAAGGCGATTCTTTAGATTCTTTGCTTTGCCAACATAAATAACCTTGTCGCTACCGTTATAGAAGCGATAAACACCGGCTTCTTCTGGAATATCAGTTGGGCGATAACTGGCGGGATCAGCCATATTTACTTCTTCTTCGCTGGAGCTTTTCGATTAGTCTTTAGAATCTCGGCCAAGAATTGACCTGTATAGCTAGCGCTAACTTTTGCTACATCTTCTGGTGTTCCTTCTGCAACAACTGTTCCGCCGCGGAATCCACCCTCTGGCCCCATGTCGATCACCCAGTCAGATGATTTGATCACATCTAAGTTGTGCTCGATAACAACAACTGTGTTCCCAGTATCGACTAAGCGGTTGAGGACGCCGAGTAACTTGTTAACATCTTCAAAGTGCAGACCTGTTGTAGGTTCATCTAGAACATAAATCGTTCGACCCGTTGACCTGCGCTGTAACTCTGTAGCCAACTTAACGCGTTGCGCTTCTCCTCCAGAAAGAGTTGGTGCAGATTGCCCCAAGCGGACATATCCCAAACCAACGTCACACAGTGTCTTTAAGTATCGAGCAATGGTTGGCACTGATTCGAAAAAGATATGCGCTTCTTCGATAGGCATGTTTAGTACATCAGCAATTGTCTTGTTCTTGTAGTGAACTTCCAAAGTTTCGCGATTGTATCTGGCCCCATGACAGACCTCGCAAGGAACATAAACATCAGGCAAGAAGTTCATTTCGATTGTGATGGTGCCATCACCTGAACAGTTTTCGCATCGACCACCTTTTACGTTAAATGAGAAGCGTCCCTGTTGGTAGCCGCGGACCTTTGCTTCGGTAGTCTCGGCAAAAAGTGCACGAACTTTGTCGAAAACTCCTGTGTATGTTGCCGGATTTGAACGTGGCGTGCGTCCAATCGGTGATTGATCAACGTGAACTACTTTGTCGAGTAAATCGACGCCGCTGACAGTGCGGTGGCGTCCAGGAACAATGCGAGCACCATTGAGTTTGTTAGCTAGCACGCTGTACAAAATATCGTTAACTAAAGTGGATTTTCCTGAACCACTCACACCTGTAACAGAGACAAAGACACCTAATGGAACATCAACATCAATGTCTTTAAGGTTATTTTCCTTAGCACCCTTGACGGTTAGTTTTCGCTTTGCATCGAGTGGGCGGCGTTTGCTCGGAATTGCAATTGACTTACGTCCACTTAAATATGCGCCTGTAATAGATTCTTTCGAATCAATAAGTGATTGGTAATCCCCCGACACAACCACCTTGCCACCGTGTTCGCCCGCTCCTGGACCTATATCAACAATCCAATCTGCGGTGCGAATGGTTTCTTCATCGTGTTCAACCACAATGAGAGTGTTTCCTAAATCGCGCAGACGAGTAAGTGTGTCAATTAGTCGTCTGTTATCACGTTGATGAAGACCAATACTTGGTTCGTCCAATACGTAGAGAACACCAACAAGGCCCGAACCAATCTGTGTTGCTAACCTGATTCTCTGTGCTTCACCGCCAGAAAGTGTTGCCGCTGGTCGGGCAAGTGATAAATAATCCAGGCCAACATCGAGCAAGAAACCTAATCGTGCGTGTACTTCTTTCATCACTCGCTCAGCAATTTGAGCTTCACGTGCGTTTAATGAGATCTTCTTCAAAAATTCGGCACAATCGGCAATAGATAATTCACATATCTGCGAAATTGAAAGGTCGCCAACAGTTACAGCAAGAACTTCAGGCTTTAAACGCGCACCCTTACATACGGAACAAGGAATTTCACGCATATACGCTTCATACTTTTCACGGCTGTAATCACTATCAGTTTCACCATGTCGTCTATGAATAAAAGGAACTACGCCTTCAAATCCACTTGTGTGATTGCGAACTCGGCCGTAGCGATTCTTATACTTCACATGGACTTCGTATTCGTACCCATTGATAATTGCATTACGAGCTTTTTCAGGCAAACGCTTCCACGGTGTGTTTAGTGAAAATTTAATATCTTCAGATAGGGCCTCAAGTAAGTGCACAAAATAGTCAGCCGATTGTCCACCTGCCCACGGTGCGATGGCCCCTTCGTAAATTGAGATTGAGTCATCAGGAATGATCAGATCTTCATCTACTTCAAGTTTTGTTCCAATTCCTGTGCACTCAGGACAAGCTCCAAATGGTGAGTTAAAGGAAAATGATCGTGGTTCTAACTCTTCAAACGAAAGATTGCAGTCGTGGCACGCCAAGTGCTCACTAAAAGTACGTTCTTTGTCGGATCCTTTTGCATCAACAAAATCCAAAAGCACAATGCCTGAAGCTAATCTGAGCGCGGTTTCAATTGAATCAGTCAGACGCGATTTTGATTCAGGTTTAGCACTTAAGCGATCAACCACAACTTCGATTGTGTGCTTTTCCTGTTTCTTCAACTTTGGTGCATCACTTAATGCAACAATCTCACCATCAATGCGCGCACGGGCGTATCCGGATGCAATTAATTCTGCAAAGAGATCAACGAACTCGCCTTTGCGTGCACGAACAACGGGAGCAAGTACCTGAAATTTGGTAGTCGCAGGCATCGTGAGAATCTGATCAACAATTTGCTGAGGAGTCTGTCGAGATACGGCCTTGCCACAATTTGGGCAGTGCGGGCGACCAGCTCGAGCGAAGAGCAGACGCAGGTAATCATAAACTTCAGTAATTGTTCCGACCGTTGAACGAGGATTGCGGTTCGTTGATTTCTGATCGATAGAAACTGCAGGAGATAAACCTTCGATGAAGTCAACATCGGGCTTATCCATTTGCCCTAAGAATTGGCGAGCATATGCAGATAAAGATTCAACGTATCGACGTTGTCCCTCAGCAAAAATTGTGTCAAAAGCTAGGCTTGATTTTCCAGAGCCAGATAAACCTGTAAAAACAATAAGGGATTCACGAGGAAGCTCAATAGAGACATCCTTGAGATTGTGCTCGCGTGCACCACGGACAACTAACTTGTCGATGCTCATTAATGCCCCGCTTCTTGCATCGCACGAAGTTCTTTCTTCAAATCACGAATCTCATCACGCAATCGTGCCGCTAATTCGAAAGAGAGTTCTGCTGCCGCACTTCTCATCTGGTCAGTGAGCGACTCTATCAACGCGACTAATTCTTGGCGAGGCAAAGAGCCAGCGTTCTTACTACGTAGCCCGATAGGTGGTGCCCCTGCTGATTTTGACTTACGACCCGAAGAAAGTAGTTCATCGGTGTCATCACCTTCACGGTTAATGAGGTCGGTGATATCTGCAATCTTTTTACGCAGAGGTTGCGGATCTACTCCGCGTTCGAGGTTGTAAGCAACTTGTTTCGCTCTGCGACGATTGGTTTCATCGATTGCCTTCGCCATTGATTTAGTGATGTTATCTGCATACATGTGAACTTCACCAGAAACATTTCGAGCCGCACGGCCAATAGTTTGAATCAATGATGTAGCAGAGCGAAGGAAACCTTCCTTATCTGCATCCAAAATTGCAACCAACGATACTTCGGGTAAATCCAAACCTTCGCGAAGTAAGTTGATGCCAATCAGCACATCAAATTGGCCTGAACGTAGTTCACGCAGTAATTCAACTCTTCGAAGAGTGTCTACTTCTGAGTGGAGATACTGAACCTTGATGCCTTTTTCTTGCAGGTACTCTGTTAAATCTTCTGACATCTTCTTTGTAAGTGTTGTTACTAAGACGCGTTCGTTTCGCTCAGTGCGAATCTTTATCTCCGCGAGCAAATCATCAATCTGACCCTTAATTGGCTTTATTACAATCTGAGGATCAACAAGACCAGTTGGGCGAATAACCTGTTCGACAACATCGTTATCTACTTTGCCTAGTTCGTATGGACCAGGTGTTGCGGACAAGTAAACCTTTTGGCCAACACGGTCTAGAAACTCTGGCCACTTCAATGGTCGATTATCAAGTGCGCTTGGCAACCGGAATCCATGTTCAACCAGAGTTCGTTTACGCGAGGCATCTCCTTCATACATCGCACCAATCTGAGGAACCGTTACGTGACTCTCATCGATCACAACCAGAAAATCTTCGGGAAAGTAATCAAGTAAACAATTAGGCGCAGAACCTTGTTCGCGCCCATCGAGGTGTCTTGAATAGTTTTCAATGCCCGAGCAAAAACCCAACTGCTCCATCATCTCTAAGTCAAAAGTAGTGCGCATGCGCAAGCGCTGAGCTTCTAGTAACTTACCCTGCTTTTCAAAGAGATTAAGTTGGATCTGAAGTTCATCTGTTATGTCACTCATTGCGCGCTTCATTGTTTCTGGACCAGCTGCATAGTGAGTTGCGGGAAAAACATACATCTCTTCTTCTTCGCGAACGATTTCACCCGTTAGCGGATTAAGAGTTGTAATCCTCTCGATTTCATCTCCGAACATTTCTATTCGAAGAGCTAGTTCTTCATACATCGGAATGATTTCGATGGTGTCTCCGCGAACCCGGAAAGTGCCTCGCTCAAATGCCATGTCGTTGCGTTTGTATTGAACATCGACAAATCGTCGCAGCAGTACATTTCGCTCAATCTCATCACCCACACACAATTTGATCATTCGATCAACGTATTCCTGGGGAGTTCCGAGTCCATAAATACATGAAACAGTTGCAACCACAACAACGTCTCGACGGGTTAAGAGTGAATTCGTCGCCGAATGTCGTAAGCGTTCTACTTCATCATTAACACTGGAGTCTTTTTCAATGAAAGTATCAGTCTGTGGAACATAGGCTTCTGGTTGGTAATAGTCGTAATATGAAACAAAGTATTCGACAGCGTTATTGGGTAGGAGTTCGCGGAATTCATTGGCCAGCTGTGCAGCGAGTGTTTTATTAGGAGCAAGCACCAAAGTTGGACGCTGCAGTTTTTCAATCATCCATGCTGTAGTCGCTGACTTACCTGTTCCCGTGGCTCCCAAGAGGACAACATCTTCTGCTCCGGCATTGATGCGTTTAACAATTTCTTCAATAGCCGCGGGTTGATCTCCAGCAGGAACATAATCACTGATGACTTGGAAAGGCTCAACTCGCCTTTGTAGATCAGTTACTGGACGCATATACCGAACTCTATCTGCGAGGCTCTAGATTTGCGCGCGTGGAAGAATCGTTGATTCCCAGACGTTTTCTACTTGGCGCAATAAGTCATCTTCACTGCCATCATTTGTGAGAACGCAATCAGCTACTGCGCGGCGTTGCTCTTCTGTTGCCTGTGCTGCCATTCTCTTTTCAATGTCAGAATGAAACATTCCACGAGCACGCAATCGTTGTTTACGTAGCTCAGCATTGGATTCGACTGTTATGACGAAGTCAAAGCGATCTGCTGCGTTAGTTTCAACGAGAAGTGGAATCTCATAAACCATCACTTGACCGGGATTTAAGCTGGCAACCGCTTCTTCGAATACGGCTCGAATGCGTGGATGAATGATCTCTTCAAGATCTTTTTTCGCTTCCGGGTTTTCAAAGACGATCTGACCAAGTGCTACTCGATCGATGTCACCATTTTTTAATACAGTGTCACCGAATCGAAGTAGGACTTCATCGAAACCTTCGGAGCCTCGTTCGATTGCAGAACGTGCTAATTGGTCTGCATCAATAACGAGAGCACCTAACTGCGAAAAGAATTGCGCAGCCAAAGATTTACCCGAACCAATACCGCCAGTGAGTCCTACAACGAAGGCCACTAGAAATTACTCTGCTGCTACCTCGACAGGTGTTGCAGCAGCATCAGCAGCTTTAGCTTCAGCCTTTTGCTTCTTGTGCGCTAGGAAGCGTTCTTGTGCAACTGCGTACTCTTTTTCCCACGCTTCACGTTGAGATTCATATCCTGGCTTCCACTCTTGAGTGTCAGCATCGAAACCTTCTGGATAGATGAACTTACCTTCAGCGTCGTAACGAGCAGACATTCCATATTGAGTTGGATCGAATGCTTCGATTTCAACTTCTTGTCCTTCGTTAGCTTGCTTAAGTGAAAGTGAGATACGACGACGCTCTAGGTCGATATCAATAATCTTCACAAAGAGTTCGTCATCTACTTGAACAACTTGCTCAGGAATTTCTACGTGACGCTCTGCTAGTTCTGAGATGTGAACAAGGCCTTCGATGCCTTCGTGTACACGAATGAATGCTCCGAATGGAACAAGCTTGGTGACAACACCTGGAACAACTTGGTTAATTGTGTGTGTGCGAGCAAATGCTTGCCATGGATCTTCTTGTGTTGCCTTAAGTGATAGTGAAACACGTTCGCGCTCAAAATCAACTTCAAGAACTTCTACGGTTACTTCATCGCCGACTTCAACAACTTCGCCTGGGTGATCGATGTGCTTCCATGAAAGCTCTGATACGTGAACCAAACCATCTACGCCACCGAGGTCTACGAAAGCACCAAAGTTAACGATTGATGAAACAACACCGGAGCGAACTTGACCCTTTTGGAGTTGGTTGAGGAAGGTTGTGCGAGATTCTGATTGTGTTTGTTCTAGGAATGCACGACGTGAGAGAACAACGTTGTTGCGATTCTTATCTAATTCGATGATGCGAGCTTCAACTTGCTTGCCGATGTAAGGAGTGAGATCGCGGACGCGGCGCATTTCAACGAGAGATGCTGGAAGGAATCCACGAAGACCGATGTCAACGATAAGTCCGCCCTTAACAACTTCGATAACTGTTCCGATAACAACTTCGTCGCGCTCTTTCTTGCCTTCGATGTCTCCCCATGCGCGTTCGTATTGTGCGCGCTTCTTGGAAAGAATCAAACGACCTTCTTTATCTTCTTTTTGAAGAACTAAAGCTTCAATCTTGTCGCCAACTTTTACAATCTCATTTGGATCTGCATCGTGACGGATCGATAATTCGCGGGAAGGAATAACACCTTCTGTCTTGTAACCAATATCAACAAGTACTTCTTCGCGATCTACTTGAACAACTGTGCCTTCGACGAGATCTCCGTCGTTAAAATTTCTGATTGTTCCTTCGATTGCGGCTAGGAAATCTGCCGCTGATCCAATGTCATTAACTGCAATTACTGGTGAAGTAGTCAAAATGCTCCGTAGGGATAGATGAGTAGTAGGGACAGGGAGCGCTAAGGGTACGGTTTCACGCGTTGATGGGTCAATTCCGTGCGTGAACCGAGGCTAGTGCGCAGCCTCATTCCAGCTAGATCCAACCCCAATGCTCACATCAAGAGGCGCTCGTAATTCAAAAGCGCTTCCCATGCCTTTTCTAACCAATTTCGTGAGCGATTCTTCTTCACCTGGCGCAACTTCAAAGATCAATTCATCATGAACCTGCAATAGAAGTTGAGATTTCAATTTATTCTCTTGAATCAATCCAGCGACATTGAGCATTGCTTTTTTAATAATGTCAGCCGCTGAACCTTGAATCGGAGCGTTTAGCGCCATGCGTTCTGCAACTTCGCGTCGGGGACGATTATCACTGCTTAAATCCGGCAAGTAACGTCTGCGGCCCATAACTGTTTGCGTGTAACCAACTTTGCGTGCTTGATCAACAACATCACTTAAGTAATCTCGAATTCCACCGAAGCGGATAAAGTATTTGTTCATTAGTTCTTGGGCGGTGCTGGCAGACAAATCTAACTGTGCAGCCAAGCCATAGGCACTAAGTCCATAAGCCAATCCGTATGACATCGCCTTCATTTGGCGTCTCATCTCAGGATCTACTTCACTTGGTTTAACGCCAAAGACCAAACCGGCAACACTTGCGTGCAAATCTTCACCAGATTCGAAAGCTTTAAGGAGTGCTGCATCATTGGATAAGTGCGCCATGATTCGCATTTCAATTTGGCTGTAATCAGCTGTTAGTAAGGATTCATACCCAGTGCCAGAAACAAAACACTCTCGTATCTGTCGGCCTTCCTCTGTGCGGACAGGAATATTTTGTAGGTTTGGGCCGACTGAAGATAGACGACCAGTAGCTGCAACCGTCTGTGCAAAGTGAGTGTGAATACGGTTTGCTTTTGTTGTTTCAGCGAGCAAGCCTTCTACGGTTGCGCCCAATTTTTTTGTCTCGCGCACACGCAACATCGCAGCTAAGACAGGATGCTTAGATTTTTCGAACAGCCAATGAAGAGCATCAGCATCAGTTGTATATCCGGTCTTAATCTTCTTGGTTTTTGGAAGCTTTAGTTCATCAAATAGGACAACTTGTAACTGTTTAGGTGAAGCCAAATTGAACTCATGTCCCACAGCCTGGTGAGCAATCTTTGTTTGTGCTGAACTCTCTTTGTCGAAAAATACTGCCAACGATTCGAGCTTCTTGCGATCTACGGCTATTCCGCGATTTTCCATTACCGCCAATAACTCTGAAATTGGCATCTCAAGTTCTGTAAATAAGTTCTCTAGTTCTCTTTCTTTAAGCTCTTTGGCTAAAGAATCTCGCAGAGTAAATAACAATCGAGCATGAGAATGAAGTTGAGCTTCTGGCGAAGAAGTGTCGATCTGTGTTCCATCTCCCCACCGTTCGATGATGTCACTTAAATCAAGACTGCGGGTTCCGGGATTAAGGAGATACGCCGCAAGGTTTGTATCGAAAGCAATGTGGCTTAACAAATAACTTCTGGCCACAGATTTTCCATCATGAACTATTTTGGGAATTGCAGGATCTGTCGCCCACGAACCCATCTGACTTGAATGCACGATAAAGGATTCGCTACGGTTTAAAGCGACGCAGTATCGATGCAGTTTTTCATCCGTGACTTCGAATGCAATTGATATTTCTCCAGTGTGCGCAGCAATCTTCTTACTTGCCTCATCTGGCGTAAGAAGAGATGAATCAAATGGTGTATCAAAGAGAGTCTCAGCTGCTGCGGGCTTGCTTTTTTCAGGAGATTTTTTAAGCAGCGGGCTTAAGCGATCTTTTAAAGTTCTAAACTCTAGTTTTTCAAAGAGCGGATTGATCAAGGCTTCATCTGGTCCAGCCCAACCGAGTGCATCGATTTCAAAATCTACAGGTGCATCATGCACAAGTTGTGTGAGTTCGCGATTTCGGATGACGTTATCGATGTTATCTCTGAGAGATTGACCGACTTTGCCGCCCAGAGTATCTACATTTGATAAAAGATTCTTGAGAGAACCAAAATCAACAATCCACTTAGCGGCGGTTTTTTCACCGACACCTGGAACCGATGGCAAGTTATCACTTGGGTCTCCCCGTAGCGCTGCAAAGTCTGGATATTGCTCGGCGCTCATGCCGTATTTTGCAATCACTGCATCCGGGGTCATACGAGACATTTCGCTGACGCCACGCTTTGGATACAAAATTGTTGTGCGTTCATTTACTAGTTGGAAACTATCCCTGTCCCCCGTGCAAATTAGAACTTCACACTTCTCTTTTTCTGCGCGCTTTGCAATAGTTGCGATGATGTCATCCGCTTCATAGCCTTCGATTTCAAATTGCTGGATCCCGAAGGCGCTAACTAACTCGTGCAGATAACTCATCTGAGAGCGAAACTCATCCGGTGTCTTTGAGCGATTGGCCTTGTACTCTGGAAAAATCTCTGTTCTAAAGGTTTTGCGCGAGAGATCAAATGCCACGGCGATATGCGTTGGCTTTTCTTCCTTAATCAAAGAAATCAGCATGGTTGCAAAGCCATAGATTGCATTGGTGTGCTGGCCTTGCGCCGTTGTGAAGTTCTCAGCAGGCAGAGCAAAGAATGCTCGGTATGCCATTGAGTGACCATCGATTAAAAGTAGGCGTTTGGTCATGTGCGCATCCTATGAGGCAAGTTAGACTCAACCCATGGAACAACCAGACTTTCTTAAAGCAATTCGTGAACGCGGCGTTGGCGCACTCGATAAGAAAATGGGCATCGAGATTATCGAAGCTTCCCCACAACGACTTGTCGCAACAATGCCTGTTGAAGGAAACACTCAGCCGATTGGCTTGCTACACGGTGGCGCCAATGTTGTCTTAGCTGAAAGTCTTGGTTCAGTTGGCACTCAGTTACATGCGGGCCCAACTCGCAAAATTGTTGGTGTCGATATCAACGCAACACATCACAAATCTGCAACCAAAGGAATTGTTACAGGAGTTGCAACAGCGGTCTCGTTAGGCAAAACAATGTGCTGTTATGACATCGTGATTACAAATGACGAAGGCCAACGCACCTGCACGGCTCGAATTACTTGTTTAATCCTGGCCGAACGCTAAAAC
>JAIYBJ010000005.1 GCA_027488575.1 Streptomycetaceae bacterium | reverse complement strand
CTTTGGCTTGCCGGAGAATCGAGTTATCACTCTCGGTACTCAAATGGATTTATAAGCTCTTTCATCCATTAAATCGACTCAGCAAATCAAATTATAAAGTTCTCTTTGGCTTTCTTTGCGGCCTCACCTCTGCCATTTACATCCAACTTCCTATAGATGTTTCGAAGGTGGGTCTTCATCGTGTTTTTTGAAATGTGCAGAGTTTGACCAATAGATGTGATCGAATTTTCTGAAACGAGGTACTTCAACACCTCAATCTCACGCCCTGTTAACTGATCTCCTGAAATCTTTGCTTTGCGATTGCGCTCTTGAATGCGCTCAATTGCCAACCTGCTTAGGGATTCGAGCCAGATTGAGTTACTAGCCGTTGATAAATTAATGATTGCTTCCAAAGTTGAATTATCTTGACGCAAGAAAACTTCAAGCGCCCCAACTTCTTCACCTTTTGCCAGCGCAGTCTTTAAATATTCACGCTGCTTTTTTACACCCTCACTCTTTATCTTTGAAAGATGAAGATTCTTTCTAATAACTTCATAAGCCGTGTTTTCAGGAAGATTCTTGTATTCATTTACAAACTCTTGTTTATGTTTGCTTAGAACACTCTTACCTAACTGTTGTAGATAGGTAAATTCTGGGTTACGTTCAATAATGGTGTTTATTCGCCCCAAATCATTTGAAAGGGTTTTGGCGAAAAACTCTGCCAAATCTACCAACCAGGTCATGGCCTTTAAATCTGGATTAATTAAGAGTTCATTTCGCAACGTACTTACCTTTTTGGAGATTTCATCGTGACTGTCGGGGATGCGTGAAAGGATTCTAATTTCGCCAACCTCACAGAGATAAGCAACAAAGCTGGAGTTATTCTTTTTTGCTTCATCTCGTAGCTTTTGAATTTCATCTAATGCTTCATTGACCATGGAAAACTCATAAAGACAGCGAATTAAAACAAATTTACAATCAAATGGTGCTGCCACACCAACTCGATTAGAAGCTTCTTCAATAGTAATTGTGGTTTTAGCTAAGCCGTAGGCTTTCTTATACTCACCTTGTGATAGCAATTGCATGGATGCAATTGCGGATTTGGCTTGGTCTAAAACAGTTAAGTTATCTGGATTATCGATGTTCAAGATATCTTCGGCACACTTGTTGATTTTCTCGACATCAGAAGTTATCAATGCAATACATGCGACTAGTCGAGTTAATCGACCCTTATCCATCGGGTCCAAAGTGCCACTCTTAATTGGTGATTCAAGTGCTATTTCAGCATGCTTTAATGAAAGGTGATAGTTGCCGTTATGGAAATTTACATATGCTCGGCACAGGTTACTGATTTGATCGACCCAGACTTTGATTTCATTCTCGCGAGTACTTGCTTCTAGCTCATCCAAAAGGATGATGCATTGTGTGAAATTCACATCAATCAGATTTCCAATTGCTTCAAACCCTTTTGCCATAAACAAACTATTCTGCGAATCATCAAGAGAGCTTTTTGCGTACTCAATGAATTCTTTGCCCTGTCCAGTCAGGGATAACTCCGCCATTCGCGTCAAATAGAGGCGGTAAAAAAAATCTAGATCATTTTTTTCAATTGCGGTTTCAATAACTTTCTGCACGCTGTTGGCAAAACCCGGCAGGGGTGATTTGGCAGCGTCTTTACTCACCCTCCAAGGGTGAGGCATTTCGGGCCTTATTGCACTCTTTTTCGAGCGTGAAGGGGTGATAGCCAAGGAGTATTTCGCAGATGCATTTAAGCAACATTTTTGTTGCGTAATTCGGCCTTTTCAACTACAGTCCATTTGTTGGGGAAGTTAAGCCCTTTGCACACGGACTCAAGGAGTGCTCCTCGTGAGAAAAGTAGTTAAGGCTCTAGTTGTAGCGAGTGCTGCAATTGTTGCGGCAACGGTGATGACAGGTTGTTCTGGGTCAAATGAACAGGCAACGAATCCAACAGAGATAACGGTTTACTCAGGTCGCTCCGAAGAATTCATTGCACCATTTTTTGCCCAGTGGGAACAAGCCTCAGGCATCAAGCTCAATATTCGCTACGGTGATTCAGCCGAACTCGCCGCACAAATCCTTGAAGAGGGTGCCAATTCACCTGCCGACCTATTTCTATCTCAAGATGCCGGTTCACTCGGTGCGGTTGCAAGAGAGAATCTCTTTATCCAACTTCCTTCTGATGTAGCGGCAAATATCCCCGCGGAATACGTTGCAGCAAATCGAAATTGGGTAGGCGTAACTGGTCGCGCTCGCGTCTTTGCATACAATCCAGATCTTCTTAAAGTGTTGCCAACATCGGTTGTTGAACTTACTAACGCGTCATACAAAGGAAAGCTTGGTATTGCACCAAGCAATGCATCTTTCCAAGCTTTCGTTACTGCACTGATTAATGCACAGGGTGTTGATTTTGCACAAAAGTGGCTTGAAGGACTAAAAGCCAACGACGTTCGCATTTATGCCAAGAACAGTGCAATCGTTGAAGCGATTGATAAGAAAGAAATCGCAATTGGGCTCGTAAATCACTATTACATCTGGGAAGTCTCAGAAGGTTTGGGACGAGAGATAAATGTTAAGAATGGTTTCTTTAAATCTGGCGACCTTGGAAACATGATTAACGTCTCCGGTGCGGGTGTTCTTGCCTCAAGCAAGAAGTATGCAGCAGCGCAAGATCTGATTAACTTTCTTACTTCACAAAAGATTCAAGAAGAGTTTGTCACAAAAACACATGAATACTCATTACTTTCTGGCGCCACAGCGCCAGCAGGTCTTCCATTAATGAGCGAAATTGGCGCGCCCTCTGTTGATTTAAATGCGCTAAAAAATATTCAAATTACACAAGATCTTCTTGTAAAGGTCGGATTGCTTTAAATCCATGACAAAGTTGGATCAGGAGCCCATCGCACCACCACTCTTCACATCCCGTGGAGAACCAGCTGAGGTGCATCCTGTTCTTAATGTTTTGGTGGGGTTACTGCTTTCAGTAGTTCTGATTCCTTTTATTTATTTACTTATTCGTGCCTTTGAAAAACCTTTGCCCGGGATTGTCGAACTCCTCTTTAGAGGTAAAACTCTTGAAGTTCTTGCTACTACGGCAGTGTTGCTAATCATTGTCGTTGCTGTAAACATTTTTCTCGGCACGTTGATTTCGGCCGGACTTCATTTTGTACAAGTTCCTAAGGCCCATCTATTGATTGTGGCTAGCGTGCTTCCACTGGCTATTCCATCATATGTTTTTACATACACCTGGTTAGCTCTGCTTCCATCTCTCTCAGGAGTTCTTGCCGCAGCCTTTGTTTTAATTCTTACAACACTGCCATACATGTTCTTGGCAATTTTGGTTTCGCTGCGACGGATCGACAACGGTTTTATTGAAGTTGCCCGCACTCTTGGACAATCACGCCGTCAGATTTTTTTCAGAGTAATCCTTCCTCAGATTCGCGGAAGCATCAGTGCCGGTGCGCTGCTTTCGGGTTTGTATGTGCTCAGTGATTTTGGAGCGGTTTCACTGCTTAATGTAGAAACTTTGACGGTATCTATTCAAAACATGTTCAAATCTTCTTATGATCGAAGCGCTGCATCCGTTATTTCACTCGTCTTGATTCTTGCTTCAGTTGTGTTTATTGCAGCTGATGAAAGAATCAAAGACAAGAAGGCAAAAGAAAATGTCTTCAAGCGTCGCTACACACAAGAGTCCAGAATTTCGAGTCTTCGACTAAAGAGTTTTGTTCTTGTCTTGGTTGGAATGTACACATCACTAGCGGTGATTGTGCCTTTTTATGTGTTGATTTCTAGATTCATCAGTAACCCAAATCCAATTGATGTGTCAGGTCTAATTACCGCTTCTGTATCCACAATTTCAGTTTCGGCGTTAGGTGCAGTCATTGCACTTGTGTTCTCTGCACCCCTGGGCTTTCTGATTGCAACGCACGCTGGTCGCTTCTCGAGATTTTCAGAGCGGATTATTTTGATTGGGCACGCCTTGCCTGGTGTGGTTATTGGTCTTGCACTCGTTTCACTCGGTTCAAAACTTGGTCCGATTTATCAATCAGTCTTTCTACTCGCTTTTGCATACGCATTGCTCTTTCTCGCAAAAGCTGTTGCATCCATGACTTTCTCACTGCAACTTGTTCCATCCGTCTTAAAGGAAGTAGCTGCAACTCTTGGAAAGAGTAAGGCAAAGATCAGTACTTCTGTTGTCTTCCCAATTGCACTTCCGAGTATTGGACTAGGCACACTTCTTGTTTTTCTCACTGCAATGAAAGAGCTTCCAGCAACTCTTATGCTGCGTCCAACTGGCATGGATACATTGGCGACTCAAATTTGGAGCTACGCGTCAATCAACCGATTTAATGATGCAGCGCCCTACGCCTTACTCTTAGTTCTTATCGCAGCTGTTCCAACTTTTCTCCTGAGTATGCCTCGGGCAGAATCTTCTTCTAATTCAGCGCAGAACGAATCAAAAGTAGGGAGCATTGCATGACATCACTTGATGTATCGCACCTTACTGTCGCATTTGGCGACCGTACTGTTATTGATGATCTCTCTTTCAATTTGAAAGAGGGCGAGATTTCATCTCTGCTGGGTCCATCTGGTTGCGGAAAAACAACGCTACTTCGCGTAATTGCTGGACTCTTGCAACCGCGCGAAGGAACAATTCGTTTTGGTTCACAATTAGTTGGACTTTCATCTGTGGTTCTTCCACCCAATAAACGTCGAACTGGTTACGTTCCACAACAGGGCGCGCTCTTTCCTCATCTCAATGTTGCAAAAAATATTGCGTTTGGCTTAGACAAAAAAGAATTCTCAGCAGATCAAATCAAGAAGACAGTTTCCGACATGCTTGCACTAATTGGCATGTCTGGGTTTGAGAATCAGATGCCCACTGAACTATCAGGGGGACAACAAACCCGTGTTGCACTTGCTCGCGCATTGGCAGTTAAACCAAAGCTAGTTCTGCTGGACGAGCCGTTCTCAGCGCTAGATGCAGAACTTCGAAACGAACTTCGTTCAGATGTTGTCGCGCTGCTTCGATCACAAGGAACAACCGCAATCCTTGTAACTCATGATCGGGAAGAAGCTTTGGTTTCTTCTGACAAAGTAGTTCTGATGCGGGATGGAAAAATTGCGCAATACGGTTCACCAGAAGAGGTCTATGAATCTCCCATTTCACCTTCAGTTGCTGCAAGCACTGGAGATGCGCTGATTCTAAATGCTCAACAATCTGCAGATGGAAGCACCACATATGCAATTTCATCTAATGGCTCAGCTTCTCAAAATTCCATGAACAGCAACGGCTATGTTGTTATCCGCCCAGAAGAGATCATGGTTTCGAAGAGTTCTTCTAATGGAGTCAATGGAACATTAATTCAGTTGGACTACTACGGTCACGATGCAATGTTGGTTGTTAAACTTGCCGAAAGTTCAGAAATCATTCGTGCCCGAGTTGCTGGCCCAATGGATTTCGAAGTCGGAGACAAAGTTTCGGTGGAACATCGTGGACCTATCCGCTTCTTTGCAAACTCATAAATTCCAACGCTGCAACCCATTGAAAAACAGGCGAATCGCTGCATAAATTTTAAGTTGCGAATCCAATCGATCAGAACATAGACTTTCGCACAGTTAAGGGGAGTACCTCGCTAACGCACCTCCGTCAATACGGATAGAAATATCCCGGGGTTGCGACCACTTTGTGGTGAGGGAGACCTTGGCACCAATGGCCCCTTTAACGAATAGGTTGAATCACGATGGACGTATCACTTCTCACCTGGGCGCTTGTAGTTGGCGCAATACTTTTACTAATTGTTGTAGATCTACTGACAGTTAGTCGTAAACCTCACGATGTAATGTTCAAAGAAGCTGCTATTTGGTCCATTTTTTACATCGGTGTTGCAATCGCCTTCGGTGTCTGGGTCTGGCAAACCGCTGGATCCCAATTTGGAACCGAATACTTTGCGGCGTACCTAGTTGAAAAATCACTCTCAGTCGACAACCTATTTGTCTTTATTATTATTTTGGCGCAATTTGCAGTTCCATCTATTTATCATCAGCGAGTACTTATGTTTGGAGTTATTTTAGCTCTCGTGCTTCGCGCCATCTTTATCGCTGTTGGCGCAGCAGCATTAGCAGCATTTAGCTTCACATTCGTTATCTTCGGAGCAATTCTTATTTGGACAGGCGTTGGATTGTTTAAGCACTGGGATGAAGATCCATCACCTGAAGACAACGCCCTCGTTCGCGTCATTAGAAAACGCATTGCTATGACAGATGAATACGATGGTTCAAAGATTTTTACTAAGGTAAATGGCAAGCGCCTAGCCACACCGATGTTTATCGTAATGATTGCGATTGCATCCACCGATTTACTCTTTGCACTCGATTCAATTCCTGCAACCTTCGGTGTTACACAAGAACCATTCTTAGTCTTCGCAGCCAATGCGTTCGCACTCCTTGGATTGCGCGCGCTTTACTTCTTGCTCAAGGGCTTGCTAGATAAGTTGGTTTACCTCTCACTTGGACTCTCAATAATTTTGATGTTCATCGGCGTGAAACTAATCATGACTTACGTACACGAAATTGTCGCTGAAGTACCTAAGATTCCTACCTTGGTCAGCCTTGCTGTTATCGGTGCAATCTTGGTGATTTCAACGGTAGCAAGCTTTATTAAGGTCAGAAAAGATCCTGAAGCGCACGCACATGCTGGTCGAATTACAGAGGGCAAAAAACCAGATGATGGACACAAGCACCAGAAAGATTAAGCAAGGTACAGTTTTTAAGTAAACCTGCCAGAGCGCTGAAATTCTCAAAAAATGGGATTCAAATACCCATCTGTAAGTGGCCTTGCTAAAGTTTGGCTATTCATACGTGCTTCAAGATTATTCAAGAGGAGATGCAATGTCAGAAAACACAGGTACGTGCCCAGTAGTTCATGGATCACACACAGAGGTTGGCAGTTCCAATAGTCATTGGTGGCCAAAGGTTTTAAACCTAGACATATTGCATCAACACGATACAAAGACCAATCCTCTTGGTAAAGATTTCAATTATCGCGAAGAACTGAAGAAATTAGATTTTGTTGCACTGAAAAAAGATATGCATGCATTGATGACAGATAGCCAATCATGGTGGCCAGCAGACTGGGGACACTACGGCGGATTAATGATTCGTATGTCATGGCACGCAGCTGGTTCTTATCGCACAACTGATGGTCGTGGCGGTGCAGGAACAGGCAATCTGCGTTTTGCACCTCTTAACTCATGGCCAGATAACGTAAACCTCGATAAAGCTCGTCGTATTTTGTGGCCAATTAAAAAGAAGTATGGAAACAAAGTGAGCTGGGCTGATCTATTGGTATTAGCCGGAACAATTGCTTACGAATCCATGGGACTTAAGACGTTCGGATTTGGATTTGGGCGCGAAGATATTTGGAACCCTGAAATTGATATTTACTGGGGGCCAGAAGATCAATTCTTAGCACCAAGTGATGCGCGTTATGCAGATGTAAAAAACGCAAGCACAATGGAGAACCCATTAGCAGCAGTTCAAATGGGACTTATCTACGTTAACCCAGAAGGCGTAAACGGAAAGTCAGATCCATTGTTAACCGCGCAACACATTCGCGAAACTTTCGCACGCATGGCCATGAATGATGAAGAAACTGTTGCACTCACAGCGGGTGGACACACTGTTGGAAAAGCACATGGCAATGGCGATGTTTCTTTAATTGGCGCAGCGCCAGAAGGTGCCGATATTTCAGAAGCAGGATTTGGTTGGAAGAACGGAAACAAGCGCGGCATCGGACGTAACACTCTTTCAAGTGGAATCGAAGGCGCTTGGACTACTCATCCAACTAAGTGGGATGGCGGATACTTCGAATTATTGTTTAAGTACGATTGGGAGTTAAAGAAATCTCCTGCAGGTGCCACACAATGGGAACCAATTAACATTTCAGAAGAAGATAAGCCTGTAGATGTTGAAGATCCATCAATTCGCTATAACCCAATCATGACTGATGCGGATATGGCGATGATTAAAGATCCTATCTATCGCGAAATTTCGGAACGCTTCCATAAAGATCAGGCGTACTTAAGCGAAGTCTTTGCTCGTGCGTGGTTTAAGTTAACGCACCGCGATCTGGGACCTAAAGTTAGATACCTAGGACCAGATGTTCCATCAGAGGATTTAATTTGGCAGGATCCAATTCCTACAGGAAACGCCAAGTTCTCAGTTGCAGATGTAAAGGCAGCAATTTCAGCAACTGACTTATCTGTCTCTGATTTAGTTTCAACTGCGTGGGATAGCGCACGTACATTCCGCGGTTCAGATTTACGTGGTGGAGCAAATGGTGCGCGCATCAGATTAGAACCACAGAAAAACTGGGCAGGAAATGAACCTGAGCGTCTAGCTCGTGTTCTAGCCCAACTCGAATCGATTGCAGACAAGAATGGCGCAAGCCTTGCAGATGTCATCGTTCTGGCAGGAAATGTTGGTATTGAAAAAGCAGCAAAGGCTGCTGGCTTTGATATCACTGTTCCATTTGTTGCCGGTCGCGGCGATGCAACACAAGCACAGACCGACATTGATTCTTTTGCACCACTAGAGCCAATTCATGATGGATTTAGAAATTGGCTAAAGGAAGATTATTCAGTTCCTGCAGAAGAGTTATTACTTGATCGCGCACAGTTAATGGGCCTTACCGGACCAGAGATGACTGTTTTGATGGGCGGATTGCGCGTAATCGGAACTAATCATGGACAGAGCAAGCACGGAGTCTTCACTGACACTGTTGGTGCGCTGACACCTGATTTCTTCTCAACAATTACAGATATGACTTATGTCTGGGAACCTGCCGGGAAGAATGTTTACAACATTCGAAATCGCAATACTGGCGAAGTTAAATACACAGCGACGCGAGTGGACTTAATCTTCGGATCAAACTCAATCTTGCGCGCCTACTCTGAGGTTTACGCCCAGGACGATAACAAGCGTAAATTCGTTGATGACTTTGTTGCAGCATGGACAAAGGTAATGAACTCTGACCGCTTTGATGTGAGTGCTTAAGCCTTAACGCTTACTTTCAAGCAACCACTTCCTGCGCTCTCGCTCGGAAAATTTTTCGATTGAGTAGCGCAGCATGGTTCGTGGCATTTCGTGCGAATGAGCAGACAAGAAATCGCGAAGAGCGATTCCATTGAGCTTGCCTGCTTCACGCAATGCCCAACCAACAGCCTTATGAATCAAGTCATGCTTGTCGTGAAGTAATTTCTCTGCCATTTCAAAAGTTGGCTCGATATCGCCTGCTCGGATAAATGCGAATGTGAAAACAACAGAAACTCTGCGCTGCCAGAGAGACTTACTCTTCGAAAGTTTATGGAGCAAAACATATGGGTCATTAGTGTCAATCAAGTATTCGCCAATTATTGGCGCAGTTACATCTACTAGATCCCAGTTGTTTATATAGCCAGCGGTCATTGCTTTCATATACACATCAAAGATTTTCTTCTTTTCTCCACGCTCTTTTGCACTCTTGTATTGAAGCGTCATGATGATTAGTGCGCATAGTCGAACTTCGTGAAACTTAGAACTAATGAGAACTTCAATTTCTTTCAGTGAAATCGCCTTATTCTCTTTGGCGATCAAACGGACCTGCGGGACTGTTAGTCCCAGAAAAACATCACCTTCGCCATATTGGCCAGGTGCTGTCTGAAAAAACTTCTGAAGATCGTGCGCTCTTCCACGATTAGAAAGGGCTTGAATCTCCTTTTGAACCTTTGTAGCGCTCATGAAGCAATCTTACTTTTATAATCAACCATGACCAAGATTTCAAAGAACGAGGAAAGAGATGAAGAGTGGCGAGCTATTGGTCTAGCCGCTCCTGCTCGTCGCGCATTGGTCGAAGCCAAGCTCTATAAAGTCTCCGATCTTAGAAAAATCTCATTAGAAGATCTCTCTAATCTTCATGGCATGGGCAAAAGCGCAATCGCTCGATTAAAAGTTGTTATGCATGGAAAGAAAATCACCTTTAGAAACTAAGGTCAACGCTATTATTTAGACTTAAGTTATTACGGATGAGGCGGATGAGATGTTTGAAGCAATAATTCTCGGCATCATCCAAGGACTTACCGAATTTATCCCGATTTCATCCAGCGCTCATATTCGACTCGCTGGCGAAGTTTTTCCAAACGCAATCGATCCTGGCGCGATGTTTACGGCAATTACTCAAATTGGAACTGAGCTTGCGGTACTGATTTATTTTAGAAAAGACATCATGCGAATTGTTTCTGCATGGTTTTCAAGTTTGACCGATAAGAGCGCACGCAATCAAGATTCAAAAATGGGTTGGTTAATCATCATTGGTTCTCTGCCAATTGTTGTAATTGGATATCTTGCACAAGATTTCATTGAAACTGACTTGCGTTCACTATGGATAATTGCAACCACGATGGTTGTCTTTGGTTTGATACTCGGCGCCGCAGATCGATATGCGCCTAAGTCAAAAGAACTTTCGCAGCTGTCCGTAAAGCACGGTTTACTTTATGGGTTAGCCCAATCTCTGGCACTTATCCCAGGTGTCTCCAGATCGGGTGCCACGATTGCGATGGGACGCGCACTGGGTTATTCACGTGAAGCCGCGCTGCGGTACTCATTTTTACTCGCGCTTCCTGCGGTATTCGGAAGTGGTTTTTACCAATTAAAGAACGCCTTGAGTGATGATCAAGTAGCCGTTTATTCACTTGCTGAAACCTTTGTCGCAACTGCTATCGCTTTTGTTGTTGGCTACCTCGTGATTGCATGGCTACTCAAATTTGTAACGACTAAGAGCTTTGCTCCATTCATCATCTACAGAGTCATATTGGGCACAACGCTTCTGGTTCTGCTCGCAACAGGCGTGCTCCAACCATAATCGCCCATAAAAATCCCTCACTAATACTGGTATCTGTTTTTCTTGGGTTTAGGCTCTGCACATGTCTTACACATCGGCCCTGACGATCAAGCGTCTGCGCACTGTTCTGAAATTTGGCTCTGCCATATTCGGTCTTAGTGCCTTATTTTTGCTTGTTGATCCAAAAACATTTCTAGAATTACTCAATCTTGACACAACTGATTCACTGCAGTGGTCCATGCGCATGATTGCAATTACTTTGATTGCATTGACCGGAAATATGCTCTCTGTATCCAGATTTGGCAGCGAAACGAGTGTTGTTTTTTCTGCCCGTGTGATGGTTGTTTCAGCGGCAGCACTTGGTGGCCTTACGCTCTTAATTCCAGCTGAATTCGGTTGGTTCACAATTGCATACGCTGCAGTTGGGTTCTTATTTAGTTTGGCTTACCTAACTGCATTTTTGAGAAAATAAATGAGCGAAAAAATTAGATCAGAAATACTCGAAACAGGCAACGAGAAGATTAAATCCGCTCGCATTGTCATAAATGCTCCAGCAGAGAAGATATTTGCAATTCTCTCAAACCCACATCGACACAAAGAAATTGATGGATCATCAACCATTCAAGAGAACATCAGTGGACCAGATAAGTTAGTTCTGGGATCTAAATTTGGAATGAAGATGCACCTTGGCGTGGATTATCGAATCAAAAATACAGTTGTCGAATACTCTGAGAATTCTCTGATTGCATGGCGCCATCTTGGAAGATGGATTTGGCGTTACGAGTTGGTAAACATTGGACCACAACAGACCCAAGTCACAGAAACCTTTGACGCATCTCGCGCGCCATTAATTGCTAAAGCCTGGTTATCTTTTCGAAAGGCGTACCCTTGGACACAGAAGGCTGTAGCAAAAACTTTGGTTCGGCTTAAGTCCACATGTGAAGGATAAAAATGTTTAAGAAATTAACGGCTGAATTTCTAGGTTCCTTGCTGCTTGCGGCGAGTGTTGTTGGTTCGGGCATCATGGTCACAACCTTGACCGAAGATATTGCGATTCAGCTCTTTGTAAATACGATCACAACCGTCTTCATGCTCTTTGTGATAATCACACTTTTTTCATCCATCAGTGGCGCGCACTTCAACCCGCTGGTGACAATTGTGGAGCTTTTTTATAGGAGAGTTACCTTTCAAGAAGCAGGGCTTTATGTTTTGATGCAATTTATTGGGACATCAGCCGGTGTAGTTCTAGCAAACTTGATGTTTAATAAACCGGCGATAGAACAATCGACTTTTACGCGCAATGGCAGTTATCTCTTTCTGGCAGAAGTGGTGGCAACAACAGGACTAATACTTAGTATTTTGCTCTTGCGCCATCAAAATAAAGGTTCATTGGCTGCGGTAATTGTTCCTGCGTGGATCGGCGCGGCATACATTTTTACTTCGTCAACATCCTTTGCAAATCCTGCAATTACATTTGCCCGAAGCTTGAGCGAGTCATTTGCTGGAATTTCGATTGAATCAGTGCCGATGTTTATAGCGGCGCAATGTCTTGGCGCCATACTAGGAGTCTTATTAGCTGCATTGTTAACAACGGATGAAAAGGATGAAAATGTCATCGCCTAAACCAACTGTTTTATTTGTTTGCGTTCACAACGCTGGACGATCTCAAATGGCAGCTGGTTTCATGAACACTCTTGGCGCAGGCCGTGTAGAAGTTTTGTCTGCCGGGTCAGCTCCAAAAGATTCAATTAATCCAATAGCGGTTCAAGCAATGCAAGAAATCGGCATTGATATTTCCAATAACACTCCAAAGGTTTTGACACCGGAAGCTGTCCAAGAATCAGACGCTGTTATCACTATGGGATGTGGCGACGTATGCCCGTTCTATCCTGGGAAACGCTATGAAGATTGGGTTCTAGATGATCCTGCGGGTCAAGGAATTGAATCTGTGCGCGTAATCCGAGATGAAATCAAGAAACGTGTAGAGCAACTCTTATCTGAACTTCTCTCGTAATTTTTCTCTGCAGAATAGACTTCTGCCATGAAGCGCCTATTGACTCGCACAATTGCGCTCTTTACTAACCGCAAAATCTGGGTCAGACAGATTATTGTCGCAAGCCTTGCAGCGGGTGCGGCGTGGTTAATCGGTGAACAAGCATTTGATGGCGGGGGATTAGTAGCTGCAATTGTCTGCAGTTTGAGCATTCGAATCTCCTTGTACAAATCCGTTCGCGAAGGCCTTGGACAGATTCTTGGAACAGCAATTGGCGCGGGTATTGCGCTAATGACCGTGTACTTCTTTGACTTTGGTGTAATCGCTGTAGCAACAACAGTTCTTTTGTGTTCAGTAGTTGCACGTGGATTGCGCTTAGGTGAAGTAGCTTCGGTAAACGTTCCGGTGACGGCGCTTATTGTTATTGGTCCTGGTATCAGCAGCAGCACAGCAGAGCATCGTTTGTTTTCTACGTTAATCGGTGCAGCTGTTGCAATTGTTTTCTCTTACTTTTCACACGCGAGTACACCTGCTGGTCGAACTATCGATCAGATCACTCGACTTGGAAAGAAGTCAGCAGATTTACTTGGAAACATGGCAGAGGGTGTTGCAAGCGGATATTCACAAGATGATGCAGGCAAATGGTTGTTACGCGCCCGTATTTTGATTGAAGAGATTCCGAACGTTCGTTCACAGGCTCTGGAAGCAAAGAGATATGCGCGGTGGTCACCGCTAGCCGAAGTTGATGAAGCCGACGCTCTGTATTTGCGCGGCGTTGCTATGGAGCACACAGTTGTTCAAGTTCGCACAATTGCACGCACGCTCTTTGATTCAGCGGTGGCAGGCGGTGTAACTCAATTCGCTAATCGCCAAATTGGAAATGCACTTTCGGCTGCAAGTTATGCAATCTCATCCAAGGTTGAGTCGATTGAAACTCAGAACGCCGAACAACGCTCTTTAAATATTGCTGAAGATTTACGTTTAGCTGCAGCAACTCTGGCGGAGGAGTTAATCGCAGAAAATGATCGTATTGATCAAGAAGAGTTTGTTCGAAATATTTCACTAGTTTCTAATATTGAAAGAATTGCCGATTCCTTAGATGAGAGCTCACCTGCTTTAAGCGATGTCAGAACTCCTGGCGAGCCGGCTCATGCAAAAGTTATGGCTGTTTCTCCAGTTACCCTTGCAATGAAGTGGCCAAAGAGATTGTGGTTTGCAATCCGAAGGTTCTTAAGACGATAAATATGAGTATTCGAGAAGCTCAACCACGTGAT